>CABUBY010000009.1 GCA_902489955.1 uncultured Collinsella sp. | reverse complement strand
CCCCCGCCGTCACGGTTACCACGGCCATCGAGGGCTTGCGCACTATCGAGTGGGGCCATGCGCTTTTGGGTGACGGCCAGACCAATGTAATCATCATCACCATCATCATTATCTGCGGCCTGTTTGCCATGCAACGCGCCGGTACCTCGTCGATCGGCAAGCTGTTCGGCCCGCTCATGACGCTGTGGTTCCTGTTCTTGGCTGGCGCCGGTCTGTTCAACATGCTCGGCAACCCGTCCATCCTGCGCGCGCTCAACCCCATCCGCGGCATCATGTTCCTGTTCTCGCCCATCAACCACTCGGGCATCATGGTGCTCGGCTTTGTCTTTCTGTCGACAACCGGTGCCGAGGCGCTCTACTCGGACATGGGCCACGTGGGCAAGGCAAACATCTATGCATCCTGGCCGTTTGTTAAAGCGGCCCTCATCCTCAACTATCTGGGTCAAGGCGCTTGGCTGCTCGCCAATAACTCCAACCCCCAGATGCTCGCAATGGATATCGTCAACCCGTTCTATATGATGCTCCCCGAGCCCCTGCGCCCCTTTGCCATCGTGCTTTCGGCCGTGGCGGCCATCATCGCCTCGCAGGCGCTCATCACCGGCTCGTTCTCGCTGGTATCCGAGGCAACGCGCCTCAACCTTATGCCGCACCTGCGCATCCACTACCCCAGCGACACCAAGGGCCAGCTCTATATTCCGCTCGTCAACAACATCATGTGGGTCGGCTGCATCTTCATCGTGCTGCTATTCCAAAACTCTGAGCGCATGGAAAGCGCCTATGGCCTCGCCATCACCGTGACCATGCTCATGACCACCACACTGCTGACGAGCTATATCGCCGGCATCCTCAAGCACAAGCTGGGTGCCTGCGTCTTCGCCCTGCTCTTTGGTGCCATTGAGCTGTGCTTCTTCGCCTCGTGCCTCACTATGTTCTTTGACGGCGGCTACGTCATGATCTTCCTGGCCGCGCTGCTGTTCGGCCTTATGTATGTGTGGCGCCGCGGCACCGCCATCGAGCGCACGCAAACGATCCTGCTGCCCGTCTCCAAGTACATCGATCAGCTCAACCGCCTGCGCAACGACGAGACCTATCCCGTGCTCGCCGACAATCTGGTATTTCTCACCAACAGCCCCGACCCGCTCACGCTCGACCGCGACGTGCTTTATTCCATCCTGGACAAGCACCCCAAGCGCGCCAAGGCATATTGGTTCATCAACGTGCACGTTACCGACGAGCCCTATACGCATGAGTATTCCGTTGAGACCTTTGGCACAGACTTCCTGTTCCGCGTGCGCTTGGACCTGGGCTTTAAGGTCAACCAGCGCATCAACGCCTACCTGCGCCAGATCGTCGGCGACCTGATGGCATCGGGTGAGTTGCCGCCGCAGCATCACACCTACTCTATCTACGAGACACGCGGCAACGTGGGCGACTTCCGTTTTTGCATGCTGCGCAAGATGCTTGCCCCCGAAACGGACATCAACCGCAACGACCACCGTGTGATGGCCATCAAGTACGCCGTCCGCCGCGCCTGCGGAAGCCCGGCGCGCTGGTACGGTCTCGAGAACTCTGCCATCATCATCGAGTACGTGCCGTTGTTTGCCCGCATGCGCCCGGCCGTTAAGCTCGTGCGCACCCAGGTGCCGCTCGAGGTTCAGATTGAAGAGGCCGAGGAAATGGAAGTCGACATCTTCTCGGACGACCTGGTCAACGGCAACGAGGCCGGCAAGAGCATGAACGTCGATCCCACCGAGCTGCTCGAGAGCGTCGCCGATACGCCCGAGCAACAGCAACTCGACGGACTCGAGAGCACCCAGCTCAACGACGCCAACTTCTAGCGACGTCATAAATCAACGACAGCGGCCCTGCACCTCACGAGAGACGCAGGGCCGCTTTGCATTGCAGTAAAGCTAACGGCTACGAACGACGCGGCTCGGGAACCACGAGCCTATCGGGGCTTGCGCCCTCGGCATCCATCAGGCTCACGTAGCGAATCGACGGATCCCCATACATCGCGTAGTAATAATTGCCCGTGCGCGCGCTAAAGCATCCGGTGTAGATAGTCTTCTCGAACTTGCCATCGCCCATCCTGGACGCTCCCTCGATCATCACCACGCCCTCGAGCGAGCGGAACATGCGAACGACGTTTTCGGTCTCGCTCTCCTTTTGCGGATAATTGGCATTGAGGTACGCCGCCTTTACAAAACGGCTCGGCGAATAGCAGTCACCCGGAATACCGCGCATGCCGGCACCCGCGCCATAGGGCTTGAGCTCGGCGCCACGCCATGTCGCCGTCTGCGGAAAATCGCTTGTGGCGGTGATATAGGTGCGGAGGTTTTCCATGTGCCACGGGAAGGTCGGCTGGTTGGCAAGGGTGTCGACCGGATCGTCGTACACATACAGGCCGTCAGCCATCATCTCGACCACGATGCTGCGCTGGCTGTCGCCGATAATCCAATGGAGCAGCGACACGCCCAGTCCCTCTCCTGCAGATTTGGCAACAATCACCGTGTCGCGCAGCGCGGCCTCGACCTCATCGACCGTCGAGAACGTCGCTGCCACCCACAGGGGAAACTCATAGGCCGCGATATTGGTCTTTCCATCAACCGGCCCCTCGGCATACTCGGCATAACCCGGGAAATTGAGGCCCGCTACGGCGAGGCCCGCATCGTTGCCGCAATCGAAGAACATAGGGTAGTTCTTGTAATCGATGCACATACCGATCACCGCGTGTGCCGCTGTCGCGTCGTCGATAAACGAATACGGAATGTGGAACCCGCGCGGCATCACGCGAACCTGTTGGCCGTAGTCAAAGCTCCAGTCGAGGTTGCGGCCTAGATACATGTGGCCAGAATTATCGGTAAATCGAATACTCGTGCACATAGCGCCTCCTAGCTTTACGTTCTTGCTAATTTCATTGTCTCCAAACAAAAAGGCGCTAAACACAAAAGCCCGGACATGACAACAATGTCACGCCCGGACTATTCAAGCTGGATAAACTCAACCAAGTTAACCCCGCAGGTCGTCTAAGGGGTCAAAGTGCCGCAGATTGCCACGAAAGAGGAGCGCCGCGTACTAACGGTACGCAAGCGACGATTGAGCGGCAAGGTGCGGTGCTTTGATCCCCTTAGACCAACTTTCCTAGACAGTGATCGATCATATGCTGGATCATTTGTGCCTCAAAGCCCGCGTAGTCGCGGCGGCACTCCTTCATCTTGCCGTCGACGATCTGGTCAAAGGCAACCTTGCACTTGATATAGCGCGTGGACTTGGTGACCTCCTCGTGCGTCAGGCAGCTCTCCTCCATCTTGCTGGCGCCCAGGCCAAACACCAGACGAGGGTTGTAGAGCACGTGGGGCTCGCCGGCATCGTCCAAGTAGACGCAAACCTTCTTGGTAACGCCAATCTGGTTAGCGGCAAGGCAGCCGGCATCGTCGAGCGACTTGATGGTATCGATCAAGTCCTGAGCGACCGACTCGTCCTCGACAGTCGCAACCTCGCAACGCTGGGACAGGATAGCCTCGTCGCGGCAGAGCTCTTTAATCATACGTTCCTCCATAGGGGTCGTTGTAACCGCTTAAGTATACGGTACCCACACATTTTCATGCGAAAAATACCGTCCGTCTGCTACAAAGCGCCGAACATCAACATGCGAGGAACAACAGCGTCGTAAAGGGGCTATAGTGGGGGGCGTTCGTGTCAATCGGCCTAAACTCGGGGCCGAACAAGGAAAGGGTATGCATGGACGAACTTTTTCACGTCAGTGAGCGCAAGTCCACAATCGGGACCGAACTTCGCGCTGGACTGACAACATTCCTGGCGATGGCCTACATCATCGCCGTCAACCCCGCGGTGCTCTCGGGCGCTGGCATCGATGCGGGAGCGCTCGCCTGCGCCACCTGCCTGGGCGCCGGCATCATGACCATCTGTATGGGCATCTTCGCCAACCGCCCGCTCGCCTGCGCGTCGGGTCTGGGCATCAACGCCATGATCGCGGGCATCGCCACCACCATGTGCGGCGGTGACTGGCACGTGGCCATGAGCGTTATCTTCCTCGAGGGCATCGTCATCTTGCTGCTCGTCCTGTGCGGCCTGCGCGAGGCCATCATGGACGCCATCCCCGTGGTCCTGCGCCACGCCATCTCGGTTGGCTTGGGCCTGTTCATCGCCATGATCGGCCTGTGCGACGCCGGCATCATCACCGCTGGCGCCGGTACGCTCGTCGGCCTGGGCGACATCACCTCCCCCACCTTTATCGTCGGCATCATCTCCATCATCGTGACGGTCGCCCTGGCTTCCCGCAACGTGCCGGGCTCGCTGCTCATCGGCATCATCGTCGCCGTTATCGCCGGTATCCCGTTGGGCGTCACCCATGCGCCCGAGGGCCTCATCGCACCACTCGACTTCTCGACCTTTGGCGCCCCGTTTGCCAGCACCGCCGACGGCAACATGGCCATCGTAAAGGTCCTGACCGACCCGATGCTGCTCGTCGTTGCCTTCTCGCTGCTCATGAGTGACTTCTTCGACACCATGGGTACTGCGATGGCCGTCGCCAAGCAGGGCGAGTTCCTAACCGAGGACGGCAACGTCGAGGACATCCGCCCCATCCTGATCGTCGACTCCGTGGCCGCTGCTGCCGGTGGCTTTATGGGCGTCTCCTCCATCACCACGTTCGTCGAGTCCACCTCTGGCGCTGCCGACGGTGGCCGTACGGGCCTCACCTCCGTCACCACCGGCGTGCTGTTCATTCTCGCCGCGTTCTTCTCCCCCATCGTCACCATCGTTTCCAGCGCCGCCACCTGCGGTGCTCTGGTCTACGTAGGCTACCTCATGATGAGCGAGGCCTCCGAGATCGACTGGTCCGACGTGTCGCAGGGCTTCCCGGCGTTCATGATTGTCGCCGGCGTGCCCTTCACCTACTCCATCTCTGCCGGTATTGGCCTGGGCTTTATCGCCTACGTGATCGTCGCGCTCTTTAAGGGCGAGGCCTCCAAGATCAAGCCGCTCATGTGGATCGCAGCCCTCGCCTTCCTCGTCTACTTCTTCGTAGCGTAGCGGCAAAGCTGCCAAAGCAGAACACCAAAGCGCGGAGTCGCATCGAGCGGCTCCGCGCTTTGCTTTTAAAGCCAGGCACCGCACGGACGCGCGATGTATTGCCTCCCAAGTTTTGGACATTTTGCCCTCCAAGCGGCACTACCGCCGGCTACATCCTGCAGATATGCTGGGCGTAATCGCATAGGCCCTATGAGGATGGGAGTAACCATGGCCGCCTTGTTCACGACCCCCAAACGCAATGACACTACCGCCGGAACCCATGTTGCCGAACCCGACGTTCGCCGTCGCATAGGACTCGCGCACGGCAGCTGGCGCCGCGTGACGCGCCGCATCGTCGTAGGCGCCGTGTGCGCGCTCACGGTGAGCTCGCTGCTCATGCCGAGCGTCTCGCTCGCGGCGGAATGGGTCAAGGTCGGCGAAACCAAATACAACGCCGGCACTGCGGCGGGCGACGAGACCGGCACCTGGTCGTGGGACGGCGCCGACGACTTGAAGCTCAACAACTATAACGGCGGCGAGATCCAGGCCGCAGGCAAGCTCAACGTGAATTACTCGGGAAACAACATCGTCACTGCCGACTGGATCGAAGGCATCAAGGCTTCTCATGGCAAGAATGAGAACGCCGAGCTCAATATCCAAGGCGACGCGGGCAGCACGCTCAGCGTGACATCTACTGAGGACGCTATCCTCTCCACGGGTAATATCAACATCGACGGAGCCGGATCCGTCAACGCCACGAGCGCTGGGTTTGATGCCATCGACGCCGAGGGCGATCTCGCTATCAAAGGTTCGGGCAACGTCAACGCCACGGGCGTATCGGATGGCATCAGGGCAAACGGCAATATCACGATTGACGACAGCGGGGCCGTCACCGCCAGGGCTACCAAGGACAAGGGTATCGGAACCGACAAGAACCTCACCATCAAGGGTGGCGGCACAGTCGAGGCAAGCTCAGCCGATGGTGAGGCCATTTGGAGCGGCGGCAACATCAATATCTCGGACGGCAGCCAGGTCAAGGCGAGCTCCGAGAAAGACGCCGCCGTCGAGGCCAAGGGCAGCCTCGCAGCCACAAACGCCTCCCTCAACGCAAACGGTGTTGAATATGGCGTCTATGCCCACAAGGGCATCACACTCGATCATGCAAACGTGACAGTCCGCGCAAGTAAAGGCAGATACGGTGACGCCATTGCCCTCTTCACCTACCAAGACGATATCGTCGTCAAGAACGGCTCCACCGTGGACGCGTTTGCGGAAGGCGAGGTTTCGGCTGCATTCTCCATCAGAAACGATCGACCCAACGAGGAGGGTGGCCACATCTACATCAGCGACTCCGTTGTCAAGGCCATAGCCCGCTATGTCGAGAACGGCGACGGCCCCATCCCCTACAGCGAAAACCAAGATGGTGAGACGAGCCCCGAGCCCCAAGGCGAGAACATCGGCATCATCGCCCAGACCAGCGAGGGCGTCACACCCGCAGTCATCTCGATCATCCGCAGCAAGGTAACGGCCGAAGGAGATACAGCGGCAATCTTTGCCCGTGCCATGAGCGCTGACGGCAAGACAATCGGCACCATCAAGATTGAGAACGCCGCCATCCAGACGCCCGAAGGCGGCAAGGTCATTGACTATCGCAAGCTCCGTGACGGCATCTACGAGGCAGGCCAAGCCATCGGCACGGGCGACGCTGTGATCGACTCCCCCTATAACGAAGCTGTCGCCAAGAGCATGGTCATCGCACCTCCCGAGGTAGCCAAGCCGGAAGACCCCAAGCCCGACGAGACCAAGCCCGCAGAAAGCAAGCCCGCGGAGTCCAAGCAGAACCCCAAGCCTGAGGGCTCAAAGCCGACCAAGGCCGTTGCGGCTTCAATCACGAAAGCCAAGACTACCGGCGTGCTCGCGGCAACCGGCGACACCTCGGGTGCGGCCATCGTGGCAACCGTCCTTGCGGGAACAGCCGCTATCGCCGCAGGCACCATGGCGAGCCGCAAGCGCTCTTAGACGCCTCTGCGCACATGGCAGCTCCCGCGAAGGCCCCGAGTCCCAGCACCGTTTAACAACGCCACCGCCGAGCTCCCCTCCGGCGGTGGCGTTTTCCATATGCGTCCGCAGGGTATGCACGAGATTGTCTTTGGTCTAGCCCAACCTGCATGAGCCGGCGTGCGACAATGGGGGCCGTCGATATCACAACGCCGAGAGAAGCCTGCCTTGGAAGTGCATCAGAAGCAGATAACCGTTTATTCAGAGTGTGCAGAAGGTACGCCCGTCATCTATCTCCCTGTGGTTATGGGCGACGGTAGTGAAGTCTACGAGCGCTGCCGAGAGCTCGACTGCCCGCCATTCGCCCTTGTCGCCATTGGAGGGCTCGATTGGAATCGCGAGCTGAGCCCCTGGGAATGCGACGGAACTATACGAGATGCCGAGCCCTTTGGCGGACAGGCTGCTGGTTTTCTTGACGAGTTGTTGAAGCAGATAATCCCCCAGGCCGAATCATCGCTCCCGCAACCGCCCGCCTGGCGCGGCATTGCCGGCTACTCGTTGGCGGGTCTTTTTTCACTGTGGGCACTTTGGCAAACAGATGTCTTTGAGCGCGCGGCAAGTGCATCGGGGTCGCTGTGGTTCCCCGGCTTTATCGACTACGCGCGCGAGCGCACGATGACAGCCACGCCCGACGCCGCCTATCTGTCGCTCGGTAAAAAGGAAACCAAGACGCCCAACCGCATGATGCGGCACGTACTCGACGATACGCGTGCGATGGAAGAGCTGTTTATCGAGCGTGACATTCCAACAACGCTGGAGCTCAACCCCGGCAATCACTTTGCCCAAACTGACCTGCGCATGGCGCGCGGCATCCACTGGATACTGACGCATTAAAAATGGCGTCCACGCGTACATACGCATGGACGCCATTTTTAATTTGGCTGAACGCAGCTACTATTCAGCAGTCTCCTCAAGCTCGGAAGTATCGAACTCAAAGTCATTACCGGGCAGGATGGCGTTGAGCACAATGCCCACCAGCGAGCCCACGGCAAGGCCCGAAAGCGAAATCGTCACGCCGCCCAGCTCCAGAACGATGGCACCGGCGGTACTGTAGGCAATGCCGAGCGAAAGCACGAGCACCAGAGCCGCCACCAGCACGTTGCGGTTGTTCTGGAAATCAACCTGGTTCTCGATGAGGTTACGCACGCCAACGGCGCTGATCATGCCGTAGAGCACGAGTGACACACCGCCGATAACGCACGCCGGCATAGCAGCGATTACAGCAGCAAACTTGGGGCAGAACGAAAGCACGATGGCGCAGCAGGCGGCAATGCGAATCACACGCGGGTCGAACACACGCGTAAGCGCAAGCACGCCGGTGTTCTCGCCATACGTGGTGTTGGCCGGAGCGCCAAAGAGCGACGCCAAGATGGTCGCCAGGCCATCGCCGAGCAGGGTACGGTGCAGACCGGGATCGGCAATGTAATTGCGTTCGCAGGTAGAGCCAATGGCGGAGATATCGCCAATGTGCTCAATCATGGTCGCAAAGGCCAGCGGCATGATGGTGATGATAGCCGTCGTGGCAAGACCGCTATCGAACTGCGGGCCAAAGAGCGCAAACACGGTGTTGTCCCACACGATGGGCAGACCGACCCACGGAGCGGCGGCAACGCCCGAAAAATCAACCTCGCCCAGCACCGCCGCGACAGCATAGCTCACCACAACGCCCAGCAAAATCGGCACGATCTTGACCATGCCGCGGCCCCAGATGTTGCAGATGACGATCACGGCCACAGCGACAACGGCAACAAGCCAGTTGGTCTGGCAGTTGGCAATGGCAGAGCTCGCCAGGATCAGGCCGATGGAAATGACGATGGGGCCGGTCACCACCGGCGGAAAGAAGCGCATGACACGCTTGGCGCCAAATGCGCGGAACAGCGCCGCCAGCACCGGATAGAGCAGGCCGGCGCAGGCAACGCCCAGGCAGGCGTAGGGCAAAAGCTCGGCCTCGCCGTTGGGTGCAATGGCGGCATAACCCGCGATAAAGGCAAACGACGAGCCCAGAAACGCGGGCACCTTACCGCGCGATAGAAAATGAAACAGCAGCGTGCCGATGCCGGCGAACAGAAGCGTCGCCGAAACGGAAAGGCCGGTGAGCACAGGCACGAGCACCGTGGCTCCGAACATCGCAAACATGTGTTGCAAACCCAACACAAACATGCGCGGGCGGCCGAGCGACGATGCATCGTAGATGGCATCGGTGACGGCGGGCGTCGAGGATTGGGACATGGAAGTCCTTTCATGATGGAAGGGCGATCAGGCATATCGGATAACCTGCCCGAACGATACGATCCGAACCATTGTACGTGATACGCCATGTCTCGCACCCGCCGTCACCTGCAAACGGTAGCGCTACTTCCAAACGCGCTCAGCAATGCGCTTGACCAGCGCGATCTTTGCCCACTGTTCGTCCTCGGTCAGCTTGTTGCCAATCTCGCAGCTGGCAAAACCGCACTGGGGCGACAGGTACAGGTTCTCGAGCGGCACGTACTTTGCGGCTTCGCGGATGCGCTCGACGATAACATCTTCGTCCTCAAGCTCAGCCGCCTTTGTAGTGACCAGTCCCAGCACGACCTTCTTGCCGGGAGCAACATACTTGAGCGGCTCAAAGCCACCGGCGCGCGGCGTATCGAACTCAAGGTAGAACGCGTCGACATCCTCGTGCGCAAACAGGTACGGTGCAATGGGATCGTAACCGCCCTCGAAGGCATACGTGGAGTGATAGTTGCCGCGGCACACGTGCGTGTTGATGACCAGATCGTCGGGCTTGCCCTCGATGGCGGCGTTGTTGAGCGCCACGCCCAGCTCGCTTACCTTTTGCAGGTCGACCGGGCTCATGCCGGTTTTGGCGACAAAATCGGTATCGCAGTAGATGCCCCAGGTGCAGTCATCAAACTGGATGTTGCGGCAGCCTGCTGCGTACAGGTCGGCGATCACCGTGCGATAAGCGGCTGCAATGGCGTCGGCAAGTTCCTCGTCGGTCTTATAGACGGCACGCAGGCTCTCCTGCTGGCCGTCGCAGCGATCGAGCGTAACCTCAGAGAACGTCTGGATAGGCGCCGGGATGGTCTGGCGTGCAACGTGGCCCTCTCCCTCAAGCGCCTTGACGAACTTAAAATGCTCGACGAACGGGTGGTTCTCGCCGCTAATGGGACCGGTAACCACAGCGGTGTCGGCCGTCGTCTCCTCGTCATGGAACATATAACCCGTGCGTGAGGTACGGCGCTCAATGCCGTTGAGTCCCCACATAAAATCGAGGTGCCAGTAGCTGCGGCGGAACTCGCCATCGGTAATCACCTGCAAGCCGGCAGCCTTCTGCTTGGCCACTAAGTCGCGGATGGCCTCGTCCTCGACGGCCTTAAGGCCGGAAGCGTCGAGTTTACCCGCGACATAGGCGGCATGGGCGTCCTTTACAGCCTGCGGACGAAGAAAACTGCCGACGATATCGGCACGAAACGGCGCGTTCGGTTGAATCGAAGTGCTCATAGATATCTCCTTTTGCATTGGTTGCTTTACTGGGACAGAGTATGAGCGTTCATATGGCCATCGTAAAATATACGTTTATAACAGTTTGATATAGATACTTCCTATATCAGTCTGGACTGTCATAAAGAGACTTGAACCGTGCGGAGCACAGCATCCTAGATATGCTGACGAATCGCGTCGATATAGGCCCGACCGTAGCGCGTGAGCGTCGTGTTCTTGCGCGTGATGATGCCAATCTCCATGTACTCGTCCACGTCGAGCGGAATCGAGATAATACCCGGCCCGTTGAGCTCGTGGCTGATCACGCCCGAACACACCGTGTAGCCGTTGAGGCCCATGGCCAAATTGAACAACGTCGCACGGTCGCGCACACGGATATTTTTGCGACGCTCGAACGTCGAGGTCAGCTCCTCGGAATAGTAAAACGAGTTGTAGCTGCCCTGCTCGTAGGACAGGAACGGGTAGTCTTCCAGATCCTCGAGCGTCACGCTGGAGCGGTCCGCCAGCGGATGGTCGGCGCAGACGAAGACATGCGGCGTGGCGCAGAAGAGTCCTTCGAACACGAGTTCGTTGGCCGCCAGCATGCGCTCGATGACCTCGCGGTTATGCTCGGATAAGTACAGGATGCCCAGTTCGCTTTTCATATGCGCGACATCCTCGATAATCTCGTGGGTCTGCTCCTCGCGCAGGGTAAAGTCGTAACGCGCGGCATCGAACTCGCGGATCACATCGACAAATGCATTAACGGCAAAGGAATAATGCTGGCAGCTCACACTAAAGTGCGGCACCTGCTCGGACGTGCCTTTGTACTTGCCCTCGAGCAGGTCGGCCTGGTCGAGCACCTGGCGCGCGTAGCCCAAGAAGGTCTCGCCTTCCTCGGACACAATGACGCCCTTGTTGGTGCGCTCAAAGATGTGTACACCCATCTCGTTTTCGAGATCGCGAATTGACGCGGTAATCGAAGGCTGCGACACAAAGAGCCGGCGCGAGGCCTCGGTGATACTGCCGCATTCGGCAACTTTGACGACATATCTGAGCTGCTGGAGCTTCATGGCTTTCTCCCTAGACGTTCGTGACGTCGAAACCCGTCGCGTCCATCTGACGCATAAACGACGGCATCTCCCCCGTCGCGGCGCAGGCGGCAATCTGATGCAGAGCCCCGGCAACCGCATCATCTGCCGCAGCGCCGATATGCCAGCGCGCGGCAGCCGTGACGGCCTCGTTGGCATTGGCGACTGCAACGGAATTGGGAACGGCATCGATCATGGGCAAATCGTTATCGGAATCGCCGAATACGGCCACCTCGTCGGGCGTCAGGCCCAAAGCGCGCGCCAGCTCCAGCGCAGCACAGCCCTTGTCCCAGCCGGTCGGAAGAACGTCGAACAGGCGCACGCGGTTGTTGGGAAACACGAGCGAGAGCTCCGGCACCTCGGCGGCAACACGCTCGCGCAGCTCGACGAGCTCCTCGCGCGAACGGGTACTCCAGATATTCGCCTTGTATACCGGGGCATCGTCAACGACAGGGCGACAGGGAGCCTCTTCGCCCTTGAGCCACGCGTTGCCGCCTGACTCCATGGCGCGACGCACACGCTCGGGATCGCTTGTCACGCAATAGGCGTCGTTGTCCCAAAAGTCATCACCCAGACGGTAGACCTTCAAATAGGTATCGTCGGTCTCTTGCTCCAGGTAGTCGGCCAGGCGCATAAGGGCATCGTTATCAGTTGCGCGCGAGGCTACCACCTCGCCGTCGACAAACATGACCTGGCCGTTGCAGAACGCACCGGTCGAGAAGCACTCGGAGCGATTGCGGAACATCCAGCTCATCGCGGACGGCTGGCGACCCGAAACCGGGCCAAAATGCAGGCCCGCCGCCTGCATGGCATGAATGCCCTCGATGGCGCAGTCGCTGGCGCCATCGTGTCCAGCAGGAATCAGCGTATCGTCCATATCGGTCAGCACAAGTTTGATCATAAGGTCCCCTCGGTCATTCTTTATCCCGTCTATTGTAACGACCTGCCAATAAGGGACAGGTTTATCTTGGCAGGTTTTATCTGGGAAAATGCAGCGCCCCTGTTGCCACCTGCCAAAATAAACCTATCCCTATTTGGCAGGTGCGCTAGTATAGGGAACAACAGATTCGATGCGGGAGTGCCGGCGGTGCAAACCACAAGGCTGAGAGGGCATGGGGCCCAATCCTTTGAACCTGTCAGTTAATGCTGGCGTAGGGAGCATGCCGCCTTTACAGGGGCGCTGTCTATGCACAGCGCCCCTTTTCTATGCCAAGGAGGCATGTGCAGTGATTGATTCGAAACAGCTTAAGCAAAACGTGATCAAGGCCGTGGGGGAGATTCGCGCCACCAATCCGATGGCTGGCTCCATCACCAACACGGTGACGATCGACTTTGTCGCCAACGCGCAGCTCGCCGTGGGCGGTTCGGCCGCCATGGTCTATCTACCCGACGAGGGCGAGGCACTCGTTGCCGGCGGCGGCGCCATCTATCTCAACATGGGCACGCTCTTCCCCATCTACGAGCAGACGATTCCCCGCGCGGCCAAGGCGGCACACGACGCCGGCAAGCCCTGGGTGCTCGATCCGGTGGGCCTGGGCATTGGCAGCCTGCGCACCCAGCTGGTAAACGAACTCAAGCAGTACAAGCCCGCCATCGTGCGCGGCAACGCCTCCGAGATCATCGCGCTCGCCGGCCTGTGGGGTCTTGAAGGCGAGGCGGCCAATCTGAGCCGCGTGCGCGGTGTCGATACCACCGACACGGTCGACGCCGCCCGCGATGCCGCCGTGGCGCTCGCCCGCTACACTGGCGGCGCCGTGGTCGTCTCGGGCGAAGTCGACCTGATTACCGACGGCACGACCGTGGCCAAGTCCCACGGCGGCAGCCCGCTCATGTCCAAGATCACCGGCTGCGGTTGCTCGCAAGGCGGCGTACTGGCCGTGTACGCCTGTGCTGCCGATCCGTTTACGGCAGCCATCTGCGGCACCGCCGTCTACAACGTCGCCGGTACGCGTGCCGCCGCTGTCGCCGATGCCCCGGCAAGCTTTAAGGTCGCCTTTATCGACGAGCTCTACCGCGCGACCGCCCAAGATATTGCCGACAACCAACTCGAACTCGAGGAGGCATAAGCCATGTCCGAGTCCACAACCAGCGCCGGCATGAACACACTCGTCGCCGTGGCCATCGCCCCGTGCGGCACCGGCGATGAGCTGTCCGCCGAGGTCGCCGAGGTCGTGCGCGTCATTCGCGAGAGTGGCCTTCCCAACCGCACCACCTCGATGTTCACCGAGATCGAGGGCGACTGGGACGAAGTCATGCAGGTCGTGCGCGACGCGACCTTTGTGTTGGCGAGCAAGGGCATCCGCACCGAAGTCGTGCTCAAGGCAGATATTCGACCCGGATTTACCGACACCATGACCGGCAAACTCGAGCGCATGGAAGCGCAGATCAAAAAGCAGGAGGAAGCACGATGAGCATCCGCGACAACCTTGATATCTCGGCCTACCTGGTACTCGGCCCCGAAAACACGCTCGGGCGCCCCGTGGGCGATGTAGTGGCCCAGGCACTCGACGCCGGCTTTACCTGCATTCAGGTGCGCTCCAAGGTGGCAAGTGCCCGCGAGATCATCGCGCTGACCGACGACGCCGCGCAGGCTATCGCACAGGCCGGCAAGACCGGTCAGGTCGCCCTGTTAATCGACGACCGTCTGGACTGTGTGCTTGCCGCGCGCGAACAGGGCATTGCCGTCGACGGCGTGCACGTGGGCCAGAGCGATATTCCCATCGAGGTCTGCCGCAAGCTTCTGGGCCCCGATGCCATCGTGGGTCTTTCCGCCCGTTGCGAGGAGATGCTCGAGTACGTCAAAACCGCCGACATGAGCCTGGTCGACTACCTGGGCATCGGCCCGCTCCACGAGACCGAGACCAAGCGCGATTGCGGACGCGCGGCCGACGGCTCTATCATCACCAAGAGCTTTGAAGACCTGGCCGCACTCCACGCGGCAAGCCCCGTGCCCATCGTGGTGGGCGGCGGCGTCAAGACGGCCGACCTGCCGCAGCTGAAGGCCACCGGCGTCGACGGCTTCTTTGTGGTGAGCGCCGTCTGCAGCGTCAGCGACCCCCACGCCGCAGCCAAGGAGCTCGTCGACACCTGGCAGCAGGCGTAAGTCTAGGCCGAGCAGCTACTCCGCAGCCTCATATCTTCAGCAATGGAAAGCGCATCCCAGTTTGGACGTCCATTCCGGGATGCGCTTTCCGCCGAGCCCATGGCAGTTTGCCTACCCCGCCAGATACGCTTCCAGCGCCGGCAAAGTCGCCTCCGCATCGTGGCGGCCGATCTGGTAGATGCGCTCGAGCTCATCGGGCTCGCGGCACAGCGACGGCACCTTCACCGATTCGCTCGGCCGCACCACAAAGACCTCGCCGGCAGCCTCGCGACGTGCCAGGTCATCGAGCGTGGCATTGTAGACCTCATGCCGATGCTCAAGCGCTGCGACAAACTCCGGGTAGTGACGGAACACGCGCCGCAGCATGGGCATCACGCTGTTGGGCTGCTTTACAAAGCCCGCCGGCTGCGTCAGCACCACCACGTTGCGGTCATAGCCCTGCGCAAACAGCCAAGCACTGGGAATGGAATCGGCAACGCCGCCATCCAGATATTTATGCCCCTCAATGGCGACAGGACGCGTCGCCACAGGAATCGCAGACGACGCCCGAATCCACTCGATATCGCGCTCGTCGCCATACGGCAGATCGTGATAGACGGCCTTGCCCGTCTCGATATCGGTACACACGCACGTAAACCGCATGGGGCAGGCACGATATGTCTCCAGGTCGATGGGATCGCGCTCGACGGGCACCTCGTGATAGGCAAAATCGGCATTAAACATGTCCCCTGTTCGCAACCAGCTCGTTACGCTCGCATAGCGCTTGTCGGCGCAATAGGCCTTGTTGTAGCGAATGGCGCGCCCAATCTGCCGCGATTTAAAGTTGTAGCCAAACGCCGCGCCCGCCGAGACACCCACCATATGGTCGCAAGTTAAGCCGCGCTCCATCCATACGTCGAGCACGCCCGCCGTATACATACCGCGGTAGCCGCCCCCCTCGAGCGCGAGCCCCACCGTGCGCGTCGTATCTGGCTGCGTCATGCGATCATCCCCGTTTCTGCGTTTTTAAACGGGACAAGTATACCCGTCAACATATATCGTCTCAGTCGCATTTTCATCGAACATCGCATCGTCGTGTTACCGCTTGGCAAATAATTGTCACCCATAGTATGGGCACCCCTATATAATTTTGTACTGTTGTTTACACTACTCAGCAGTTATCAACAGCGAACATTAGCCGGCAAAGTAACTCAACAACGCAGCAAGGCGGGGGCCTGGACACACGCAAGGCGCGGAGCAACGACGCGTGTACACTACGAGCTCGCCCGACGCCATCCGCCCCGACCCCAGAAAGCCGCTTACAACATGGACACCGTCAGCAATTACACCGAAACGCTCGAAATGACCGTCCGTGACCTTCTCGAGCGTCAGGATGATCTGATTAGGACGGCCTTTACCGACCAGCTCACCGGACTTGGCAACCGCGGCGGCTTTGCCCGTTCCCTAGAGGAAATCTGGGAGCAGGAACTGCCCGTGACCATGGCGTTTATCGACATCGATAACCTTAAGCACTGCAACGACGTCTTCGGGCATGACGAGGGCAACCGCTATATCTTGCAGGTAAGCCTCTATCTCAAGCTGTATATGAAGGTGGACGAGGCGGCGTTTCGCATAGGCGGCGACGAGTTTGCCATCCTGTCTACGATTGCGACCGAGGACGACCTCGCCGAGCGCCTGGAACACTGCCGAACGGTCCTACTCAAAAACAACGATTCCGAGATGCCTCACTCGTTTAGCTACGGAGTGTCGCACGCCGACCCCGCCCTGGGTGAAGTCTCCAATCGCATGACACTCGATGCCGACCATCGCATGTACGACTACAAGCTACGCCATGCCATGCATCTTGATCGACGCAATATCGCGCAAGTCCACACCGACGACTTCGAAATAAGCGATCGCGTTTTTGACGCCTTTTCGATGCTCAACGAAGGCCGTTATTGCTTTATCGAGAACTTGGACAAACATCGCACCCTTTGGTCACAAGGCGCCTCGCGCGATCTCGGTCTTCCTTCTGAGCATGTAGACAACTGCCACGATTACTGGAAAACGCGCGTCCACCCCGATGACCTTGAGGCCTACATCAACGACATCGACCAAATCTATAATGGCTCCAAACACCGCCGCGTCATGCAGTACCGCATGCGCAATGCCGCGGGCGACTACGTCCTCTGCCGCGCTCGCGGGTTTCGCATCGACGGCGACGGAAATACCCCCTCGCTCTATGTCGGCGAGCTCGTCAACCACTCACTCGCCGAGACCGTCGACGCCGCCACGGGCCTCGGAACGCAGCGTATGCTGATCAACGCTATCGATGCCTGCCGTCGCGACCGTTGCGAGACGGGGCTTATAGCGGTCCGCGTTTGTGGCACGGCAAAGTTCAACGAGCTCTACGGGGCCGAGGCTGTCGACAACATGCTCGCCGAATACGCAGGCCGCATGTTATCGATCACCCGCGGCAGAAGTCGCGTCTTCCGCTCGCGAAACGCCCAGTTCGTCGTGCTCAGCAACGATCTGGACCACGAGGCATTCGAGCAACTGACCCATCATCTTAAAGAGGCCGTTTTCGCTCCTGTTCGAATCGCGAACGACACCATTACCCCCGTCTGTCTTGTCGTCCCGGCCTTTTACGAGCGCTTAATCAATCAAGCGACCGCTGTTTTAGGCGAACTCGACCGTCGTCTTCGCGCCGCCGGCGGGCTTGCCCCCAACGACAGCCTCCCCATACCCGAAATTGAGCGTAAAAGCGCCGTCGCCGAACGCATCGATACGCTCACGGGCCTCTATCGACCCAGCGAGTTTATGCGGCGTGCCAACGCATTTCTGAGGACAGGGCGCGACGGCGCTTGGTGTATCGCCACCGTCGACATGGGTCATATGCGACTGTTTAACGAATGGCACGGACAGGCCGAGGGCGACCGCGTGCTCGCCGATGTGGGCACGGTCCTCAAAGACATCGAGAATGCCGAGATGGGCGTCGCAGGATACTGGGGCCAAGATGACTTTTGCATTCTCATCCCCTTTGAGCACGACACCGTCCATCAAATCTATAACCGCGTTCGCGCCGCCGTGGCCAAGCATGATGACGGCGTGGGTTTCTGGCCGTCCATGGGCGTTTGCCCCATCGACCCCAACGAGGAAATCACCATCGACGCGCAGGCCAAGGCCATGTTTACCAATCGGCGCGCAAAAAACGACTTTAAGGAGCGCGTCGCCATTTTCCGCCCCGAGGAGTACGAGCACGAAACCGCGTTCCACCGCACGCTGACCGAATTCCAGTATGCGTTCTCAAACGGCCGCATTACCTACTACCTGCAGCCCCAGGTCGACATGGAAACTGGCGAGATCGTTGGCGCCGAGGCGCTCACGCGCTGGATTGGCAAGGACGGTTCCCTCATTTCGCCTGTAACGTTTATCCCCGCACTCGAGGAAAGCGGCTTTGTAGTGACGCTCGACAAGTACATTTGGCAGGGCGTCGCCTCGTGGCTGCGCGAGCGCATCGACCGGGGGCTTCGCGTGGTTCCGATCTCGCTCAATGTGTCGCGCGTGGATATCCTTGCCTGCGATGTTGCCGAACATATGGGAGCACTTGCCGCCCAATACAACCTACCGCCCGAACTCATGCGCATCGAGATCACCGAGACAGCCTATACGGGAGAATCCGAGGCCGTGGATAAACTGACTGCCGACCTGCACACCCGCGGCTTCTCAACCTATATGGACGACTTTGGCACCGGCCAGTCCACGCTCGCGATGCTCAAGAACGTCAACGTCGACGTTATCAAGCTCGACCGCACGTTTGTTCCCGCCGACGGAGATCAAGGCCGCAGCGCGCAAATCATTACATCAATGCTCGATATGGCGCAGTCGCTCCATCTGCCCGTTGTGGTCGAAGGCGTCGAGACAAATGAGCAGGCGAACATGCTACGACAGATGGGCGCCCGCTACGCTCAGGGCTTCCTCTACTACCGCCCCATGCCGGCGAATGATTTTGAGGCATTGCTCGATGGTGGCAATAACAACTGATACGCTCGCGCGCAAAACGCCACCGCCGAAGCGGGCATTTGTCTCCATTAGCTAACTTATATCCCCAATTCAAACCGAATTGGGGATATGATACAAACCGTTGTTCTGCCCAAGGAGGTTATTCATCATGAACGAGTCGTATCGCCTGGGCGAGCAATCGATTATTGCCTATCTTCAGCGACTTGCGAACGGCGTCTCGACCGCCGAACTCGATGTTGCCGCGCTGCCTGCTGGGCTACGCGCCGTTGGTGAGCAACTGCAAAAGACGCATGCCATCCTGCAACAAGAGCGCCAGCTGCTTGAGTGCAACGCCTATATCGATCCGCTCACCAACTTGGGCAACCGCGGCGGACTCGACCGTCACGTCGAGCAGCTCTGGCGCAAAGGCGACCCCTTCACCTGCGCCTATATTGACATCGACCATCTCAAGCATTGCAATGATAAGTTTGGCCACGCCGAAGGCAATCGCTATATTCTGAGCATCTGCCGCACGCTCTCCGAAACCATAGAACACGATGAGATGCTGTTCCGTATCGGTGGAGACGAGTTTGTACTCGTGTCCCCCACGGCAAGCGAAGCTGAGCTCGAGCAGCGTATGGAACAGGCCCGTGCCGATCTAATCGAAGCAACCTCCGGCGGCAAAGCGCCCATGATCGCTAGCTTTAGCTTTGGCTGCTCGCGCGTCGATCCACTTGCCGGCGACACGCGTCGCCAGATGACGATGGATGCCGATCGCAAGATGTATCGTTATAAGCTTATGCATCGTGTGCAGCAGCCGAAAGACAATGGCGCGCCGCAACACCCAATTGCCGAGCAGCTTCCGTGCAACGACCGGGTGTTCCAAGCGATCTCCATGAGCTCCGAGACGCGCTATCCGTTCATCATCAATCTCGATACGGGCGAATCGCAATGGTCGGTTAATGCCGTACGCGATTTTGACCTGCCCTCCCAGCATCCCTACAACTCACTCGACTTGTGGCTTGCCCGCGTTCACCCCGAGGACCGCGACAACGTACGCGCCGAGCTCGATATGGTGATAAACGGTACGTGGCACTTCCACTACATGCAGTATCGCGTGATGGATGCCACCGAAGCATACGTGCTTTGCGACTGCACGGGCTACCGCTTGGACGGCACCGATACCGAGCCCAACATGTACGTGGGCATGATTATCAACCGCAGCTTGGCAGATACGACCGATTCCGTGACCGGCACGGGCGACATCCACGCCCTGGTCAACGCCATTGGCGAAATGCGTCGCGTCGCGCGCAAGGCGGGCTTGGTCGCCATTAAAATCGACGATATCGCTCAGGTCAATGCCCGCTTTGGATTCGATGCAGGCGACCGCGTGCTCGCCGAAAGCGCCGCCTGCCTCATGGATTGTTCGCGCGGCAAGGGCCGCCTGTTCCGCTCAACAGGACCGACATTCGTGGCGCTTTTCGACGACCTTGATCCCGAAGAGACCAACGCGATTGCAGAGGAGATCGAGCGGTTCCTGGGTTCGCCTGTGCTCATCGGATCACTTGAATACCAGCCGCCCATTCGCGTGGCTACGCTTCATCTGGACGCCGTCGACCGACAGCCCGTTTCCATTTTGAATGAACTCAAAGCGCTGCTTAAAGAGGCGCCGCAAGTACCGGGCACCAAGCTGGACTAGCACCACGGGGCGCGATGTGAAACACAAACCGTTTCGCACCGCGCCCCACGCCATCTGCCCTCTCGTGCGATAATCCTCCGCAGAAGTCACCAAAAGCAGAGGGAGTTTGTGATGAAGGTTCTTTTAGTCAATGGCAGCCCCAAGGCAAACGGCAACACCGCCCGCGCACTCGCCGAGGTCGCCGAGCAACTCAACGCCGAGGGCATTGATACCGAGGTGTTTCAGCTGGGCGCCAAGCCCATCCGCGATTGCATCGGTTGCGGCCAGTGCGGCAAGCTTGGCGGTCGATGCACCTTTGATGACGACGTGGTGAACGAGCTCATTGCCGCCGCCGAGCAGGCCGACGGCTTTGTCTTTGGCTCCCCCGTCTACTACGCACACCCCAGCGGCCGCATCCTCTCGGCCCTCGACCGCGCGTTTTATGCTGGCAGCAAGGCCTTTGCGCACAAGCCGGGCGCCGCTGTCGCCGTTGCCCGCCGCGGCGGCACGTCGACCACGTTCGATGTACTCAACAAGTACTTCACCATCAACCAGATGCCCGTGGTCGCCTCCACGTACTGGAACAACGTCTTTGGCGCCATGCCGGGCGAGGCTGCCCAGGACGCCGAGGGCCTTGCTACCATGCGAAACATCGGTAAAAACATGGCATGGCTCCTGCGTTGCATCGAGGCAGGACAGGCCACCGGCATCGAAGCCCCCGAAGCCGATCGCGCCCGCACCAACTTCATTCGTTAGAACGGGAGCCGATAAGTGAACGTGCAA
The DNA here is from genome assembly GCA_902489955.1 of uncultured Collinsella sp. Taxonomy (GTDB): domain Bacteria; phylum Actinomycetota; class Coriobacteriia; order Coriobacteriales; family Coriobacteriaceae; genus Collinsella. The sequence goes on along the minus strand of CABUBY010000009.1, from coordinate 7,102 downwards.
ATTTTTGGCACCAAGAAGTCCTTCGACACCAAGAAGGCGCAGCGTTATTTTAAGGAGCGCCGCATTAAGGTGCAGTTTATTGACCTTAAGGAAAAGGAGATGAGCAAAGGCGAGCTCACGAGCGTGATGCAGGCGGTTGGCGGCATCGACAAGCTGCTCAATCCCAAGGCCAAGGACGAGGAGACGCTCGCGCTCATCCAGCACCTCACCCCTAGCCAGCGCTTCGGCAAGTTGCTCGAGAATCAGCAGGTTCTAGCCGAGCCCATCGTGCGCAACGGCAAAAAGGCCACCGTCGGTTATTGCCCCGATGTGTGGGGAGCCTGGGAGTAGCCTGTGTTATTTGCCGGCGCGTGGGTATAAGAGCAGGCGTTTGGCATAAGATTTAACTGTAAGCCATGTCTAACAAAGGAGGGCACATGCCCAACAAACCCGTGAAGATCATCATGCTTACCGGATACCTCGGTGCCGGCAAGACCACGCTGCTCAACCACATCCTCGCTAACGACGGCGGCATCCGCGCCGCCGTGATCGTCAACGATATCGGCGAGATCAACGTCGACGCCAGTCTTATCGCCGACGGCGGCCTTTCCGAGACCGACGACCTCATCCCGCTCACCAACGGCTGCATCTGCTGCACGCTTTCGGACGACCTTGCTAACCAGCTGCAGGGCATCGCCGATTCGGGCAAGTTCGACTACATCATCATCGAGGCCTCGGGTATTTGCGAGCCTATCCCCATCGCCTACACCATCTCGAGCTTCTGCGACGAGGCCAAGGTGGGCGGCGAGCCCAAGCTCGCGCTCGACAATATCGTGGCCGTGGTCGATTGCGCCCGCATGTACGACGAGTTCAACGGCGGCCGCGACCTGCTGGCAAAGGATATCGACGAGGACGACATCGAGAGCCTGCTCATCCAGCAGATCGAGTTCTGCTCCACGCTAATCCTCAACAAGACCGATACCGTGAGCCCTGAGCAGATCGCCGAACTCAAGGCCATCGTGCGCAGCCTGCAGAAAGACGCCGTGATCGTCGAGGCCCAAAACGGCGAGGTCCCCATGGAGGAGCTGCTCGATACCGACCGCTTCGACTTTATGCGCGCCTACAACTCCGCCGCCTGGATCGAGGCCATGGAGCATCCCGAAGAGCACGACGACCCCGAGGTGCTCGAGTACGACATCGAGACCTTTGTGTACTCGCGCCGCAAGCCGTTTGACCTGCAGAAGTTCACCGATTTTGTTGAGCAGGAGTGGCCCGACGAGGTCATCCGCGTCAAGGGTCCGCTGTGGCAGACCGGCAATCCGGACATGTGCTACATGTTTGAGCAGGCCGGCCACCAGATGCGCCTGATGGAGAACGGCCTGTTTGTCGACTCGGCGCCCGAGGGCGAGAAGCAGAAGATCATCGACGAGAACCCCGAAATCATGCAGATTTGGGACGACGAGACGGGCGACCGCATGACGAGCCTGTGCATCATCGGCCGTCACATGGACAAGGATGCGCTCATCGCCTCCCTCGATGCCTGCCTGACCGACTGGCACCGCGCCTAGGTTTATCCAAGCGGGTATTTTTCCGCCTACGTAACCGCCAAACCACCACGAAGGTGCCCTTCGTGGTGGTTTTTCGTTCTGAGCCAAGGAGATTCATGTTCAACATTGTGCTGTATGCGCCCGAGATTCCGGCCAATACGGGCAATATCGGCCGCACCTGCGTGGTCACCGGCGCCCGCCTGCATCTGGTGGAGCCGCTGGGGTTTTCGCTCGATGACAAGACGGTACGTCGCGCCGGTCTGGGCTACTGGCAAAACTTGGACGTGACGACCTATGCCAGCTGGGAGGATTTCCTTGCGCGTAACGGCCTCTCCCCTACCGACGAGCGTCTGCATCTGCTGACCAAAAAGGCGCGCAGGACCTATGCGCAAAGCACCTACCGTGACGGTGACTACTTGGTCTTTGGCAGCGAGAGCTCGGGCATTCCCGAGCCACTGCTTGCCGCGGCGCCCGAGCGCTGCGAGCGCATCCCAATGCTGCGCGATTGCGACTCACTCGATAACGCCGAGGCCTGGGAAGCCCACGAGGAATCGCTCGGGCATACCGAGGACAGCCACGAGGCCATCCTGCAGCAGGATATCTGCGGCAACTTCGTTAACCCCGACGACTACCGCATCAGCGCGCTCAACCTCTCCAACAGCGCCGCCATCGTCCTCTACGAGGCCCTACGCCAGGCAGGCTTTCCGGGAATGTGACAAAGGGACTATCCTTTTGCCACTTTCGAGCGCCACGTCGATGGCACACACGCCTAATTGATGCTCTAGATAAAGGCCCTCACTTTTAATCAGAATTAACTAAAGTAAAATGAAGTTAAACGGCGGTGTGAAAGGAGAGCCGTGTGAAATATCTCGAGAACCCGTTTACCCCCAGTTTTGGTGAGGTTCCTGCCCATCTCGCTGGCAGACAACAGATTATTCGGGATTTGGACCGCGCCTTCTTGAGCCAGCGCAGGCGCCCAGAATTGACCTCGATCTTCTCAGGCGCGCGTGGAACCGGTAAAACCGCTCTCATGTCATCGCTCGCGACAAGGGCGGAATCCCACGGCTGGATAGCCGTAAAGACGACCGCGCTCCCGGGAATGCTTGAGGAAATCGAGTTCGGGACGAAACGCGCCGCAGCCCATCTCATCGACTCGTCCTACCACTTCGAAGTCACCGGCCTCGGAATTGCACCGCTCGGCAGCATCGAGGTCAATCGCGTTCACGATGCCTCAACCTGGCGTTATCGCATGAGCGATATCATCGACCAGCTCAACGGGGCCGGTACCGGTCTGCTCGTCACGGTTGACGAGGTGGACCCGACACTCGACGAGATGATTCAGCTTGCAGCGACGTATCAGCACTTTGTGACCGATGGGAAACGCGTCGCCCTGCTCATGGCGGGACTTCCCAACAATGTCTCGACGTTGCTGAACCACAAGACGGTCTCGTTCCTTCGCCGCGCCCAACAATATCATCTGGGTCGCATTGCCGACTATGACGTGCGCGAGGCCTTGATTCGCACAATCCAGGAAAACGATCGCCTGGCAGATGCCGAGGGAATCGATAGAGCCGTTCGCTCGATCTCTGGTTTTCCCTTCCTATTGCAACTCGTAGGCTACCGTGCCTGGGATCTCACAAGCGATTCGAAGGAAATCTCGTCACGCGACTTTGACCTGGGAATCAAAATCGCGCGCGACGAGATGGACGACCGAATCCTCGCGGCAACCTATCGGGAACTCACTGCAGAGGACAAGCGATTCCTCATCGCCATGCTCGATGACGAAGAAGAGTCCACCACCGCCGACCTTATCGAGCGCCTTAAGCGTTCGCCGCAGCAGGTCTCCCGCTACCGACGCCGCATGATAGATGCCGGCATCATCGGAGAACGAGGACGAGGGCTCGTCGCATTTGAATTGCCATTCTTCCGCGACTATCTCGCGGCTCAATGCGTGAAATAGAAATCAATGTGACAAAGAGGCAGTCCCTTTGTCACATTGCCTATAGGTAGCGACCGGTAATGCTCTTGGAGCAGGCCGCGATGTCGCCCGGCGTGCCGGCGCAGACGATTTGCCCGCCGGCGTCGCCACCGCCCGGGCCCATGTCGATCACGTAATCGGCGTTACGGATAAGGTCGAGATCGTGTTCGATCACGATAACCGTGGCGCCCTTGGCAACAAGGCCGTCGAACACGCTCAACAACACCTGAACATCGAGCGGATGTAGTCCGATCGTGGGCTCGTCGAATACGAATACGGCATCGTCCTGCACACGACCCATCTCGCTCGCAAGCTTTAGACGCTGCGCCTCGCCGCCCGAAAGCGCCGGCGTGGGCTCACCGAGCGTAAGATAGCCCAAGCCCAGGTCGTGCAAGGTCTGCAAGCGCGCCTGGACTTTCTTGAGTCCCAGTGTGGCGTCGATGGCCTCGTCCACACTCATGTCCATGAGCTGCGGCAACGTAAGCAGGCTCCCGTCCTTGCCCTCGCGATGGATATGCGAGGCGGCTTCCGCGTAGCGAGAGCCGCGACATGCCGGGCAGACGATCTCGACGTCGGGCAGAAACTGCACGTCGAGCGATATCGAGCCCGTGCCGTCGCACGTAGGGCAGCGCAGAGTGCCAGTGTTGTAGCTAAAGGCACCTGCCTTGTAGCCGGCTGCCTTGGCCTCTGGCGTGCGGGCGAAGGCGCGGCGCAGCTCATCATGGATGTCGGCATAAGTCGCCACCGTCGAGCGCACGTTGGCGCCGATAGGCGTAGCGTCAATCAGGTTTGCGCGGGCAATGCCTTCGGCATCGATCCAACGCACATGTTTTGGCAGGCGCTCGCCGGCTGCCTGCGCCTTGAGTGCCGGGATGAGCGTCTCGAGCACCAACGTCGTCTTGCCCGAACCCGAAACGCCCGTAACCGCGACGAGACGGCCGCGCGGGATATCGACTTCGAGCGGCTTGACGGTATGGATAGCATCGGTTGCCATGTGGATATGCCCCTGGTCGAACATCTCGTCGTCAGTCACCTGCGGACGCAAGCGTTTGGGCTCTGCGCGCAAAAACGGAGCGATGCGGCTGCCCCGCGATTGCTCGACCTCGCCTACCGTACCAGTGGCAATCACATTACCGCCGTCTGCTCCGGCAACGGGGCCCATCTCGACGAGATAGTCGGCTTCCGCCAGTACGCGCGTATCGTGGTCGACAACAACCACGGTGTTGCCGTCATCCACCAGATCGCGCATCACACCCACCAAGCCGTCGACATTGGCAGGATGCAAGCCGATCGAAGGCTCGTCCAGCACATAGAGCACGCCTGTCGATCGGTTGCGCACCACGCGAGCAAGCTGCACGCGCTGGCGCTCACCCGTGGAGAGCGTGGCACCGGCGCGATCGAGTGAAAGGTAATCGAGACCCAGATCGACCAAGCGACGGGCCGCACCCAAAAACGAATCGCAGATATCCGTCGCCATGGGCCGCATCTCGGGCGGCAAGAATGCGGGCACCCCGCGCACCCACTCAATCGCCTCGCCCAGCGTCATAGCCGCCGCCTGCGCCAGATTGATACCGCGCACCCGGGGCTGGCGCGCAGCCTCGGAGAGACGCGTGCCGCCGCAATCGCGGCATGGGCCCTCGCGCAAAAAGCGCGCAACGCGTTTTAAGCCCTTATCGTCCTTGACCTTGGCGAGCGCATTCTCGACGGTATAGACGGCGTTGTAATAGGTAAAGTCGAGTGGCGTAGCGCCCTCGCCGTTTTTGGGCACGTAGAGGATGTGCTTCTTAACCGCCGGACCATGAAACACGATGTCGCGCTCTTGAGGCGTGAGCTGGTTAAACGGCACGTCGGTGCGCACGCCCATCTCGCCGGCCACCTGCTTCATCAGATCCCACATGAGCGTGCCCCAAGGAAGCACCGCGCCCTCGTTGATAGTCTTTGACTCGTCGGGCACCAAGCTCGCCTCGTCCACCTCATGCATAACGCCGGTGCCGCCGCAGGTGGGACATGCACCACCGCTATTGAAAGCCAAATCCTCGGCACTCGGCGCGTAGAACTCGCGGCCGCATGTCGGACACGTGAGCGACAGGCCCGCAGCCACGTTAAGGCTCGGCTTCACACGCGCCCCGCAGTGCGGGCACACGTGATGGGCGCAACGGCTAAAGAGCAGACGCAGACTATTGTTGAGCTCGGTCATGGTGCCAAAGGTCGAGCGCACGCCCGGTACGCTGGGGCGCTGGTGCAATGCGAGTGCCGCCGGCACATGCAGCACCTCGTCCACCTGGGCGTGCTCGGCCTGCGTCAGACGACGGCGGGTATAGGTGCTGAGCGCCTCCAGATAGCGGCGCGAGCCCTCGGCATAAAGAACTCCCAGCGCCAGCGAACTCTTGCCCGAACCCGACACGCCGGCAATACCCACGAGCTTTCCCAGTGGAATATCGATATCGATGTCCTTGAGGTTGTGTACACGTGCGCCACGCACCTCGATAGCCTGCGGGCTCATCTTCTGTTCCGTCACCTTTATCACCCTACTTATGCCATAAAACGCGGTCGCGGATGTACTCGCCCAGCATGGGCACAGTAAACCGGACGAGACCGTATCCGGCAGCCTCGATGACGCGCTCGCGAATCAGGCTTGCGCGATATTTACTCGCCCAGCTCTGAGTACGGTCGCAGCGCTCAATGATGTCCGCCATGCGCGTCGGTTTACCCTCGTCAACCGCCATGGCCTCGATAAATAGGCGCTGCGGGCTACGCAGCCCGTAATACAGGGGCGCGTCGACCGCTTCATAGAACTCGGAGACGGCATCGGCGCAGCCAGCCTCGACATCGCACACTTCAATGACCTGCGAGCCACGCCGGACGGCAGACCGCCACATGTAATAGCCCACCAGCTGAACCATATAGGGATGCCCCATGCTCTTGTGTGCCGCAAGATTCGCCGTCTCCGCGTCAACGTAAAGACCAGCGTCTTTGACCGTCTGGATATATGAATCGCGCACCTTGGGCAAAGATATCGCCCCCAGCGTACACTGCTGGGCACGCCGCAAAAACGTCACGCTCGGCTCTTCGAGCAAATCGTCGATCATACTGGGTAAGCCGGCAAACACCAGCGCAAGACCGCGTTGGTCGCTATCGGACAAGCCCGTAGCATCCTGATCTCCGAGCACCTGCTGATAGAGAACGACAAGAGCCGCCAACTCCTCGATTGACGCAGATTGAGCCTCGTCAATCGCAAACAGGATGCCCTTGCCTGGGCCGAGCTTCTTGAGGCGCTCGTTGACCAGCCCTCGCAACGTCTCGCCCTTTGCTCGCGCCGCCTCGACCGGCATCCGGCCAAACGACGGACCGAACTCCATTGACGTCACAACGGGTTTATTCGAGCGAAGCGCGTCGGCCAAGCGGTCGCATAAGCCAAGCGAAGCGAAATCGGAGACAACCGCCCATCCGCGCTCGCTGGCCAGACGTTGCAGCTCCCTCAGGAGAACCGTCTTGCCGCAGCCGCGGTTTCCCGTAATGAGCATGAGCCTGCCCGGCGCTCCAGCGCCGTTATCGAGCCCTTCCTCAAAATCTTCTATGACCGACTCGCGATCGATGA
>CABUBY010000008.1 GCA_902489955.1 uncultured Collinsella sp. | reverse complement strand
TAGGGAGAGGGCCTGACCCCATATCGTTGGGGCCAGGCCCGATTTTGCCTCTTGACAATGTCCTGCTCATATTAAAAGGAACGTCCCTATCTGCCATCTACGCGCTTGGCCATCCAGACATGGGGCTGGCCCTCGTCTTCGTGATCTACCGGGGCAATTTGCGTGTAGCCCGCCTTTGCATAGAGCGGCAACACGTATTCCTGCGCATGCAGCTTAATAAGCTTAGCGCCGGCATCGCGTGCACACGAAGCACTGGCCTCGACGATCGCACTCGCCAGTCCGCGACGACGCATAGCCGGCAGCACGGCGACGCGCCCCATAATGTAGGTCTCCCCCGCCGCAACGCCTTCGTCCATGTCGCATGCCGGCAACACCGGGGCCCCTGCGTCAGCCACGCGCTCAAGCTCTTCGGGAAACACGCGCGAGCAACCGGCAAGCTCGCCGTCTACATAGAGCGTCACATGAATGCAGTTTGGATCCTCGTCGATAGCGTCGAACTCATTCTCGTAGCCCTGCTCGTCCATAAAAACGACGCGGCGCACCAACGCCGCGTCATCAAAGCATCCCGTCTTAAGTTGGATATCCATGGCTGCCCTTTCATTCAATGCGAACGTTAGGGACAGATATTAGCGAAAATGAGCTCCGCGCACACTAAACTTCGCGCGAGCCTTCGCCAGGCAGTCGTAATGACCCACGTTATGGGCATCGCTCGCGATGAAGCTGTACAGGTTCTGATCGAACAGGCGCTGTGCCGGCTTTTTCTCGCGACCAAATCGACCGCCGGCAATAAAGTCCGCCGAAGCCTGCAGCTTGCAGCCCATATCGACCAGGCGCTCCGCCACGCTTACATCCTTTTGAACCGCACGATAGCGCTCAGGATGAGCGATGATCACCTGGTAGCCACGGCACTGCAAATCGTAAATCGTGTTCTCGTACTCTCTAAACGCATACGCATCGGCATGCGTCGAAAGTTCGAGCAGAAACTCGTTGGTCCCATCGAAATGCAAGTGCTCCGCGGCATCGATACCAAGCTCAACGAGCTTTCGATGGTTGACCTCGAAGCCCATCTGGAGCGGAAAGCCGTCAGCGTTATCACGCAGCAGCTCAAAGGCATCCCACATCTTGTCGTAATCAAAATAGGGATCACGGCAGTGAGGAGTGCAAACGATTCTGGTTACACCGGCCCGCTTGGCAGCCTCGAGCATCGCCAAGCTCTCATCGAGATCGGCGGCGCCGTCGTCTACACCCGGCAAGATATGGCAATGAATGTCACGCATAGGTCAGCCTTAATCAACTAAACGTTTGCTCGGTTGGTGAAGATGCCCTTTTTGGAAGTCCCCTGATCGTCGGAGCCCTTCTTCACCTTCTTACCGTCCTTGGTGTAGTAGGAGTAGTAGTACTCGCTGGTCTCGGTCTCGCAGTAGTTCATAACGGTACCGATGAGCTTGACCTTCTCGGACTTCTTAAGCTGACCGATGGCGTTGAGCGCCTCCTCGCGCTTGGTGAAATCCTCACGCACGACAAAAAGCGCACCGTCGGTCAGACTTGCGATCTCGGCAGCATCGATGAAGGTGCCGACCGGGGGAGCATCAAAGATGACGTACTGGAACTTGGCGGACAGTGCCTTTACCAGCTTGGCAAAGCGGTGAGAGACGATGATGTCGGCAGGATTGGGAATATGCGGCTCGGCATCGAGGAAGTAAAAGTTCTTCTGACCCGTCTCGACAATCGCCTGGTCAATAGAAACCTGCTCGGAAAGGACTGCATAGAGTCCGCCGCGGGAGCGGACGCCGAGCATATCGGCAAGGGACCTGCGACGCATATCAGCCTCGACCAGCAGGACGCTCTTGCCGCTGGTGGCGATAGCCTGGGCAAGGTTGATGGAAACCGTAGACTTACCCTCGTTGGGAATCGAGGAGGTAACGGTGATGGTGCGAATGGGGTCGTCCACGCTCGCAAAGCGGATGTTGGCCAGAAGGGTCTTGGCGGCATTCTGTACAACGAGCTTATCGGTGTTCTTTGCCTTAGCCATGCCTATTTACCACCTTTCATAGCCGGAATTCGGCCAACAACGGGAATGCCCAGGAGCTCTTCTGCCTCTTCGGCACCGCGGATGCGGGTATTGAGCATGTCTGCCAAAACGACATAGGCAACTGCGATAAAGATACCGGCGAGGAACGCGACGGCAATATACAGCGTGCGCTTGGGGCCGCTGGGGGCTTCGGGGGTCTTAGCCTCGTCGATAACGTTGATGCTCTGGGCAGCACCGACGTTCTGAGCGACCGTACTCACCGAGCTGGCAATGGCCTTTGCGACCTCAGCCGTCTCCTTGGCATCGGTGCCGGTAACCGAAAGCGTAATGACACGCGTGGTGGTCTCGGAGGAAACAGACACCTTGTAGTCATCCAGGTCAGCAAGGCCCAGCTCATTGGCAGCACCGCTCTTAACGCTATCGCTATCCAGCAGCGTGGCGATATCGTTGGAAAGCATCTGGCTCGCCGAGAGATCGTTGTAGCTCATCTGACCGCTATCGTCGGTTTTGGCGAGAATGTACATGCTCGTCGTCGCGGTGTAGGTGTTGTCCATCGCAACGAAGGACACGATGCCCATGGCGATCGCGCAGACCACCGGAAGGGTGATGACCAGCTTAAGGTGCTTTTTGAGCAGCTGGAACAGTTCGAGAAGGGTCATGCAGCTTGCCTTTCATTTCCCCAGTTCGGATTGACAAAACTGTCCGTATGTTATCGCATCTTTTTACCGAGACCAAACTCTATACATAAGAAACAGGCTCTCCTGTAAAAATGTCGGAAGCAATCGTAAAATTGCACAACAACGCCGCACCCGAAAGTCAAATGCGGCGTCTACATCAATATCTATGTTGTATCGCTATGCGAATGGCTCGTCCTGCTGTATGGGAAACGTCACCGTAATGGTGGTTCCCACGCCCAACTCGCTCGACAGATCGAGCGTGGCGTGATGATACAGGGCCGCATGCTTGACAATGGCAAGCCCCAGACCGGTTCCGCCGCGTGCCTTGGACCTACTCTTGTCCACGCGATAGAACCGCTCAAATACCTTGCCCTGTTCTTCAGGCGCGATACCGATTCCCGTGTCGGCGACCGCAAGGAACGGATGGCCTTCGTCGTTGGTGCCGCACTGCAGCGTAACCGCACCGCCGGGTCGATTGTAGCGGATGGCGTTGCTTGCCAGATTATAGATGAGCTCGTCAATCAAGCGCGACACGCCTTCGATGACCACAGGCTTGGTCTCATGACTTATCGTCACATTCGCCTGACGGGCGACCTGTTCAAGACGCTGCTCAACCGCGTAGATGGCACGCGAGAGCTCAATAGGCTCCGTGGACCCAATGGGCACCGCCTCGCCCTCAGCTGCACGCTCGGCCTCGTCCAAGTTAGACAGCGTAAGGATATCGTTGACAAGCGCTGCCAAGCGGCCCGCCTCACGATAGATGCGACCGCCAAAGTTGCGCAGGTCGCCCTCGCCCTCGACCATGCCGTTTGCGATGAGCTCGGCATAGCCCGAAATCGCCGTAAGCGGCGTCTTGAGCTCATGGGTGATATTCGCCGTGAACTCGCGGCGCATACGGTCGTTGTCCGCTAGCACCGCCATTTGGCGCTTGAGTTCCTGGCGCTGCGACTCGATACGCTCAAGCATGGGGACCATCTCGGCATAGGCGTGCTCATAGCTACGGCGTGGGTGGTCCAAATCCACCTCTTGCAACGGCGCGATGATGGCACGGGACTCGCGGCGCGCCATAAAAAACGAGAGTACCGCACCCGCTGCTGCGATAAGCAGCATCGGCGCCACCATCGACAGCAAAATCGCCGCAACGCCAGGCTGGGCCTGCGCCAAGCGGACAACCTGGCCGTTATCAAGGGCGACGGCGCGATACAGCATAATCTCGTCGAGCGTAGAGCTTGCGCGCTCCGCGGAACCCAAACCACTCTCAAAGGCCTCGATGACCTCGGGGCGATCGCCATGGTTGGGCAGTGTGGAAGGCGACGCCTCGTTGTCGTAGGCAACCGATCCATCCTTGTTAATCAGCGTGATGCGCAAGTCCTCGCGATCGAGACTACGCAAGAACGGGATGGGCTCCTGCTGTTCGTCGAGAGCGGCAGCAATGAGCTCGGTTTCCTGCGCCAGATTGGCACTCGTGGCATCCGCCAAGGTGTTTTGCACAAAGAACGCACCCAGCACCGTAAACGCCACGATAACCGCCATGGCGCAGACAAAGATCGTCACAAAAACGCGGTGCGACAGCGTATGTTTTCCCTGGGGGGCGAAGACCACGGGTTACTCCTCCGATGCGGTGGCCGCGGTGTCGTCGCCTTTGGCACCATCGCCGGCAGAAGGCTCGGCCAAGCGGTAGCCCACGCCGCGCACGGTCTCGATGGCGCTGGCATGCTCGCCCAGTTTTTGGCGAAGCGTCTGCACGTGCACGTCAACGGTGCGCGAACCGCCGTCGAAGTCCCAGCCCCACACGCTCTGCAGCAACGACTCGCGGGTAAAAACCACGCCGGGCTTGCGCATGAGGTACTCGAGCAGGTCGAACTCGCGCAGGGTGAGCTTAAGCGGCTCGCCGGCAACGGTCACCTCGCGATGGCTGGGCGAAAGCACGATGTCGCCCACGCTGAGCACATCGCTCGCCTGCTTGACCATGCCGCCGCGACGCAGCAGTGCGCGGCAGCGGCTCGCAAGCTCCATGAGCGAAAACGGCTTAGTCAGGTAATCGTCGGCACCGCCATCGAGCGCCATCACCTTGTCGAGCTCGGTGTCCTTGGCGGTAAGCATCATGATGGGCACCGTCGCCGTCAGGCGATCGGCACGCAGGCGACGCATAATCGCCAAGCCATCGGTATCGGGCAGCATGATGTCGAGCAGGACGGCATCGGGTACCCGTCGCGCCACGGCAGCCTTAAACTCGCCGTCGCACGAAAAGCCTTCGGCCTCGATCCCCTGCTTGCGCAGTGCATAGACCGTCAAATCCCTGATGTTGTCATCGTCCTCGACGTAATAGATCATGTTGAACCCCTTTGCGGCCGGCATGACCGCATCTTAACCCTAAAGGTACCTTTACTAGATGGTATCAGCCAAAACGTCCCGTCAAATAATCCGCCGTGCGCGGATCGGTCGGATTCTTGAAGAGTTGCGCGGTGGGCGCGTGCTCCACCAACTCACCCAGCAAGAAAAACGCGACCGAGTCGGAGATACGCGCCGCCTGCTGCATATTGTGCGTAACGACCACGAGCGTACAGGTCTCTTTGAGCTCGCAGGCCAGCTGCTCCACCACCAGCGTCGACACGGGGTCGAGCGCCGAGGTCGGCTCGTCCATCAGCAGAATGTCGGGCTGCACGGCAAGTGCGCGGGCGATGCACAGGCGCTGCTGCTGTCCACCCGAAAGACCCAGGCCCGACTCCTTGAGCTTGTCCTTGACCTCGTCCCACAGGGCAGCGCGACGAAGGGAGTCCTCGACCAGCTCATCGAGCACGACGCGGTCGCGCACGCCCATACCGCGCGGCCCATAGGCGACGTTGTCGTAGATGCTCATGGGAAACGGATTGGGGCGCTGGAACACCATGCCCACGCGCTGGCGAAGGCGGCAGATGTCGTAATCGCCCAGGATATCTTGACCATCGAGCGCAATCTTGCCCTCGATGCGGCAATCCTTGATACCGTCGTTCATGCGGTTAAAGCAGCGCAGCAACGTGGACTTTCCGCAGCCCGAAGGCCCGATGAACGAGGTAATCTGCTTGTCGCGGATCTTGATATTCACGTCCTTGAGCGCATGATGGTCGCCATAGAACAGGTCGAGGCCCTCGACATCGATGCGCGTCGGCGAGGCGGCAAGATCCTCTGCCGTGGGGCGAGTCGCATCCCCAACTTCGCGCTCGTGCGCGGCCTCGGCCTGCGCTTTCATGAGTTCTTCAAGCTCCGTGGGCTCCACAGCCGCAGCAGCCGTCATACCGCATACCTCCACATCGATATCAATTCAGCAGTATCGATAGTAGAAATCGCGGCTCATATGTACGTGAGCGCATTGTCAAGTGTTTGTAAGGGCACGCTGGCTATGCGGCGGGCAGCTCTATGGTGAATATCGTGTGTTCGGGCGTCGATTCGCATGCGATGGTACCGCCGTGCGCGCATACGATCTCCTTGGCGATGGCAAGCCCCAGTCCAGCGCCGCCGCGATTGGTCGCACGCGCCGCATCCAGGCGATAGAACTTCTCAAAGATCACCTTGAGCTTTGACTCAGGGATGGGATCGCCCTGATTGATAAAGCGCACGCGCACGCCACCGTCGTCCCGGCGTCTGGCCTCGATCGTGATGGTCGAGCCCTCATAGCTATAGGCAATAGCGTTTTTCATGATGTTGTTGAACACGCGAGCCATCTTGTCGCCATCCACGAGCACCGTCAGGTCCTCGCGAATATCAACTTGGACTTCCTTATGCTGCTCGTTGAGGATGGGATAGAACTCGTCAGCCACCTGAGCCAGCAGCAACCCCAGATCAACATAGCCGCGCGTGAGCACGATATCGTGGAAGTCAAAGCGCGTGATATCGAAGAACTCTTCGATGAGCGTATCGAGCCGGTGCGCCTTGTCGAGCGCCACGCCCGTAAAGTGCGCACGTTGCTCAACCGGCAGCTCAGGAGCCTCTTGCAGCAGCGAAAGATAGCCCACCACACTGGCAAGCGGGGTGCGTAGGTCATGTGCCAAGTACGTGACCAGATCGTCCTTGCGATGCGACTCGTCACGCAGAGCTTGCTGCACCTTGCGCTCACGGTCACGCACGCGGTTAAGGGCGCCCTCGACCTCCAAGAAGTCGCCGTCGATGTTGTCCCAGGTGTCGGGGTGATCGATCAGGCGATCTTGAATACGAGCAGCCAGCACACAATCGGCATGCTGCTCGCCCTGCTCGTAGCCCTGGTAGTACAGGGCGCGGCCGCACAAGAACAGCACGCATACGGCAAGCGCCAGCACAAAGCCAAGCATGTTGAATACAAAGCCGGCATCGAACAACACCGGCCCTTCGATGCCGCCGAGCGCCATGGCGCCAATCGCCAACGTCATGGCCCACGCGGCGCCGCCAATCACCATGCAGCGGCGCACGATCTCAAATCGATCGATCAGCAAAAAGCCGACAAGCAGCACCGCCAAGATTCCGACGATGTTGTCGATGCCAATCAGCAGCAGGCTCAGCAAAAAGAGCAGCACCGTTGCAAGCGCGCGGTTGTCGTCGACCGACCTCACGTATTCAAAGAGCCAATCGGGCACCTCGAACGCTTGCCTATCGTCTTTTGTCATATCAAGATCCTCACAAGCGAAAAGCGTTATTCGATGATGTAGCCGACGCCCCAGACGTTTTTGATAAAGCGTGGCTTTTGTGCGTCGTCGCCGATCTTTTCGCGCAAGTGGCGAATATGCACCATCACCGTATTGTTGGAGCCGGGCATAAAGTCCTCGTTCCACACCGCGCGGAACAGGTCCTCCACGGCCACCACGCTGCCGCGATGCTCGACCAGATACAGCAAGATTGAATACTCGGTGGGTGTGAGGCGTACCGGCGCACCGTCCACCGTCGCGGAACGAGCGTCGCGGTTGATCTCGAGGCCGTCGAGCTGAATGATCGGCGACTCGGCCGCCTGTGCACGGCTACCGTAGCTGGTGTAGCGGCGAAGCTGAGCGTGCACGCGCGCGATGAGCTCCAGCGGACGGAACGGCTTAACCACGTAATCGTCCGCGCCAAGCGAAAGGCCCTCGATCTTGTCTTGCTGGGCATCGCGCGCCGTCAGCATGATCACAGGATAGGTATGGCTGGAACGGATCGTACGCAGCAGCTCAAACCCATCGATATCGGGCAGCATGACATCCAGCAGCGCCAAATCAAACTCCTGCTCCAAAATCGCCTTGGCAGCATCGGCCCCGCTATAGGCAATCTGGACATCAAAGCCCTCTTTTGTAAGGTAGATACCAACCAAGTCGGCGATGGCCTTCTCGTCATCAACTACCAGTATGCGCTCGTTCATGCGTGCTCCTCTCGCGCTCCATTATGCCCGAGGCGACGCACGCCACACACAACAAGCGTGGGTGATTAAGTCGGCCTTAAGCACCCTTGTGCCCGTTCGAGCGCGGATGTGGACCACGCACGCGATGATCGCCGACGACGGCAAACGATATACTCTAGTTCCAGAAGAGACCATCCCGTCGAAAGCGAAACCTGTGAAGACCCTCACCTCTTTTGCAAAGCGCTCAGCCCAGCTTGCCGCCGGCTTTGTCTGCGCTATCGCCCTTGCCGCTGGCGTGCCCACCGTCGCTGGCGCCCAAGTGCTCACGACCGACAATGTTTGCGGCAAAACCGCCGATGCGCGCGGCATCTCGGCCGAAAACCTGCCCGATATCGATGCGACCAATGCCCTCGTCATGGGCAAAGACGGCACCATCTACTATGGGCGCGGCGCCGATGAGCAGGTCAAAATCGCCTCGATCACCAAGGTCATGACCGCAATCCTAACCGTCGAGAATTGCAAGATGGACGAGAAGGTCACGGTGAGCAACGCCGCAGCCACCGTGGGCAATTCGACCGCCGGCTTGCTCGAAGGCGACAAGCTTACCGTGGAGCAGGCGCTGCGCGGCCTGATGATTCCCTCGGGCAACGACGCCGCCATCGTGCTCGCCGAATATGTGGGCAAGAAGATCGACCCCAAGACCAAAGACGCCGAGGCCACATTTGTGAAGGCCATGAACGAGCGCGCTAAGAAGCTCGGCTGCACCGGTACGCTTTTTGAAAACCCGCATGGTCTGGACTTCGATGAGTGGGCTGGCGATATGCACTCAACCGCACACGACGTAGCGCTGATGATGCAGGAGGCCATGAAAAACGACACGATCCGCGAGGTCGTAGCGAGCGAGGATTCCTGGATCGAAGTCACGGGCGCCGACGGCACCGACCATTCGCATTCCATGGACACGCATAACTATTTGCTGGGCCAAGATGGCAACATCGGTGGCAAGACCGGCACCACCGACGACGCGGGCTATTGCTTTACGAGCGCCTACAACCGCGACGGCGACGAGATCTACACCGTTATTTTGAACTCCACCACCACCGACCAGCGCTTTACCGATACCGCAACCCTTGCCAATTGGTACTACGGTCACAAGGCGGCGGTCGCAATCGCCAACACGCAGGAAAAGACCGCCAACGGCAACCCGCTTATGGCGCGCATTAGTCAAACCGACTGGACGGATAAGACAATCGACGCCACGCTCGCCGATCCCACGGCGCAAGCGACCGTGTTTTCTCTTGCCGGCGAGGTGACCGAAAAGGTTAGCTACGACGATCTTTCGGGCACGGTGCATGTGGGCGACAAGGTGGGCAGCGTTACACTCAAGCAGGACGGCACCAAGATTGCCGTCGTGGATTTGGTTGCCGACGAGGAAGGCTCGGGGCCGAATCCCATTGAATGGCTGCTCGTGAAGCTCGATCGCTTGGGCCGCCGCATCGACAACCGCCCGCTCACGGCAGAGAGCGAGACCGTAGCCAAGGCGCCCAAGGCGTAGGGCCGGAGCGATATCACATCGAACCAAATGAGGCGTCCAACGGGGCGCCTCATTTTTGAGGGTTCGAATCCCCAGCTAACGTGGTTCAACTAAAAAAGGGCCCCAAATGGGACCCTTCTTTCAAGTCATACTGGCGGAGAGCTGGGGATTCGAACCCCAGATGCCCTTTTGGGGCATACTCGCTTAGCAGGCGAGCACCTTCGGCCTCTCGGTCAGCTCTCCGTAACAGCCGTTCTATAGTAACCAAACAGTCGAAGATGGGCAAGTGGGATTTTCAAATTGCCCAGCAGCCTCTCCTCCTTGCAAGCTTCGCCTACCCCAGCGAGCGGTTGAGGGAGCCGAGCTCATCATTGCCCATGGTGCGCCACATTTGATAGATGCAGCCGCGCGCCAAGAAAAAGAAGCCGTTATCGACGAGTTGCACGGCGGCATCTGCGAGTTGATTGGTCACGGCGGGCACCGGCGGCAGCTCAAGACCTGCCTTGCGGATGGTCTCGACAGCCTCCTCAAACGTGGGCGGTTTGATGACGCCCATCTCGTTCATAAGGCCCTGCATTTCCTCCTGCGCACTGCCGCCCGACTCCTCGCCGCGCGGCACCAGGCGATAACATGCCAGCGCCAGCTCGAGCTGGTCGCAGTTCCAGTAGGCGAATGCCAGGCGATAGAACAGGTAACCGATCGAAGGCCGGTCGCTGGCAATGCGCAGGCCGTGGCGCGCTACCTCGATAATCTCGTCATAGCGTTCCAGGCGTGCCAGCACGTTGATCAGGGCAAAGTGAGACTGCATGGACGAGCGCGCCAAATCGTAAAGACGACGCACCTCGGGCAGCGCGCGCTCAAAGTCCTCTTGTTCGGCGTAAAAGCTGCAGATTTCGTGCTGGGCAAAATACAGCGCATCGGGAGCGCGAAGGATTCGCACGGAACGGTCCTCCTCCATCACCGGCAGCACCATGCGCACCAGCTGGTTGTCGCAGAACTGGGTCTGCACCGGGCCCGTCGCCAAAAGCTCAGCAACAGTACACTTGGCTTCCAACTCCTCGACAAGTCGAGAAAAGCCTTCAAAAGCACCTGTACGGTCTACTTTTGCCTGCTCGCGCAATTCAACAACACGGGCCACGTATGGGTCGTCGTCCTCTTCCATGACCTCCAACTCGTCAGCCGTATCGGCAAGCAGCAGATCGCGCAGCGCCGGCGGCAGCGTGCGATGGTCATCACGTGGTCGGGCGTGAACCTCTGCAGGCTCAATCATGTCCGGCGCATCCGCCTCATATGCCTCGAGCAAGCACTTGCAGGGCATGTCGTCCATATCCATGCTCTCAAGATCCTTGGCGACAGAAACGCAATCGGCCAGATAGGCCGCACGGCCAAAGGAATACGTTTCGACAACGCGCTCGCCCTGCTCGCCGTCGGGAGCCGCAATCTGCACGTAGCAGCGCGTGATGCGAGCACCCGAAGCAAAGCAAGCCGCCGCGAGTGTAAGCGCAACACGCGCATCGTGCTCAGTGGCCCATGCCGCGCGCTTAGGCTCATCCACCTCGCGCCAGGCGTCATCTTGAGCATCGTATTCGCGCTGCGGTATAGCATCGACAACCGTGCGGCCAAATCGCACCAGCATGATGCCCTCGGCGACGTTAGCTCGATAGGTGTAGTCGAGCCGCGTAACCACGTTGAGCGCTTCTACGATACGTGCAAAACGGGTGCGAACGTCCCACTCGCCACCCGGCTGGCACGCAACCGTCCCCGGCTTGGCCCATGGGTTGTCATTCGACAGCGTTTCGAGCAGGCGAGGAACGTCGTTTGTCGTCTTGCTGATATGCCATAGGTCAAAGAGCGAGCAGCCCTCAAAGCTTGGCGACGAGGCAACGGGGCCCAACCCTGCCCCAATACGCTCAAGGATGCCCGATAGGCGGTTCAGGCGGCACTCGACGGCAAGCAGGGTATCGATCTCGTCCTGGTCCAGCAGGCTACGGTCAAAATTGAGATAGAAGAGCCTCGAGCGATCGATGCGCACCAGGCTCATTTCGGTTTTGGCCGCGATGGTGCGCAGGCGAGGCAGATTAACTTCGCCCATCAAAGCGGCGGCATAGCGCTCAATGCCACTTGGATTATCTGTATGGTCAATGCGATAGAGCAACGTTTCGATTGCATCGGGCAGCGGCGTGGAATCAAAACCCAGCAGTACCTCAACCGGCTCGGGGAGTTTTACAAGTTTGATCTTGTCGACAGCATTTTTCATGCCCTCGTCGAGGCCGTCGGCATCTGCCGTGCCCGAGACAGTGTTTTCAGAATCGGCGAATATCACGTAACGCAAGAACATCGAGGCCATGAACTCGCCGTAGCGAAGGCTGCGCGTCGAATTCCACGTCTCGCGATCGGTTTGTTCGCGCATGGTGCCTTCGGGAGAGCCGATGACTCGCGCCCGGGAGTGCATCGTCCCATCGGTACCCCTGACCGCAATCTCACCGATGGTGGAATCGGACTCGTCAAGAATCAGTTGCATGTCGGGATCGTCGGGCAGCGATTCCTCGTTAACGGGACGGTCCACCTTATAGACCTCACCCGAAACGCACACGTAGCCCAAAAGCGACACATGGCTTTTGCCGACGAATTCGACGACATAGCATGATTCATGCGGGTCCTCGCCAAAGAGCTTCCAAACCACGCCATACGAGCGTCCCGCAGGCTGCTCGGGCATGGCCGGAAAGCGCTTTTTGGGATCGAGAAACCTGAGCTTGTATGTCGGACGCTCTGCCACGAAATATCACCCTGATCGGTCGTTTGAAGAAGGAGTGGTCGCGAATAAGTCGCGACATCTACTCGGAATCTTACACGAGTCGATAAGAAATCGTCCGCTTCACGCCCGCGCCTCGACCGAGGTTCGAATCCATGCAGCGGCGACATAAAAGAAAAGCCCCCGTTGCCGGAGGCTTCAAGTTCAATTGGTGCGGCGTATAGGATTCGAACCTATGACGTTCTGATTCGTAGTCAGACCCTCTATCCAGCTGAGGTAACGCCGCGACTTGTTGATTATTATGCACATGGACTGAATAAAGGTCAAGCGTTTTTCAAAAAAAGTTATTGAATTTGATTTTTACTCATTTAGACCACTTGATGCGATCTTCGACGCATCGCGATATAAGAAAAGCTCCCGTTGCCGGGAGCTTTAAAATCAATTGGTGCGGCGTATAGGATTCGAACCTATGACGTTCTGATTCGTAGTCAGACCCTCTATCCAGCTGAGGTAACGCCGCGACTTGTTGATTATTATGCACATGGACTGAATAAAGGTCAAGCGTTTTTCAAAAAAAGTTATTGAATTTGATTTTTACTCATTTAGACCACTTGATGCGATCTTCGACGCATCGCGATATAAGAAAAGCTCCCGTTGCCGGGAGCTTTAAAATCAATTGGTGCGGCGTATAGGATTCGAACCTATGACGTTCTGATTCGTAGTCAGACCCTCTATCCAGCTGAGGTAACGCCGCAACGCATGGATTATTATGCACGTGACCCCTCGATGGGTCAAGCGACAATTTGGAAAAATTTTACGAAGCGATGATTAAGACGCTCGCGCCTCGACCGAGGTTCGAATCAATGCATGGTTTCCGAAAAAGAAAAGCCCCCGTTGCCGGAGGCTTTCGATTTCAATTGGTGCGGCGTATAGGATTCGAACCTATGACGTTCTGATTCGTAGTCAGACCCTCTATCCAGCTGAGGTAACGCCGCAGCGCAAGACATATAAAACCACTTTAGCTTATTGGAGTCAAGCACAATCTCAAACTTTTTTGTGGAACGCAGCTTTGTCATGCTGCTCCGCATATACCGCTGTTCCCCGTACGATCGATTGGCTTTTCGATCACGTCGAACTTGGCATCAAGTTCCCTCAGGAGCGATCTCACCCGCTGGGCACAATCATAATCGGCAAACGAGATGCTCAGCATGCGCGCGACCTGGTTGGAAGTCCCAACTCCATAGAAATGCTCCAGCGCCACAAGTCCCTCGTGCGTCACAAAGGTCTCGGCCACATGCGGCGACTCCTCAAAGCACCATTGTGTCAACGGACCCTCACTCGTCTGCCGAACCACCAGGCCGCCCATGCCAGACGGCTCACACGTTACAAGCAGGTACTCCCCGCCCTCGTCGCTCTCAAATAAAACCACCCGATCATCAAACAGCTCCATCGCGTCCCCTTTCTCTCGCTCTTATTTAGCAAAAGCATAGCAGGTAGATAGCTGTATACAGAACAGTTGTTCGTGTGTTTTCTATTGAGCTGTCCGCACGGTATGGTATGGACCTGCGCACGAAATAGGGCGCCCCCGAAGGAGCGCCCTTGCATATCCCCTATGCAGCCAAGTTACGCGACCGGCTCGATCTTCTCGAGACCGCCCATGTAAGGACGCAGAACCTCGGGGATCGTGATGGTGCCGTCGGCGTTCTGGTAGTTCTCCAGAATGGCGGCCATGGTGCGGCCGGCCGGCAGGCCGGAACCGTTGAGAGTGTGCAGGTAGCGCGAACCCTTGAAGTTCTCGGGGTCGCGATACTTGATGTTGGCGCGGCGAGCCTGGAAGTCACCGCAGTTGGAGCAGGAGCTGATCTCCTTGTAGGCGTTGTAGCTCGGCAGCCAGACCTCGACGTCGTAGGTCTGACGGGCAGAGAAGCCCAAGTCGCCGGTGCACAGGCTAATCACGCGATACGGAAGGCCCAGCTGCTGCAGCAGGTACTCGGCCTCGGCGGTCATGCTCTCGAGCTCCTCGTCGGACTCCTCCGGCTTAGCGAACTTGACCATCTCGACCTTGTCGAACTCGTGCTGACGGATGATGCCGCGGGTGTCGCGACCGGCGGAACCGGCCTCCTCGCGGAAGCAGGGGGTGAAGGCGGTGTAGCGGCGCGGCAGGGTGTCGGCGTCGAGGACCTCGCCGGCGTGCAGGTTGGTGAGCACGACCTCGGCAGTGGGGATCAGGAAGTTGTCGCCCGAGACGTGGTAGGCGTCGTCCTCGAACTTGGGCAGCTGGCCCGTGCCAAACATGGTCTGACGCTTGACGACGATGGGCGGCCACCACTCCTTAAAACCACGGCTGGTGTGCGTATCGAGGAAGAAGTTGATGAGGGCGCGCTCCAGGCGGGCGCCGGCGCCACCGAGAACGGTAAAGCGGCTGCCGGAGAGCTTGTTGCCACGCTCGAAGTCGAGGATGTCGAGGTCGGTGCCCAGATCCCAGTGCGACTTAAAGTCGAAGTCGAACTCGCGCGGGGTGCCCCAGCGGCGACGCTCGATGTTCTCGTCCTCGTCCTTACCGTACGGGGTGGCATCGCACGGAATGTTGGGCAGGTGAGCCATGAAGTCGTACTGCTCCTGCTCGAGAGCGGTGCGGCGCTCGGCCAGACCGTCAATCTTCTCGTTGACGGCGCGCACGGCCTCCTTGGCGGCCTCGGCCTCGTCCTTCTTGCCCTCCTTCATCAGGGCGCCGATCTTCTTGGACTCGGCATTGCGCGTAGCCTGGAGCTCCTCGACCTCGGTGATGACGGCACGGCGCTCGTCGTCGAGCTCAAAGAACTTCTCGCGATCCCAAGACGTCTGGCGGTTAGCCATGGCGACATCGATGGCATCGGGGTTCTCGCGAACAAACTTGATATCAAGCATTAGATCCTCCGGCGATATACATTCCATTTAGGTTGCAACCTTGTACATGTATGGGCAAGTATATACTTATGAGCGTTTACGACCCAACTCAACTACGCAAGAAGGCACCCAATGGACGCAGTTTTTTCCTTTTTGTTTGGCACCCGCACCGGTTTTGCCATCCTTTTCGCCGGCGGCATCCTGTTATTTGCGATTCTTGCCTTTGTAATGGAGAAGCGTACCCATAAGATGTACGTCGACCGCGGACCCAAGTCCGAGGATGAGGAAGACAGCTTCTGGGACTAACCTGCCAAAAAGGGACAGGTTTATTTTGGTCGGTTTTATCTGGGCAAACACAAGCGCCCCGCAACTGGAATTGAGCCAGTTGCGGGGCGCTTTTCGCTAAAAGGACAAAACCGCAGAAAAAACCTGCCAAAATAAACCTGTCCCTAAATGACAGGTTTTACTGGAGAGTTGCGTCGATTGCCTTGACCAGGGCACTGCGCATGCCGGCGTCCTCGAGCGCAACGACGCCCTTGATGGTGGCGCCACCGGGCGAGCATACGGCATCCTTCATCGCCGCAGGATGCTGACCAGTTGAAAGCTGCAGCTTTGCCGTACCTAGCACCATCTGGCTCACAATGCGATAGGCATCGGCACGCGGGATACCGTGCTTGACCGCCGCATCGCCCAGGGCCTCGATTGCCATAGCGACAAATGCCGGAGCGCAACCACCCACCGTGCCGCCCACAAACAGCAGGCTCGTATCGAGCTCGACCACCGCACCGAGCTTGCCAAGCAGATCAAGCACCACTGCGCTCTGCTCATCACTAAGCGTGGAAGCCTTCTCGCAAGCGATGACGCCCTCGCCCACCGAAACCGGCGTGTTGGGCACCGTCGAGATATGCGCGACGCCCGGCAGGACCTGCTCCCACTTGACACTGTCCCAGGTCCAGGCAACCGACAGAACGACCTTTTTGGCAAGAGCATCCTTGAGCGGGGCGAATACCTTCTCGATCATGTACGGTTTGACCGCAGCGACCACGATATCGGATGCGGCGACAACCTCGGCGGCATCGTGGCAAGCGGCCATCCCGCGCGCCTCACAGCGCTCAACCAGTGCGTCGTAGCGACCCGCACAGGCGCACATGTCGCTCGCAGCTACACCGGCAGCGATCCAGCCATCGGCCATAGCGCTCGCCATATTGCCAAAACCGACAAATCCAATCTTCATATCACATAGTCCTTTCAGACACATTCCTCAAAACGAAAGGTATTGTCCCACGCCATTGTTTCGTATTGCCGACCTATTTGTGATACGGCTCGCCACGACTGATCTTGCGGGCACGGTAAATCTGCTCTAGCAGCACCACGCGCGCCAAGTTATGCGGCAAGGTAATGCGTCCAAAGCTGAGCATCTCGTCGGCTCGTGCGCGCACGTCGCCGTCCGATCCGCCAATCACAAAGGCGATGTCGCTGTTACCACGCAGCATAAGATCATCGAGCCGCGCCGAAAACTCCTCGCTCGAGCGCTCTTTGCCCTCAATGGCCAGCAGGATCACATGCGCTCGAGGCGGCAGGGCTGCAAGTATCGCCGCTCCCTCCTTGTCGCGCGCGGCATCCACGCCGCCCGCCTTGGCCGGGTCGATATCGGCCACCTCGCGGATATCAACCTTGGCATAGGCACCCAGGCGCTTGGTGTACTCAGCGCAGGCATCCTTCCAAAAGCGCTCTTTGAGCTTGCCAACACAAACGACGGTGTATTTCACGCGTGTCTACTCCTTTGACTCGTTCTGAACCTTACCGGCAGCCAGCATCTGCTCGAACATAGAGGCCGACTGCGAAAAGTCGCTCGGCAGCACGACCGTCGAGGTTTTACCCGTGCGAGCGAACTCCGTCATCATCTCGGACCACTGCGTAAACATGAACAGTTGGTTGGCCTCGTCATTGCCGACACCCGTCTCCTGGATGATCTCGAGCGAATCTTTGATACCCAGCGCGATGGCCTTGCGCTGGTTGGCGATGCCCTCACCCGCCTTTTCCATAGCCTCAGCCTCGGCGGTCGCCTCGGTGACGCGCTTGATGCGGTCTGCCTCAGCGAGCTCCTGTGCCGCAGCGCGCTTGCGCTGGGCGGCGTTGATGTCGTTCATGGAGTTCTCAACCTCGGTCGGCAGTGCGATTTTGGTGATGAGCGTCGACACGAGGGTGAAGCCGTAGGCGGCCATCTGCTCGGAAACGGTAGCGTTGACATCCTTGGCGATGTCATCCTTCTTGGCAAAGACCTCATCGAGTGTGTAGACGGGAATCGAAGAGCGCAGGGCGTCGGTGATGAAGTCACGCATCTGGTCGACGGGCTCCTGCAGCATGTAGTAGCTCTTGTAGATACCCGAATCTGCCGGGCCGGCGCCCATGTCATAGCTCACGTGGTACTGAGCAGAGACCTCAAGGCCGATGGTCACGTTGTCCTGGGTCTTAACGTCGATGCCAAAACCGTTTTTCATGGTGCGCAGACTCACCGTGGCGGCCTTGCGGTCGATCACGGGTACCTTCATGTGGAAGCCCGCGTTGACGATGCGGTTAAACTTGCCCAGACGCTCGATGATCACGGCATGCTGTTGTTCAACGACATAGCAGGCGTTGGGAAGCAGTAACAACAAAATGATGATGGGAATCAAAAGGCTGGTAAGGGCGGCGATGATACCGGACAACAGCATGGTCTCTCCTCTGATAGGCATACGTTGGCACTAGGATACCCGCACGAAGCAGCAACGTGACATCAACAAGAGGCCCATAACAAAAAAGCTCCCATTGCTGGGAGCTCTTTCATTTAATGGTGCGGGCGAAAGGACGTCCGCGTATCCGCTTCGCGGATCCGCACCGGCTTCGGCCGCCTGCCGGCGTCCTCGCCAGCTCGCTAAAAACGCTCCGCGTTTTCTTTACGCTCGCTCCTTCGCAGGTTCAAGTCCCCGCGATGGGCCCATAACAAAAAAGCCCCCATTGCTGGGAGCTCTTTCATTTAATGGTGCGGGCGAAAGGACTTGAACCTTCATGGGGTTGCCCCCATACGGACCTGAACCGTACGCGTCTGCCAATTCCGCCACGCCCGCGTGCAGGAATTAGAATAACGGAGCGCCATCGCGAACGCAAGAACTATTTTTGAAAAAGTTTGCAGGCATTTTCCCAAGCTGCTCGCGCGATTGCCTCAGCATCCTCGCCGGTACGATCGACACGGTCGTTGACCAGCGTGTTTGCCGTAATGGAGATCATTGCGGGCTCGCATTCAAGACCGCGGATGGGCTCCGGAGCCATATACGGGCAATCCGTCTCGAACAAAATACGGTCGAGCGGGGTTGCCGCGAATGCCTCGCGCACGTCGTCGTTGCGCTTAAAGGTAGCCGCACCACCATAGGCGATATAGCAGCCCAGCTCCGCAAAGCGCTCCATCGTGGCGCGGTCCTCGCCAAAGCAGTGCAGCACACAACCGGCCTGGGGCACGCCCACCTCACGAAGCACGTTGTAGGCGTCCACGTGCGAGGTACGCTCCTGGTCCGTGTCCTCGTGACGCAGATGCAGCTCCACCGGCACGTTACGGCACACGGCAAGCTCGAGCTGGCGCGCCATGCAGTCAATCTGCACGTCATGGGGTGCCGGCGCGATATCGTCGTCATAGTCCATGTGGTAGTCCAGGCCGATTTCGCCAATACCGGCGCATAAGGGGTCATCGAGTGCGGCAACGACCTGTGCGTGAACGTCGTCGGTATAGTCCGGCGCGCCATACGGATGCACGCCGGCAAGATACTTGATCTGCGGGATATCCTGCATCGGCAGAATTTCGCGCACGAGCCAGTCGCTATAGTCCGTCACGCTGCGTTTGTCAGCGATGGGGTCGAGCATCGTCACCAACAGGTCGACGCCCGCGGCTTTGGCGCGCACGAGCGTCTCGGGCACTTCTTTGCCCCAAAACGAAAGCAGATGCGCATGCGTGTCGGCAAGCGGTGCCAAGGGCACGGGGCAGGCGACCGTCTTCTTTTTCTTGGTAAACGTCACGCGTGCGGCATTAGGCATCATGGATTAGCTCCTGGGCCAGGCGGACAAAGTCGGCAACATCAAGCGTTTCGGCGCGCGTGGTGGATGCGATACCGCAAGCCTCAAAGGCGGCATCGAGCACGTCCTTGGCAAAGCCGTTGGCGCTCATGGAGTTGCGAATGGTCTTGCGACGCTGAGCAAATGCAGCATCAATCACGCGGGCCACAAACTCGCGGTCGAGTCCTTCGGGCACCACGCCGTCAACACGGTCGATACGCACGACGGCCGAGTCCACGTGCGGCGCCGGCATAAAGCAACACGGCGGCACCTCAAAGCGACCCGTAACCTGCGCATACAGGCCGAGCTTTGTCGTGTAGCCGCCATAGGTCTTGTTGCCCGGCGTTGCGGCAATACGATCGGCAACCTCCTTTTGCACCATGACGACGGCGCGCTTGAGCGCGGGCATCGTCTGGAAGAACTGCAGGATGATTGTCGCCGCCACGTTATAGGGCAAGTTCGCGACAAACACCGTGGGTTCACCACCGGCGGCCTGCTCAATCTGCTCCGGCGTCACTTTGAGCGCGTCGCCCATGATAAAGCGGAAGTTGGCATAGTCAGCGGCGTGAGCATCGAGCACCGGCTCGAGCTCGGGATCTGCCTCAATCGACGTAACGCACGCCGCCTCCTGCAGCAGGGCCAACGTCAGCGTGCCGCAACCCGGGCCGACCTCGAGCACGCGCTCATCGCCCGCAAGCTCAGCGAGCTCACAGATACGTTCGATCACATGGTTGTCGATCAGGAAGTTCTGGCCCAGGCGATGCTTGGTCGAAAGGCCAAACTCCTCTAGCAGCTCCCTAGTTGCCGTGGGGTTTGCCAAAGGCGAAGTTGTCATGGTTGCCTCCTTAACATGGTGGCTGCATCGTAAAGCAAAAGGGCATGGACCGTTGCGGCCATGCCCTTACAGCTAAACAGCAAATTGCCGATATGGCGCGCAGCGGCTTAGCCCAGACGCGGGAACAGCGGCTCGCCCTTCTCGACGGGCTGACCACCGGCAAGCAGGCCCCAAGCGCAAATGCCCTTGAGGTCGTCGCTCGCGGCCTCGTCCTCGCAGGACAGGCGGCGCAGGGCCTCGGCAGAAGTCTGGGGCATGAGCGGCATCAGCAGGTGAGCGGCAATGCGGATGGCCTCGAGCAGGTTGTAGATCACAAACGCCAGCTCGTCAGCCTTGGCCTCGTCCTTGGCAAGCGCCCAGGGCTCGGAGTCCTCGATGTAGTGGTTGGCGGCATGGATGAGCTCCATGACCTCGTCCTTAGCTCCACCGTAATCGAGCACGTCCATCTTGGCCATGTAGCGATCGACCAGGCCATCGGCAATCTTTGCCAACGGGTTGTCGAACGCATCGAACGATGCGGGCTTGGCGGGCGCGCAACCGTCAAAGTACTTGCCGCTCATGTTGAGCGAACGCGAGATAAGGTTGCCCCAGCTGTTGGCCAGGTCGGCGTTGTAGACCTGCTCCATGCGGTCGAAGCTGATGGCACCGTCGGTGCCGGGGACGACGTCGGTCATGAAGTAGTAGCGATAGCCCTCGACGCCCAACATGTCGATAACGTCCTGCGGAGCGATGGCGTTGCCGCGGCTCTTGGACATCTTCTCGGCCTTGCCGGTCTCGGCATTGCGCACGGTCAGGAAGCCGTGGGCAAAGACGTGCTCGGGCAGGGCCTCGCCGATGGCCATGAGCATGGCGGGCCAAATGACGCAGTGGAAGCGGATGATGTCCTTGCCCACGATGTGGAACTGCGCGGGCCAGCGATAGGCCAGCTCGGCACGCGCCTCGTCGGTGTCGACACCGTAGCCGACGGCCGTCATATAGTTGAGCAGCGCATCGAACCACACGTAGGTCACGTGACCCTCGTCAAACGGGACCTGAATGCCCCAGTCAAAGCTCGTACGGCTCACGGAAAGGTCGTTGAGGCCGCCCTCGACAAAGCTACGTACCTCGTTCATGCGGAACGCAGGCTCGACAAAGTCGGGGTGCTCGTCATAGAGCTTGAGCAGCTTGTCCTGGAAGGCGGAAAGCTTAAAGAAGTAGGACTCCTCCTGCACGCGCTCAAGCGGACGGTGGCAGTCGGGGCACAGGTGCTGGCCGACGCTGCCGTATTCCTCGTCGCCCTTCTGGACCTGCGTATCAGTGAAGTAGGTCTCGTCAGGCACGCAATACCAACCGTCGTAGCTGCCCTTATACAGGTAGCCGGACTCCTTCATGCGCTCCCACAGGTACTGCACGGCATGATGCTGGCGCGGCTCGGTGGTGCGGATGAAGTCGTCGTTGGAAATCTCGAGCTTGCTCCAAAGCTCCTTGAAGTGCGGAGCCTGGCTGTCGGTCCACTCCTGCGGCGTCATGTTGTGCTTGGCTGCGGCCTCGGCGACCTTCTCGCCGTGCTCGTCCATGCCGGTCAGGAACTTGACGTTATAGCCGGCGGAGCGGCGATAGCGAGCCTGAACGTCGGCGATGATGGTGGAATAAGCCGTGCCCAGGTGCGGATCGGCGTTGACGTAGTAGATGGGCGTCGTGATAAAGAACGAAGGCTTGCTTTGATCCATGGGGTTTGTCCTCCAGAAAAACGTTGCATACAGGGGATGATTCTAGCGCAAGGGCTGGATATCCTCCATCTATTGCATATCGAGCACCATGGCATAGACATCGCGCTTGCGGCGCGAATACTTCTGAGACAGGCGCTTGGCCACCGCAGAGGCGGGCTCCCCCTCCTCGAGCGCGGCGCGGATATCCTCGCGCAGGGCCTCGTCGGGATCCGCTGCCGCGGCGCCAACCGGCACGATACCGGCCTCCTCATCCTCGCTCGGCGGCGCGATGACCAGCGCAATCTCGCCCTTTACCTCGCCGCGAGCACGCAGCTCCTCGGCAAGCTGAGCAGCGGGCCCGCGCAAGACCTCCTCGTGCAGCTTGGTGAGTTCGCGGCAGACGGCAACCTCACGCTGGGGAAAGACCTCCGCCACGGCCTCGAGCGTCGCCACGATGCGATGTGGAGACTCGTAGAAGATGAGTGCGCCGGGCACCACGGCAAGGCGCTGTAAACGGCGCACGCGGTCGCCGTGCTTTCGGCCCAAAAAGCCCTCGAAGAAAAAATGCTCGCAGGGAATGCCGGACGAAACGAGCGCCGTGACGCAAGCAGAGGGCCCGGGAATAACTTCAACGGGCACATCGGCCTCACGCGCCGCCTCGACCAGCGCCTGTCCGGGATCGGACACACTCGGCATGCCGGCGTCCGAGGCAAAAGCGAGGGTCTCCCCCGCCAGCAGACGGTCGACCAGGCCGACGGCGCGGCTGGCGATCACATTCTCGTCGCAACGGACAAGCGGCTTGGAAATGCCCAGATGCATCAGCAGCTTTGACGTCACACGCGTGTCTTCGCAGCAGATGGCATCGGCGGCGGCAAACGCCTCGCCAACGCGCGGGGACAGGTCGCCCAGGTTGCCGATGGGCGTGCCGACCACATAGAGTTTGCCCGTATGGGTGCTGTTTTGCGTCATATCAACCTATTCAATCATGCCGCGCTCGAGCGTACCGAGCGCCGCGCGGGCGTCCCATGCTGCAATGCGCTTCTCGGTCTTCCACGTTTGGAAGAACCAACCGGCAGCCGGCGCAAACGAAGCCAGCTGGTTGGCGATAAACACGCGCTCGTAGGCATTGCGGCCCTCGGGCGTAACCGACGAGTTGGCAAAGATCGCCGCGCCCGACCATTCGCCCACCAGCACGGGGAACCCAGTCGAAATCGCTTCTTTAAGCTCGCGCTTGTTACGGGAAATCGCCGTCGTCAGCCCGCGGGGGCTCGTGATATCGAGCGCATACTCGTCGCGGTAATGGTACAGGTGAAGGTCCATGTAGACGTTCTTGTACTTGGCGCCGCGCATAAAATGCTTCCACTCGCTGGGATGCCCCGAAGACGAAAAGACGACGATCTTATCCTCGGGCATATACGAACGGACGAGCTCGTAGGCATCGCGATAGAAATTGCGCAGGTAGTGTGCCGGAATGCCATCCGTCATGGCAAAGAGACTCTTGCGGACACTCATCTGCGGCGTATCCAGCAGCTCAATGCCCAGCAGGCTCTCGGCCTCGCCGTAACGCTCGGCCAAGCGCTCGAGCACGTCGAGTGCGACATGGCGGCCGTTAGTGGACGAATGCCACTCGGCAACAGCCTCCGGCGTGGCGGGCGAATCGTTGGAATCGCCCTGGCCACCGGGCACAGTCGCCAGGTCAAGCAGCACGCGAATGTTGTACTTGGCAGCCCACTCAATCGCGCGGTCGATGTAATCGACAACCGAGATGTAGGAGGCATCGGACTCCTGTGAGCCAAAGGCATACCAAGGCACCGGCAGGCGCACGGCGTTGAGGCCGATCTGCGCCATGCGACGGAAATCATCCTCGCTCACAAACGTCTCGTAATGACGGCGCATGCGCTCGTTATAGGCGGCGGTGCCCATGGCCTCCTGCAGCTCGGCCGCGTTGGATGCACCGGTCGCCGCGTATAGCGACGGGGTCACCCAAGGCTCGGGAATAAACCAGCCAGAGAGATTAACGCCGAGTATCCTCTCCATCACTGCCCCCTTTTGAATCATACGGGCTAAGCCCGCATCGCTCTTGCATGACATATCTATCGATTTGAGTATACCCGCGCATGCAGACAGGCGACCGAACGGTCTACAAAGTGGCGCAAAAGTGGGAGGAATGTCTGGGACAGGTGGGCACGAGCTGGTGCGCCGAGATGTGCGCGCACGTCGGAAGTAAGCGCCGGAAAGCGCATCCCGTTCTGAGCGCGGGATCTGGGACGCAGTTTCCGCCAAAGACCGCAAAAGGAAAGCACATCCCATTCTGACGCCGGATTCCGGGTCGCGCTTTCCCAAGCGGCCTCAAAGCGGAAAACGCATCCCACTCTGAAGCCAAATTCCGGGACGCAGTTTCCGCAGAACCCTACATAAAAGAAAAGGACCCCTTTGCAGAGGTCCTAGTCAATTCAAGGTGGCGGGGAAGGGAATCGAACCCCTGACACGAGGATTTTCAGTCCTCTGCTCTACCAACTGAGCTACCCAGCCATTTGAGGTGTGCCTTGTTTCAAGGCTTGATTAGTATAACCAAGGACGCGTTCCGGTCAACCGAGAATTTTAAAAAAGTTTTTGAGCACAGCCTCGGTTCTATAAATCGGCACGTCAGAGGCATCAGCCGGCAGCAAGAAGTTTTTCACTCAGAGCCGC
Source organism: uncultured Collinsella sp. (assembly GCA_902489955.1). GTDB lineage: Bacteria > Actinomycetota > Coriobacteriia > Coriobacteriales > Coriobacteriaceae > Collinsella. The sequence continues at coordinate 5,738 of CABUBY010000008.1, read as the reverse complement.
ACGGGCAAACTCACTTGGCGTCATCCCCTCGGCAGCCGCCCGTCGACGAATGGCCTCCTTCATTCCCAGAGGAATCTTGACCGACAGCGTTGCCGTCCCCTCACCTGAGAGCGGGGGCCGTCCATGCACGATCCCACCAACGGTGTGTTCGCCATCCGGAAACTCTCCGCGCTCGTACGACTCGCACCACGCGTCAATCATTTCATCCGTTACAACCTGACCATTAGCGGCCGTATACGTCTTGCCCATCATCGACCCCTTTGCCGAGCCTGTTCAATCTCCTGCCAAAATTTCTTCTGGACTGGAGACAAGGCATGAATGATAAGCCACCCACGGACAAGCTCGACCGCGACAAGCTCCACGCTTCGTCCGTCTGGGAGCCATCCAATCGCAAGCCATCTCGGCGGCTCGTCCTTCGACTCGCGACGAATGCACTCAGTAACCGCAAGCCAAGCGCTAAGCACCTGCTTTTCCGTCAGGTGCTTTTTAGCGTTGGGATGAATCTCAACATCCATGCATCTTCTCCTCCATCTTACCCAATTTCGTATGACGAAAGTCCACTGTCGCCAATTCTTAAGCCGGCACGCGTTGGAGAGCAGGGGTCGAAACAATGATTGAAGGACGCTCTAGTACGGCCCAGGCGCCGGGGCAGGAGCACATGCGCCAAGGGCGGACGTTTTCGTAGCGCGCGAGGATATTGCCGTCGCGATCGATGAAGGCGATGTCGATGGGATAGGCCATAAAACACGTATGGACCGAAGAGCAGCGTGGAAACGCCATGACGAGCGGCAGGCCGTTGGCGGCAACCGGACGCCGTCCCAGCATGCCGCGCAGGCGCACGACAAACGACTCCGCCACCACAAACTCGGCCGGCGTCCAACCCAGCCTATTGAGTGCCCGCGCGTAGGCGATGTAGGACGAGACCGCGGTCACATGACCACCCCCGGACGCCATGGATCGACCGTCACCGCACGCTCGTGCGACAACGTTGTCGGCGCCCCCAGCGGAACGCCAGCGATGCTGAGAGAAGTCGGCCACGGCTCATAGTGCATGGTGCAGGTGTAGGTCCTAAACGTACCGGATAGGGAGAGCAGGCCACCATCCGATGCCTTCGCGCCTTGCTCGCTCGACACTTCGATCTGTAAGTCATAGCCTTCCATGGCATTCAGAATTTGAGTCTGAACCGTCGCCGAGGCATCGGCAGAGCTTTCGTCGCCCTCCCCCTCCGACGCCACGGCATGCGCTAGCACGATGTCGGGCACCACGCGGTCGAAGCGCGCGACAGCGCTGGCAAAGATCATGACGTTGTACACGATGAGTGCCAGCACCAGCAAAACGGGCGTAACCACTGCCATCTCCACCGTCGCTTGGGCGCGCTCCTCGCGCAGACGCATGCGGATACTCATTACGACCCACCGCCCAGAGCGCCAACCAGCGTGGCGACATCGACGGTGAGCGGGATGGAGCCGCCGCCGGGCAGAGGAATCTCCGCAAGTGTAAACACCGTACCGCTAATGGTGCGTTCGACTTGATATTCCAACGCCTCGCAAAGCGCCTTGGGATCGGTCACGCCCAACGGAATACTTCGCAGTTTGTCTTGCGCTTGAGAGAGACCCGCAATGTCAGACCCCGGACTCTTAATGATATTGGCGGAATCGGTCAGCACCGGTTTTCGCAGGCACAAGTCGCACGGTTCCAAACCCAGCGCCGCCACGGACGCCGAAACGGTATCGCCGAGCCACGATGCGATGGAGCCCAACGCGCCGCTGCCCCCTCCTAGGCCTTTAATCATCTCGTCCATAAGTTCGTCGGCTGAGCCTTGGATATCACCGTATCCCACGAGTAGCCGTCCCCAAACATCCATGACGCCGTCGAGCACGCCGGCAACGCCGCCCGAGCGTTCCTTCAATGTCGAGAAAAATCGCGAAAGCACGTTGTTTTGCGCCGTCGCCTCATCGGGCGCCAGCACCGCGGCAGAGATAGCACCGCGATCGCCAAGCCTGACTGCCGCGTTAAACGAGGAGTTAAGTTGATCGGGGCTGGTAATGTCACCCGAAACTGCAAAGGCGACCACGCCGTTGCGGCCAGGTGGGGCGATACGCGGGCGCTCGCCGGAAAGCTCCTTGATGGCCTGGTCAAACGCATTGCCTGCACGGTCGGCCTCGTCCTCGGTCTGACGCTCGAGCTCGAACTCCTTGTTGCGGCATTCGACGTAGTCTTCCAGGGCCTCTTTGAACTTATCGAAGTGGTACTCGAAGCCCCTTTCGACAGAAGTCGTTGCAATCGCAACGTACCCTAAAGACGACACACCGAAATGGCATTCGCTACACGTTTCGTGACCGTCAAAATCTGCGACGGATGCCAGCCCACCTGGCTTTCCTTTTTTGTAATTTGGACAGTCAGTCCCATAATGCAAATAGGTAACTTTATCTACTTCACTCGTGGGCCAACACGCATCGGTATAGAGTTCAGTCGCCCGCGCCTCATCTGGATTTCGCGGAAGGAAAGGGATGTGGGCGGAAACTTTGCCGTCCTTTTCAGTTATATATGCCCGCTCGACTTCTTCGCTCGCATAAGCGAAGAACACCTTTCGTGCAGCAGAATCTGCCTGTTTTTCCGGACCCTCGCCAAGCGGTTTCTCATTTGCCAGGCGCTGGCGATAGTAGGCCTTCGCGCGATCGAGCGCCACTTGCGGTTCCCACGTAACGCTCGAAGCGTAATGCGGATTTTGAGCACCAGAGAGATCCGTCAGGCTTTTCGCACGCTCCCACATGCAAGAACAGCTGCTAACCGAGCCCTTGTCAGACCCACCACAATCCGCCAGCCAGGCGCGCTCCTTTGCCTTCGCCGTCTCCTCCGAGGCCTTCCGCAGCTCCTCGGCCGCACGCTCTAAATCATCTGATGTGTCTTTAATGGCATCGGTCGAGATCTCTGACCCTTTGAGCGCAGCGAAGTCCGACTCGGATGTCCTGGGCACAGCAAGCGCCGTACCGGTATAGGTCACACTATCGGTATCCTGCGCCGACACCGCCTGCGTGGCACGCGCGGCAATCAGATACGGCAGAGCCGTCTCGATTTTCTGTAAGCCTTCCGATGCGCTTTTGGCAAACTTGTTGCGCGTTTTAATGATCTCGATCCCGGTGTCGATCATATTGCCGGCAACTGGTTCGGCACCCGGGATGAGGATGGCGACCAGGCCCGTCCCGATCGTGGCAAACCCCGCTAGCCCCAGACTCAAGATGCTCGCATCAACCACCGTGGCAGCCGTGTGATAGGACGACACTACGTTGGCACCCGCCAGCGCGCCGCTATCGGCCGCCACCTGGGTATCCCCGGCACGCGACATGCTCCATATCGCCGCGGTCGACGAAAACAACAACGTGAGCACCACTAGGATGACCACGGCAGAAGAAAGCGTGGTATAGGCGCTGTCTTCGATAAACAGATCAACACCGGCGCGGCCCATAAAGCCGCCTCGCTTGCGATGGCAGCTCGGACGGCGCGTCAAAACGCGTCTAGACCAGAAACGCTTAATCCCATGCAGCAATCCACGAATCATAATCTCCCTCCAGCCATTCGGGACGTGATTGATACGAGACATCGACCTTGAGCTCAACGTAGCCGCCCTCGCCTGCACCACTCATAGCCTGCGCAAACGCACCGATCACAGGCAACGGTTTGACCTCGCTGGAAACGGACACGGACGAGACGCCACCCGCACCGGCCCGACCAAGCTCGATATCCCACGACAACGGCCCGCCGGCATGAAAGATCGAAACGTTGGGCACTGCGGCAAGCCGGCGGCGGGTGAACTCCTTAAGATCGTCGTCCTCCGCCGTCGTCGTGGTCATGAGCCGCGCGGTCTCGGCGGCGGCAGACTCCATGACCGCGCGCGTATAAAGCAAGCACACTGGTTGCAGTGCGAGAAGGATGAGCGTCAGAAACGTCGGCAGCAAAAAAGCGGCCTCGACCGTAGACTGCGCCCGGTCCTCGCGCGCGACATCAATACAACGCGATGTCCTTAGCGCCCGCAGCGGCGTCGATAACCGACGTCGAGGCAACGCCATGGGATGCCGCCCGCTCAACCAGCGCCGCCAAGCGCCCATCGGTGCCAGCACGCCAAAGCCCCGCGATCGCCAGCACGATCGATAACAGCGCCACTGTAACGATGGCGTATTCCACAGTCGCTTGGGCAACCTCTTCACGCAGAACGCCATGCATTTCACGATCCCTCCTTTGAGCTTATTGTTTGCGGGACCAGACGCACGGCGCGCAGACGACACGAAGCATCGCCAGCATCCGCGGCAACCGTCACCATATCGACCCAGCCGCGCCCATCGCGCACGATGGCGCCCCATACGTTGCCCTTAATATCGAGATAGCCGCTCAGGGCGAGCTGGGCCGTTGGCACCTCGCGGTAGGCGCGTAACATATCCGCCGCTGCCTCGGTCATCGGTCGGTCCTCGGACCATGCAAGCCGGACCGCAATCGCGTTGTCCTCAGGCGAATCCGTCGCAGTGCCAGACCGCTTGTCGAGCGTCCGCAGAAAGGTTTGCGCCGTGACAGCGACATCCGAATCGTCCGCATCTCGCATCTCATCTTTTTGAGACGCCACCGCCGAATCTGAGTCCGAATCGAAGGCGGCCCCAGGACGCTGCTGCCGCGCGGCGTTAAGCCCCCAAAGCACCGCCGCTATCGCCACGGTCAGGCAAGCAAACACCAGCAGCACCCCGATGGGGCGCTCGCCCTCTACAGGCTGTTGATGCCCTCGCTGATAGCGTTCCATAGATCTTGGACCTTGCCCTTAAATGCGACAATGGCAATGATGGCGATCACCACGAGCACGCCGACCAAGATGGCGTATTCGGTGGTGCCCTGCGCACTCTCCTCCTGCAGTAGCTCCCCGGCATGCTGGCGAGCGCGAATTGACTGGCAAACAGCCCAGCTCCAGACCTTGCCAGCAACGTCAGTCATCGTGTTCATGTATTCCTCCCTACATCATCCCGCCTGCTCCCAACAGCGGGCCCAATATGGACAGAAGCAACGCCGGCAAGATGAGTGTGCCGGTGGGAATCAGCAGCTTGACGGGCGCACGCTCGATCTCGCGCTCGACCGCGGCGCGATGAGCCGCACGGATCTCGCGACTTTGAGCGGCCAGTGTCTCGGCAAGTGGGGCACCCAGGGCGAGCGCCTGTCCCACCGTGATGGCAAAGGTCTCGAGCGCTCGCACGTCCAGGTCGCGCGCGGCGGCCAACAACTCGTCCTCACGCGTGCCCACGCCCACCTGCCACGCCATGCAGGCCCGCTCAAGTCGAAGAGCCAGCACTGACCGGCGGTTGGCGCAGAAAATCTCAAGCGCCGCATCAAACGAAAGACCGGCCGAAAGACCCAAGCGCACAACATCGATCATCTCGGACACTTCGCCGAGCGACACTCGCGCCGGGCCGCCCGCTCCAACCGCGCCCTTCATTCGCGCGGTCAGAGCATCGACCACCGAGCGACCCGCGGCAGCGACCAGCACCGCCTCGCGCTTGCAGGCCTCTGCGATCTTGCGTGCATCCGCCCGATCCAAACCCGTCGCGACAAATACACTCAGAGCGCACAGGCAAGCCGCAACTGCAACCGGGGCGCTCATAGCTCCACCCGCATAATGCGCCTGATAACCACCAGGGCAACGGCGTTGAGGGCAAGACCCAGCACCACAGCGCCCGCGCCGGCAGGCGTCGCAAGACCGCGAC
>CABUBY010000007.1 GCA_902489955.1 uncultured Collinsella sp. | reverse complement strand
GCGGGGTGTAGGAGTCGTGCATGGAGTTGACCGAGCCGTTGGAAGCAGCCGTCGTGAAAGCGGACCAGGTAGAAGAGGAGGCGATGCCAAAGCGGCTCTCCTTGCCCTCCATGTTGCCGCCCGCCTGGCCATCGGTCATCTCGATGTTGACCGCGCCGCCATCTGCCAGCTGCGGCGTACCCATATGCTCGTTAACGGCGATGATGCCGGTAAAGACCACGAGCAGGATAAACATCGCCGCGAAGATGGCCTTGCCCTGCCTGGCATTCTTGACACCGATGCCGAAGGTGAAGCAGCAGGCGACCGGAATCAGCAGCAAGCTGGTCATCTCGATGATGTTGGTGAAGGCATTGGGGTTCTCATACGGATGCGCAGAGTTCGCGCCAAAGAAGCCGCCGCCGTTGGTGCCGGATTGTTTGATGGCAACCTGGCTGGCCGCAGGACCCTGGGGCAAAAACTGCTCGGTGACCACGCGGGCGCCCTCGACGACCTTGCCGTCGACCTTGACCGTGTCGCCCTCGATCTGGGCGCCGTCGATAACGCTCCAACCGCCGTCTGCATTAGGCTGGACAGCAACGGGCTCTACGAGCTCAGCCTTCTGAGCCGGCTGAAAATTGGAGATAACGCCACCGGCAGCCAGGCAGATGCCGAACACGAGGTTCAGCGGGATGAGCACATACAGGACGGTGCGGGTGAGGTCGACCCAGAAGGAACCCAGACCCTGCTCCTTGACCTGACGGAAACCGCGGATGAGCGCGAACATGACCGCAATACCGGTGCCGGCGGACAAGAAGTTTTGCACGGTGAGGCCCATGAACTGCACAAAGTAGGACAGGGTGGTCTCACCGGAATAGGATTGCCAGTTGGTGTTGGTTATGAAGGAAGCAGCCGTATTAAACGACAGGTCCCATGACACACCCGGCAGGTGCTGGGGATTGCCTGGCAAGAAAGACTGAAGCACCTGGAGTGTCACAAGAGCCACGAGGCCGATCCCCGAAAAGACCAGCACGCTCGCCAGATAGCGCCTACACCCCATCTGCTCTGCCGCGTCGATGCGAAGCAGACGATAGACGCCACGCTCCACAGGAGCAATCACAGGCGACAGGAACGTATGCTCACCATCCATGATATGGGCCATGAACCGACCGAGCGGAACGGCCAAGACGACGAGCACGGCAAAGTACAAGATGTACTGAATCGCAGCATCCATAGTTTACGAATCACTCCTCATCAGAATGTAGATGTAATAGATAAAGAGTCCAATGCAGACGACTCCGATGATGGGACTGAGGATGTCCATTTACCGCCCCTTTCACGCGCGGTCCGATGTCTCGGACGCCTGCTCTCGCAAGCGTCTGGGGACAGTAAACGCTTCTAGGGATTAAAGAGGCGTGAGGGCCGGGGCTCACGTCCTTAAGATGCCGTAAAGATGCAGGTAGAAAGCACTATTGCGGCTGCAGTGCGCCTATACTCGACCACGCGAGCATACAGTGGCGTCCTCACCGCGTATGCACGCATGGACAACGCTTCAGAAAGGCTACGCTATGCAGCGCGACGCATCGGACACTCGCGTCAATCCAAACCTCATCCTCAAGGCAATTGAGAAAGACGAGGTCGCCGATGACGCTCGAACCAGCCGGGGACACCTCAAGATTTTCTTTGGCTACGCTGCCGGCGTAGGCAAAACCTATGCGATGCTTCAAGCCGCCCACGCCGCCAAGCGGCGAGGTGTCGACGTCGTCGCGGGATACATCGAGCCGCACGAACGTCCGGCAACCGCCCATCTTGCACAAGGGCTTGAGAACGTGCCCTGTAAACTCATCGAGCACAATGGCATTGCGCTCAGCGAGTTCGACCTAGATGCGGCTATCGAACGCGCCCCTCAGCTCATCCTTGTCGACGAGCTCGCCCATACGAATGCGCCGGGGTCTCGCCACGACAAACGCTATCGAGACGTCGAGGAACTTCTACATGCGGGCATCGACGTCTATACGACCGTGAACGTTCAGCATATCGAGAGCCTAAACGACATGGTTGCATCCATCACCGGCGTTGTCGTGAGCGAACGAATCCCCGACCGTATCTTCGATGATGCCGACCAGGTCGAGCTCGTCGACATAGAGCCCGAAGACCTACTTGAGCGCCTTCGCGCCGGTCTCGTCTACCGTCCCGCACAAGCCGACCGAGCGCAACAACATTTTTTTACCGTCGAGAACCTCACCGCACTCCGAGAAATCGCGCTGCGCCGCTGCGCCGATCGCACCGGCCACCTCACAGACGCCGCACGCGTGCTGGGAAACCGTGACTACTACACCAGGGAGCGTATCTTAGTCTGCGTCTCCCCGGCGCCGACCAATCCCCGCATCGTCCGTGCCGCAGCGCGCATGGCGAAAGCGTTTCGCAGCGAGCTCGTCGCCCTGTTCGTAGAGAGCCCGCACACGCAAGCCATGAGCGATAATGAGCGCACCAAGCTTGCAGCCAATATCGCCCTAGCCGAGCAGCTCGGAGCACATATGGAAACCGTCTATGGCGACGACATCGCGTTTCAGATCTCCGAGTTCGCGCGCCTGTCGGGTATTTCGAAGATCGTCATGGGGCGCACGGGCGAGCGCAGCAGCGTCCGTCAGGCCCTCTTTGGCCGCAAATCTCTCGTAGAACAGCTCATAACATTCGCCCCGAACCTCGACATTTACATCATTCCAGACCAGTCGACTCCGCCCTCCCGGCCCAAAGGACGCCGCCGTGCACTCGCCCTGCAGCCGCCCAGCAGCCGAAACGTGCTTCGCACGCTGGCCCTCTCTCTTGTCGCCACGGCGATCGGCACGGCTTTCCGCCATCTGGGATTTGCCGATTCCAGCATCATATCCCTCTATATCCTCACGGCCCTGCTGACCGCCGTCACCACGACGGGGCGTATCTGCACGATCGTATCGAGCGTGCTCTCTGTAGTGCTTTACAACTTCTGCTTCGTCACGCCTCTGTTTTCGCTCGCCAGCTACGACCGAAGCTATCTGGTCACGTTCGGCATCATGTTCGCTACCGCTATGGTCGCCGGCGAGTTAACTGCACGCATCGCCGACAACGCCCGTACCTCCGCCGAGAACGCATTCAAAACGCGCGTACTCCTCGAAACGAACCAGCTCTTGCAGCAAGCCCATAGCGCGGAGGAGTGCGCCCGCGTCGCCATGAACCAACTCATCAAACTGCTAAAACTCGACGTGGTCTTCTACACCGCCGAACACGGCACGCTCGGCAAGGCGCTCTATGAGTCCGCTGGCACCGAAAACCGATCCGCGTCGCTGCTCACCGACTACGAGCGCGCCGTTGCAACCTGGACCTACACCAACAACAAGCGCGCGGGCGCAAGCACGCGGACCCTGCCTGAGGCGCGCTGTCTCTACCTCGCGGTTCGCACCGGCGACAAGGTATTCGGTGTCATCGGCATCGCCCTGGAGGGGCGCGAGATCGAAGCCTTCGAGCATTCGATCGTCCTATCTATCGTAGGTGAATGCGCCTTGGCGCTCGAAAGCGACCGGGCGGCGCAAGAGCGCGAAGAGGCTGCGGTCTTGGCGAAAAACGAGCAGCTGCGCGCCAACCTTTTGCGCTCCATCGGCCACGATTTGAGAACACCCCTCACGGCTATATCCGGATCTGCGGCAATCCTTCGGAAGAGCGACGAAAAGCTCAGCCTCGAACAACGCTGCGATCTTGCCGATGCCATCTACGACGACTCCCTCTGGCTTATCGATACCGTGGAGAACCTCCTCGCCATCACACGCGTCGAGGACGGCACCATTCGCCTCAACTTCACATCCGAGCTCATCGACGAGGTCATCGAGGCCGCCCTCAGCCATGTCGCCCAAGCATCGCATGGACATACCGTCACCATCGAGCACACTGACGACATCCTGCTGGTGCGCATCGACGTCCATCTCATCATGCAGGTGCTTACGAATCTCATCATGAACGCCTTCAAATACACGCCCGAGGACTCGACTGTCACCATCAGCGCACGTCGCGAGGGTGCGTTCGTCGTCGTGGACGTCGCAGACGATGGGCCGGGTGTGGCAGACTGCGACAAGCCTCATATCTTTGAGCGTTTCTTCACCTCAAGCAATACGCAGCCCGTGGATTCGCGTCGAAGCATCGGCCTTGGGCTGTCGCTCTGCCGCTCCATCGTGGAGGCGCATGGCGGCGTCATCGAAGTTCGCGACAACCACCCCCATGGGGCCGTCTTCCGTTTTACCCTGCCCGCCGAGGAGATCGAGATTCATGAATAATGCCGCTAAGTCACGCATCCTCCTGGTCGAAGATGACCTGACCGTTCAAAACCTCGTTTCGACCGCGCTTGACCTCCACGGCTATGTCGTGAGCAAGGTTTGCAACGGCCAGGCCGCCATCATGGATGCGGTGTCGCACGGCCCCAGCCTCATCATGCTCGACCTCGGCCTTCCCGACATTGACGGTATCGAGGTCATCACGAAAATCCGAAGCTGGTCGGCAGTCCCCATTATCGTCATTTCGGCGCGCACCGAAGATTCCGACAAGATTGCAGCACTTGACGCAGGGGCAGACGACTACCTCACCAAGCCCTTTTCTGTGGATGAGTTGCTCGCGCGCGTCCGTGCGAATTTGAGGCGCTCCTCGATGACGTCGAGCGAGTCGACAGAAGCGAGCACGTTCGACAACGGTCCGCTGCATATCGACTACGCCGCGGGATACGCGACGAAAGACGGAAGCGAGCTCTCGCTCACCCCAACCGAGTACAAATTGCTCGTCCTTCTGGCAAAAAACGTCGACAAGGTGCTCACCCACACCTTCATCACCCGCGAGATATGGGGCACGAGCTGGGACAGCGATCTGGCGAGCTTGCGCGTGTTCATGCGCACCCTGCGCAAGAAGATCGAGGCAGACCCCTCTCACCCCAAGATGATTCAGACGCACATGGGTGTCGGGTACCGCATGCAGCGCCTCTAGCCCACCTCACAAAAAAAGTTGCGGTGGAATACGGAGTAGATGAGGCTTTTGACAGCCAAAACAGTCCGTATTTCACCGCAACTAATGGATGGGATGTGTTAGAGACCCAAATAGGCAGTCATGCCTTCGACGGCGAGCTTGGCGCCTGCCACGGCATGAACCACGGTGAGCGGGCCGTTAACCACGTCGCCGGCGGCAAAGACGCCAGGCACGGTGGTCATACCGTACTCGTCGACCGAAAGAAGGCCGCGATGATCGGTCTCCAGACCGCCCGTCGTAAGCACAAGCTTGTCCTTGGGCACCTGCGAAGCCGCGATCACAACTGTGTCGGCGGACACATGGTCGAGCTCTTCCTCATAGCCCACCACGTTGTTGTCCTCGTCAAAGATAGCCGTCTCGAACACCGGACCGTTATCATCGATGGCGCAGATCGCCTTGCCGCGCACAATCTCGGCACCGTCAAGCTCGGTCAGCTCCACCTCGTCATCGATGGCAGAGATATGGCGCGATCGGGCATACACAGTGACCTTGCGGGCACCCGAGCGCAGGGCCGTGCGGGCAACATCCATGGCCACATTGCCGGCGCCGATAACCGCCACGTTCTGCCCGATTGCCACGCTCGTGGGATCGACCAGATAATCGATACCAAACAGCACGTTGCCGCGCGACTCGCCGGGAATACCCAGCTTTCGAGCTCGCCAGGTACCAGTACCGACAAAGACCGCATCGTAGCCGTCGCGCAGCAGGTCGTCGATATGCAGCGCGCCACCGATGGTGGTCGAGGGGCGCACGCGCACGCCAAGCGAGCACATCACGTGGCGATACTTTTGCACGAGCGCACGGGGCAGGCGGAACTCGGGGATACCGTACTCCAGCACACCGCCGATCTCGGGCCGCTGCTCAAAAACAGTGACGGCGCAACCCAGCTGCGCCATCTTAATTGCCACGGTAATGCCGGCTGGGCCGGAGCCGACCACAGCGACCTGCTTGCCACACGACGGCGCGGGCGTCCACTCCTTACGATCCAAATACGCTGTCGAGATATAGTTCTCGATGCTCGAGAAATGCACCGGCGCGCCCTTGCGGCCCTGGATGCAAGCGCCCTCGCACTGGCCCGAATGATTGCACACCATGGAGCAGACCGCGCTCATGGGATTGTTCTGGAACAATAGCTCGCCCGCCTCTTCTAGACGACGCTGTTTGAACAGGTCGATGACCTGCGGAATAGGCGTCTGAACCGGGCAGCCCTTAATCTGACAGAACGCCCTTTTACAACCTAGGCAACGATTCGCCTCTTCGACAATGTGGATAGCCACGCAACTCCCCTTTTTGATTCAATCCAATGGGGCGACGATAAAGATCCTTCACCGCTGCCCCAGTCAGGCAAATTTAATCGACCGCCACGGCAAAAGCCGATGCTACAACTCGCAATGCGGAGCCCCGCAGCGAGCGGACATGTGCTCGAGTGTCGCTAGGCAGTCAGCCGCCGTCGACGGCACGCTGTTCTCGACCACACAGGGAATCCCAGGGCAGGCGGCAGCCGCCCAGGCCACCACGGGCTCAAAGTCATAGCGCCCCGTCTCGCCCACGCCGTGACACACCAGGCGCGAACCCGTACCGTCGCACCAACCGGCTTTGTCCTCGTTGTCGACGACCTCAAAATCCTTGGCGTGCAGCACGCGAATCTTGCTGCCGCATAAGTAGAGCATGCGCGCTGTGATTTCCTGCGCTTCGTCAACGACACTGGGGTGCAGCAGCGACACTGGGTCATAGATCACGCCGAGCGACGGGCTCGAGACGCGCTCCAGCACCTCACGGCAGCGATCTGGCGTATTAACCGTCTCGTTCCAACCGGGCTCGATCAGTATTTGCCCACCCACGGCCTCGGCCCGATCGCAGACGCGTGCAAGCCCGTCTGCAAACGTATCGAGTGCCTCGTCGGTCATGCGGTCGTCCGCGACGCGGTTCTGCGCATTGGGGCGACCGGTCTCGGTGCCAACCGGGCATCCGCCGAGCATCTGGGCAAAGTTCAAGCATGCCTCGTACTCGGCAAAGTTATCCATGAGCTGTTGGCGATCGGGCGTCGCCAGATTCTTATAGCAGCCGAGCACGGCGACCGAAACGCCCGCCTCGTCGAGCACCGCACGCAAATGGTCGGCAAGCTCGCGGGTCAGGCCGCCTCGATCGATTCCCATCGATGCGTAGAGCACCTTGCTCGGCAGCTGAATGCACGAAAAGCCCAGCTCTCCCGCCATGCGAATGCGTTCCTCGACGGTTCCCTGCGGAAGGTCGTGCAAACGTACGCCCGGAGTAATAGCCCCCACGTTATTCACATCCCTTATGAGCGTTGATGCCCGGGGTGTATCCGCCAAACGGGTCCTCGATGGAGCACACGCCCGAGGGGGCGAGCGGATCGCGCTTACCGGCCAGCTTGTCGTGATGCATGGTCTCGATATAGGCAAGCACCAGCGGCGCCACACCCTTTGCATCATTTTTGACCACGGGCTCGCTCATGTAGTAATCAAACGTGCCCTCGCGGTGCGCGGTGTTGCCCAGGCCCGCAACCAGGCAGATGTTGTCGAGCGCCAGCTGCCCGTCATACTCGGACAGGCAGGTCTCGCAGATGCCGTCGAAGGCGCGACGGCCGTACTGGTAGTAACGCTCGCCCAGCACGCCCAGACGCACGCCCTTCATGATGGCGTTGGCAAAGATGGCGCTGCCCGACTCCTCCAGGTAGTTGGGGGCGATATTGGGCAGGTTGATGACCTGGTGCCACATGCCGGTCTTCTCGTCCTGATACGGCAGCATGGCGTCGATCAGATCGTGGAACATCTTGCGGATCTCGTCCTTCTCGGCCGACATCGAAGGCGGCATAAGCTCCCAGGTGTCGATGAGCGCCATGGCAAACCAGCCCTCGGCGCGCAGCCAGAAGTTAGCCGAAAGGCCGGTGACCGGGTCGCACCAGAACTGTTTGCGGCTCGCGTCGTAAGCGTGATAGTACAGACCGTTGAGGGGGTTGCGCATCAGGTCATGCACAACCTGGAACATATGGAAGCTGTCCGAGCAGGCACGACGGTTGTGGAAGCTCAGCTCATACTGCATGTAGAACGGCTGCGCCATATACATGCCGTCGAGCCAGATCTGGTTGGGATAGACGGCCTTGTGCCAAAACACGCCCTCTTTGGTACGCGGCTGGGTTTCGAGCTGACGATAGATGGTATCCATGGCGGCGCGATACTTGGGCTTGCCCACCAGGTCATAGAGCTTGTAGAGGGTCTTGCCCGCATTGACGTTATCGAGGTTGTACTCCTGCGGGTTGTAATGCTTGATGGTGCCGTCGTCCTGGACAAAGAAATCGATATAGTCGTCGGCAAAGGTCAGGTAGCGCTGCTCGCCCGTGATCTCGTACAGTTCGATGAGCGCCTTGATCATGCAGCCGTCGATATAGTTCCAGGTGTTCTCCTTACCGGCACGAATCTTTTCGATATTCCAAGCCGGCGCCTGCGGCGTAGAGGTTTCGATCAACTGCTCGATATAACGGTCCAGGATTTGATTGCAACCCATTGCTGTCCCCTCTGACGTTAATGATAGGTGAACGTTACCCCTAGTGTAACGCGAACGGGGAATATAGGGTGAACGTTAACCCTATATTCCCCGCAAACGGCAGACTTTTAGCGGCAAACGGCGGTGAGACCCGCGGCGATGCGATGCGCCAGGCGCTCATAGCCGGCAGGACTGTAATGCAGACCGTCCGGCATATAGAGCTCGCGGTGCTCCGGCAAAAACGGGCTGATGCCGCTTTGCGCATACAGGTCAATCACCGGCACGGAGTAGCGGTCGCAGACTTCAAGCATCGCTCGCACGTAGGCGGCCTGCGTCAACCCCAGGTGGTTGAGCTCGTCGCTTGCCGGGATATCCTTCTCGTGCTTACCACTCGTCTTGCATGGCGTCATAAACACGAGCTTTGCCTGAGGTGAGCGCGCCGTGATGGTTCGGATCAGATAGTCGACCGCACCATAGAACTCATGCACATCGGTGCTGCCCAACTCGCCAAGCGGCACGTTGCGGCTAAAGTCGTTAACGCCGCCAAAGACAACATAGACATCGGCCGCATCGTCGATGCCGTCCAAGCGCTCGACAAATGAATCGCTGCGGTCGGCCTTGATGGCGATACGCGAACCCTTGATGCCAAAGTTCTCGACGACTGCACCTCCCAGCAACGCGCCCAGATGCGAAGTCCAAGAGATGTCGTTGCCGCCTGCGCCGCATCCGTTATCCCCCCATGTGGTCGAATCGCCAAAGCAGCAAATGGTCGATTCACTCAAGTTCTTCGTTTCCATAATCTTCTCCTCATCCGCCCATTGGCGGCCATACAGGTACGTACCGTTTATTTGCAGCATGCCGAGGGGCTATGCACGGTCGCATTTCGCAACGTGCGAATCGAGCCATTCGATATCCTCGACAAGATGTGTCACTCCCAGATGGTGTTCACCCGGACACACCTCGTGCCGCAGGCCATCTCTGCGACTCAGAAACTTGTAGGCATCGAGCACGATCTCGAGCTGTTCATCGACATTTTTCAGCCCGCGCGAACCGTTCAGATGATCTTCTTCGCAGCTCTGCACTAACAACGGGCGCGGCGCAATAAGCGAGGCAATATCGCCCATGTCGAGCAAGCGCCAAAGTCCGGGTGTGTAGTTGCAGCTGCAATTGCCGTTGAGGTGCAGCAGCGAATCATCGACACCGTACAGGTAGCCCGAGACAAACGTCTTACATACGCGTGGGTCGAGCGCCGCCAGATACAGCGTCATGTATCCGCCGCCCGAAAAGCCAAAACAGCCCAGGTCGTCCATGGCAATGTCGCCGCGCGCCTCTAGGTAATCGATCAGACGCATGTTGTCCCAGACGTTGAGGCCCGCGACCGTAAGACCCAGTGGCTCGGCCATACGTGCCTGGTTTAGGCACGTCCCTCGCAAGTAACTGTTCTCGTCATCGCCCTGACCCTTCCAGTCACGACGGTATCCCCAACCGCGTGCGTCGGGGCAGACGGTCACGTAACCCATACGCGCCAAACGTAGACCGTAGTCGTAATTGAACTTACGCACGGCATCATCGACCGCCGGCACGCCCGTCACGCCCGCAACACTTGCGGCGCCTGCTCCCTGATGGCCATGCGGGCAGATATAGCAACACTTGCGGCCGCGCGCATCGAGCTTAGGCGACTGCGGCTCGAGCAGGTAGAACGGCATCCAAACGTCGCGCTCCACCTGCAGCATCGCATGAGTGCGCACGATGCCGCCGGCAACCCGCACGCGGCTGAGCTCACGAATCTCAATCGGGACGCGGTCCATAAGCGAAAGGCCCAAAACATCGTACAGACGAGTCCTGGTCGCAATCTTCCATGTCTCAAAATCTGCAGGAGTCTTGCCCGTAAAAGCAGCCGAACGCCCCTCGCGCTTCAGCCGGGCACGCAGCGCAGGTTCGTCTTCGCAGTACGTCTCGATGTGCACGGTGCGACCGTTGGCAGACAGTTCAGCCGTCTCAACCGCATCACCGTCGCCGCCCTCGGGATCCCAGCCATCCACACCGGCAAGCACCTGCTCGCGAGCGTACCCGGCGGCAGCCATCACATCGAGTTCATTCGCCCACGGTACCCAGCCGGTAGTATCACCCGCCGGCCCATGCAGAATCGCGCCAGCATACTGCACGCAGTTGTGTGCCGCCGGCTTATTCCAATCCCACCAGCCTTCGCGCTTGATATGTCGCCCCAGCCAGCAATCGATCAGCACAGTTTGCGCCCATTCGCGCCAAGGACGACCCAGGTAGACCGAATCCGGCGCCACGCCATCCGGAGCTGTAAACGAACAGCCGTGGAACACAAAGCCGTGCGGCTCGCCTTCGGGCGTCGACGCCGCCGTCACGTAGCCGTTCACGTCCATATCGCGGTTGAGCGAGCGAATCTCGCACCCCTCAAAGTAGGCACGCGCGCCGCCAAAGATAAAGTCGACATCGCCCTCGATCCGGCAACGTCGAAAATACTGGCGCCCCACCCGGCGCGGCGCATACTGTTTGGGTCCTATAAACCCGCCCGGTTTGGCCTCATGCGGCGGCAGCGGACCCAAAAACAGCGTGTCTTGGTGTCCCTTAATGCAGCAGGCATCGACAACCAGACGGTCGCCATCAGCATACAGGGCAATCGCCTGACCGACCTCGCGCCCATCGCCCGCATCGTTTTCGATCGTGAGGTTTGCAAGCGTCACGTCATCGGCATCGACCAGCACCGTATAAGTGCGGAAGGTGCCGAGCTTTCCGTCCTGGCCGCTGCCGTCCTCCGAGGGCATCTGCGCCGCAAGGCCGCCAACGATACGCACGCTGTCGGCCGTCTCTCCCTCAATCGTCACATGCGAGCGACGAATCTCGACCCGTTCGCGGTACTCACCCGGCTCGATATGGATTGTCACCGGCCGTCCGTCATTCGGACAGGATTCGTCAATTGCCTCCAAGGCCTTAGAGATACTGTGATATGTCCCCGCACGCTCGAGCGAAACCTCAAAAAATCGTCTCTCACTCATCATCAGTCACCGCGTCCTTTCGTCGTAGACCGTCTACGTTGCAGTTTCGGCATATAAAAAGTTCGCGCAATGGGTCGGGAAGGCCCTGCCCATCGCGCGCCGCGACATACCGAATGTAATTGTTTAGGAGCAAACGCCTACGCACGGATAACCTTGTCGACGTTCTGGAGCTGCAGTTCCTCGCCGTCCTGGCCCTCGATCACCACATTTTGCAGGTCGAGTACCTTGACGTTTTGCGCGATGATGCCCTGACGCACCATGGGCTCAACGCCACAGGCCATGGCCGGAACAAAGGGCTCGGCATCCGGCGCGAAGGTCACGTGGACATCCTGGAACGTCAGACGCGTTACTTTGCTCTCGGGCAGACCCGTGATATAGGCCGCGGCAGCATGGCAGTTGGTGGCCTCGATATCGCAAAACGTCGTGGCACCAAAGCCGGGCGTGCGGTCGTCGACAGGCAGCGCCTCGCGAGACTGCACGTAATCGGTCTTGCCATCCTTGTCACAGAAGTAGAAGGAGTTGACCACGAAGGGCGTGAGCACCTCGTCCATGCGAATGTGCTCAAAGATAATGCCCTCGTTGACGGCATCCTTGCCGCGCCCGCGGCGGGTCTTGACGCGCAGGCCGCGGTCGGTGCGCTCAAAGAGGCACTTGCTCACGGTAAGGTCCTTGATGCCGCCGGCGGCCTCTGAACCCAGGACCACGGCGCCGTGACCATCGTGCATGTAGCAGTGAGAGATCAGCACGTCGTGCGTAGCGGGACGAAGCTCGGGCTCAATGCCCAGCTTGCCGCTCTTGATGGCGATGCAGTCATCGCCCACCGAGAACTGACAGCCAAGGATGCGGACAAAGCCGCAGCTCTCGGGATCGAAACCGTCGGTGTTGTGGGAGTTCTTGGGACCCTCGATCGACAGGCAAAGCGCGTCGACATGCTCGCACAGGACGGGATGGATATTCCACGCCGGGCTGTTGCGCACGGTAAAGCCGGCAAGGCTCACGTTTTGGCACTCGGACAGGAAGATCATGCGCGGACGGGCGACCTCGCGGCCCTCCTCGGGACGGAAGATGTTCTTAAAGTCCTTGTTCCACCAGTTGTCCTCGGCAAAATCGGTCTGACCGTCAATCGCGCCGCGACCATAGATGCACACGTCGTGCACGCCCAGACCCGTAAAGGTAGAACAGTAGGTCGAGAAGCTCTCCCCCTCCCAGCGGCCCAGGGGCAGCATATCGGTACCGGCATAACCGGCGCCCTCGTTGCCCGTGACCGTGCCCGGAATGTAGGCAAGCGCGGCACGATCGTGGCGGGCCAGCAGCACTGCCCCGTCGACGAGCTCGATGTTGATATTGCTCTTAAGGAAGAGGGACTTGATACGATAGCTACCGGCGGGAATCAGCACGCGCCCGTCCTTGGGACAGGCCATGATGGCAGCCTGGATGTTGGTGGTGTCATCATGCTCGGCATCGCCCTTGGCGCCACAGTCGCGAACGTTGATGGTAAAGGGCTCAGCCGGCGTGGTGACACCTACGCTCAGCTCACGCTCGCCACAAACAAAACGAACCAGGTTGCGCTTGCCGGGGGTCAGGCCGTCGACATAGGTCTCGACCGTATTCGTGGTACCGGCGGGCTCGTCGTTGACAAAGATCTCCCACGTATCGGCGCAGGTAAAGTAACCGCCGTCGTCAAGCTCGATCACGGCCGCGCGGGCGTTGCGCCAGATAACGTTCGTCTCCATGGGTTTCTCCCTCAAAAAGATGCTCTAAAGGCAAATTGTACGCTGTTGAAAAAGGGCCGTGCCTGCCGGCGGAATTCCGGTGGCACGGCCCTGTGATTTGGACGATATGTCGGCCTTACTCGGCGGGAGTTACGCTACCGTCCTGGAAGCCAACGTTGTTGTGGGCAAAGCAGTCCTCGTACTTAAAGCCGGAGAGCTCCTCGCAAAGCGCCTTGACCTCGGGCTTGACGTCGGCCATCTTGCCACCCTCCTTGACTCGGTGAATCTCGTCGCAAAGGACGTCGCACTGCTCCTTGTCGATCTTGATGCCGCGGGCAAGGACGGCTGCAAGCAGGAAGAAGCCGGCGCAGCCGATGATCATGTAGCCGCAGATATACAGAGGCACGGTAGCGGGCTGGGTCACGGCGTCGCTATTGCCGGCGGTCTGAATGAAGCCGGAGGCAGCAAGGACGATAGCCCATACGTTGACGGCGATAGCCTGGGCGATCTGCTGGCAGAGCTGCTGAACGGAGCTGTAGATACCCTCGCGACGACGCAGGGTGATGAGCTCATCGACATCGGGGATGTAGTTGAGCAGAACATCGGGCAGGTACTGGAAGCCGACGTAGAAGAACTTCCAGATGGCGAAGATGATGGGGTAGGCGATCATGGCGATGGCGACCGTGGAGGTGCCGTTGATCTGACCAAAGGCGAAGTAGTTGAAGGCGATGATGCACGCAGCGCAACCGACATTTGCCAGGTACCAAGACTTGTGGAAGCCCTTCTTGGCCATGAGGGCGACCCAGATGGCGGTGCAGACGATAGCGACGACCTTGCCAGGCATCTCCATCACGGACTCGTAGGACTTAGGAATCTGCAGGCAGTAGACGATGAAGAAGGACAGGCACGCAGACCAGCAGGCAGCAGCAAGCTTCGTGGAGACCTGTGCATACAGGACCTTGCGGAAGGACTTGTTGCGGAAGGTGGAGATAACGTCGATAAAGAACTTCTTGATGCCCTCGCCGACGCTCTCGATCTTCTCCTGAGCGACCTCCTCGGGGGTGTGCTCCCACGTGGACAGGTACACGCAGAGCAGCGAGATTGCCATGACCGAAGCGTTGACCGTAGCAATGATGAAGTAGCTGAACGGGTTGGTCTCGCCGAAGGTGCCAAAGCCAAAGCCGACGAGTGCAGCCATCAGGAAGCCGGCGGCGTTACCAAAGAGATGCTTGTAGCCGGTGAGGTACGTACGCTCCTTAAAGTCGTCGGTCATCTCGATGGTAAGCGGCGAAAGGTTGGCGGTGCAGAACGTGTACGCGACGTTGTAGATCAGGTACAGCACAAAGTAGTACGGGAAGCCAAACGGCGTAGCCACGAAGATGAGCGGCTCGGCGATCATCATCGGGATGGCCAGCAAGATCCAGAAACGACGACGACCAAAGATGCGGCCAATCTTGGTGGCATAGAAGTTATCGGCCACAAAACCCATCAGCGGGCAAAGAATGGCGTTGACATAGATGGCAAACGAGCTGATCAGTGCAGCCTCGCCTGCGGACAGGCCACACTCCGTGGACAGGAACAGCACCATGTAGCTGTGCGTAAAGGTCAGGGCACCGGAATTGAGCATACCGCCCATACCAAAGCCCAAGCGCGTCCAGAATGTGATCTTACGCTTTTTTCCGATCTTATTAGTCATCGAGCTCCCTCTCTTTTCTCGATTGTCTTGTAACAAGACACTGGAGTCCATACCGACGTCTGTCTGTATGTCGTCCACTGGTAAGGTGAACGTTTAGCTAGATTATGCGCGATTACTTATGATAGGTGAACGTTCACTTGAATAATATCCTTGAACGGTCGTTTTTTATCGCTGAACGGATATATAACTCGAAACAATCTCGATTACAGGGGCATTAACTGGGTTATGCTTTTTGAGCAATTAGGTGAACGTTTATTATTTCGCCCCTCGTGCCCCTATAAAGACGCGCCATAACAGACAGAACAAAATGGCCCCGCCGGGAACACTCCCGACGGAGCCATGGTCAATAGCGCCCTATACGGACTTGTTTGCCACTACAGGCAGACGCCGTCCTTCCAGATACTGATCTCGTGACAGCCACGGCGCTCGGCACTCGTAAGTTTACCGCTCGCCGTCTCCAGCACCAGCTGGTACAGATCGTGGGCTGCCTCGTCGAGCGTGCGCTCACCTGTGGCAATCACGCCAGCGTTAAAGTCCATCCAGTTGGCCTTGTGGTCACACAAACGCTGATTGGTGAACACCTTGAGCGTAGGCACCGGCGCGCCAAACGGTGTGCCGCGGCCAGTCGAGAACAGAATCACGTGGCAGCCGGCAGCCGTCAACGCCGTGGTGGATACCATGTCGTTGCCCGGACCGCACAGCATGTTCAGGCCGTGTTTAGTTGCCTGGCCGGCATACGGCAGCACGTCGACGATGGGGGCAGATCCGCCCTTTTGCACGCAGCCGCAGCTCTTGTCCTCGAGCGTGGTAATACCGCCGTCCTTGTTGCCGGGACTCGGGTTCTCATAAACGACCTCGCCGTGGCTAATAAAGTAGTCCTTAAATCCATTGAGCATGTCGGAGGCAGCGTTAAAGACCTGCTCGTTCTCGCAACGGTCGAGCAGGATGCTCTCCGCGCCAAACATCTCGGGCACCTCGGTAAGCACCGACGTGCCGCCACGGGCGACGACCATATCGCTCACGCGACCGATCGTGGGGTTGGCGGTAATGCCCGAAAGACCGTCGGAGCCGCCGCACTTAAGACCAATAACCAGCTCGGAGGCCAAAATGGGCTCACGCTTGGCTTGCTTGGCCAGGTCTGCCAGCTCGGCCAGAATCTTGTGGCCCTCGATTTGCTCGTCGGCTACATCCTGGCAGGTGAGAAAGCGAACGCGCTCGTGATCGAAGTCACCGAGCTCGTCGAGCACCTGCTGGTGTGTGCAGTTCTCGCAACCGAGCGACAGGAACAGCACGCCGGCCGCATTAGGGTGACGCGAGAGCGCCACCAGCAGACGACGCGTCTGGACATGGTCGGCGCCGGTCTGCGAGCAACCGAACGGATGCGGGAAGTAGTAGACGCCCTCCAGCGAGCCATCGACCAGATCCTGGGCCTGCTCGCACATGGCACGGGCGACTTCGTTGACACAGCCGACCGTGGGGATGATCCACAGCTCGTTGCGCGTCGCGGCACGACCGTCGGCGCGGCGGAACCCCATAAAGGTCTCGGGCTCAACCGACTCAACGACCGGATGCGTGGGGTTGTAGGTGTACTCGACCTCGCCCGAAAGGTTGGTCTTCACATTGTGCGTGTGGAGCCACTGACCGGGCTGGACATCGCCCGTCACGTGTCCGATAGGAAGGCCGTACTTAATGACGTCCTCGCCGGCGGCAATCGAGCGCACCGCCATCTTATGGCCCTGCGGAATATCCTCCGCGGCCACGACCTCGCCCACCCCGGGAACCGCGACGGCGGTGCCCTTGGCAAGCGGCGACAGCGCGACGATCACGTTGTCGGCCGGATTGATCTGGATAGTGTTCATTGCAAATGGTCCTAACCCTACAGGTTGAGCAGAAGTCGAGACGCGGGCACGCCGTCCCGCGCCCGCGTCTGCGCCGGAAATTTACGCCTGAGCGTTGGCGAAGGCCTGCTTGGCACCCTCGGTGCGCACGACGGCGAGCGCACTGACGACAAACTCCTCAAGACCGGCGATCTGCGTAAGGTCCTCGCCCCACATCTGCTCGTTGGTGAGCACGTCGTGCACCAGCTGGGCATCGTCGGCACCGGCGTGGGCGGCGTAGAAATCGAGTACGAAGGCGTCGTCCTGAGCGGTGTACTCGGTGCCGTCGGAGCGACGCAGGTGCAGGCCGTCGCCCTCGCGGGACACGAGCTCCTGCGTGTAGAAGGAGATGAGGGTAGCGAGGCTCGTCGCCAGGCACTTGGGCAGGTTGCCGGTCTCGGCAACGTAGTCCTTGAGCGTGGGCAGGTCGCGAGCGCGCCACTTAGCCGTGGAGTTGAGGCAGATGGAGAGCAGCGCATGATCAATAAACGGGTTGTCGAAGCGGTTTTCGACGGCGGCGGCAAAGGCCTTGCAGTCCTCGACATCCAAGTCGGCGGCAAGCGTCGGAATGACCTCGTCGTAGAGCATGGTGTTCATGAAGCCGCGAATGGTCTCGTCATGCATGCAGTCGCGCACGATATCAAAGCCGGCAACCCAGGAACCCGGAACGAAGGCGGTATGGGCACCGTTGAGGATGCGGACCTTGCGCTTTTTGTACGGGGTGACGTCGGGAGTCACAAAGACACCCGGAAGACCAGCCTTCACAAAGGGAAGCTTCTCGGCAAGCGACTCGTCGCCCTGGATGCCCCACATCTGGAAGGGCTCGCGCACGGCCAGGAAGGGATCCTCGTAGCCCAGACGCTCGGCAACCGCCGCGGCCTCCTTAGGATCGCGGATGCGGCCGGGGACGATGGTGTCGACGAGCGTGGTGCAGACGGTGCAGTCGTTAGCCATCCACTGCGCAAACTCGTCCTCCCAGCCCCAGTCGCTCACATACTGGTTCATGATGCGCAGCAACTCCTCGCCGTTGTGATCGATGAGCTCGCAGGCGAGGACGATGACGCCCGGCTTACCGGCAGCCCAGCGGGTGTGGAGCACCTGGGCAAGCTTGGCGGGGAAGCTCGCAGGTGGCATGTCGTCGGCCTTGCAGGACGGGTCATAGGCGATACCGGCCTCGGTGGTGTTGGAGACGATGATCTCTAGGTCGTCGGAGACGGCGACCTCCATCATGGCGCGATAGTCGTCCTCACGATACGGGTTAAGGCAGCGGCTGCAGGCGCTGATCACGCGTGACTCGTCAACCGTGTTGCCGTTCTCCTTGCCGCGCACCAGCACGGTGTACAGGTCGTCCTGGGCATTGATACCGTCGGCAAAGCCAAAGGCACCGCTGATGGGCTGCACCATGACGACCTTGCCGTTCCAGCCGGTGGCCTCGTTGCCCATGTCAAAGAAACGGTCGACGAAGGCGCGCAGGAAATTGCCCTCGCCAAACTGCAGAACCTTCTCGGGAGCATCCTTGGGCAGCAAATAGCCCTTGTAGCCGATCTTCTCGAGCGCATCGTAGCTGATGTTCTCCATCTGTGTCTCTCCTTAGATAGCTGTTAGCGTGCAAGCAAAACAGGGGCGCCGCGTGTGGCAACGGCGCTCCCGAGTTCGATGTGATTTGATGCGGGCTTAGGCCTCGACGGTGTCCAGGTCAAAGCCAAAGTAGCGGACCGCATTGTTGTAGCTGATGTCGCGTACAACCTCGCCCAGTAGCTCCATGTCGGCCGGGTACTTGCCCTGCTCGACCCACTCGCCGATCACGCTGCACAGCACGCGACGGAAGTACTCGTGGCGCGGATAGGACAGGAAAGAGCGGGAGTCGGTAAGCATGCCCACAAAGTTGCCCAGCACGCCCTCGTTAGCCAGAGCCGTGAGTTGCTCGCGCATGCCGACCTCGTTGTCGTTGAACCACCAGGCGGAGCCGTTCTGGATCTTACCGGCGGTCGGAGCCTCCTGGAAGCAGCCCATGACGGTATCGATCATGGTGTTATCGATGGGGTTCAGGCTGTACAGGATGGTCTTGGGCAGGCCGCAGGTCTCCTGGATGGAGTTGAGGAAATCGGCGAGCTGGTCGGACGGCGTGTAGTTGGAGATGCAGTCGTAGCCGGTGTCGGGACCGAGCTTGGCGAACATGGCGCGGTTGTTGTCGCGCTTGCAGCCAAAGTGCAGCTGCATGGCCCAGCCCAGACGGACATACTCACCGGCAACGAACTGCATAAAGGCAGTCTTGTACTTGAGGACTTCTTCCTCGGTGAGCGGCTCAGCAGCCAGGCCCTTGGCAAAGATGGCCTCGATCTCGTCGGCGGTAGCCGGGACGTACATGACGTAATCGAGTGCGTGGTCGGAGGCGCGGCAGCCCAGCTCGTGAGCAACGTCGTAGCGCTTGGAAATAGCGGACTTCATGCCCTCGAAGTCGCTGACCTCAACGCCGGCAGCCTCGGAGAGGTGCCTGCAGTAGTCGGCAAACTCCTGGCCACGCTCGATGCGCAGGGCGGCGTCGGGGCGCATGGCGGGAACGACCTGAACGTCAAAGCTGTCGTCGGCTGCAATCTTTTTGTGCCACTCAAAGCTGTCGGCGGGGTCGTCAGTAGTGCAGATCATGCGGACATTGGACTGCTTGATCAGGTTGCGGCAGGTGAAACTGGCCTCGGCGAGCTTGGCGTTGGCAAGGTCCCAAACCTCCTGGGCAGTCTTGCCGTTGAGGACGCCCTCGTAGCCAAAGTAGCGCTTAAGCTCCAGGTGGCTCCACTCAAAGACGGGGTTGCCGACGCAGCGACCCAGGGTCTCGGCCCACTTTTGGAACTTCTCGCGAGCAGGGGCGTCGCCAGTGATAAAGCGCTCGTCGACGCCGTTGGCACGCATCAGGCGCCACTTGTAGTGGTCGCCGCCCAGCCAAACCTCGGTGATGTTCTCGAAACGCTTGTCCTCCCAAATCTCCTTGGGAGAAATGTGGCAGTGGTAGTCGACGATGGGCATGCCCTCGGCAAAGTTGTGGAACAGCTCCTCGCCGGTCTTGGTGCTCAGCAGAAAATCCTGATCGTCCATGAAGTTTTTCATCAAACAACCCCTTTGTTGGCGGAGCGGGCGCACGATGCGCTCGTTATCCTCTAGGTGAACGTTCACCATCTTAGTTCAAAAATCGTTTTTGGGTGAACGTTCACCTAACCATCACGGGGTGAGCGGTAGGTTTTGGCCGCTTAACGGTTACCAAGGCCATGAATCCCGCGTTAGATCGACACAAAGAAAGGCCGCTGACGGCAGATTCGCCATCAGTGGCCTTCGAAACAGCTTTTCGATACCCCTACCAAAAAGTACGCGGCAAATAGGGAACTCACTAAACGCATTAGATTCCGGCGAGTTTGCAGTAACGGTCAACGTTGCTGGCAAACACCATCTCCACAGCGCCCTTCTGCACGGGCTCCGCCGGAGTTTTACCCCACAGCAAATACTCGCCCAAGGTCTTGGCACCGCGGTAGGCCAGGCTCACCGGGTCTTTATAGACAATATTGGTAAAGATGCCACGACGCAAGGCCAAGGCGCTCTCGGGGAACAGGTCGTTGCCGATTACCATGACCTTGCCGGCCTTGCCGCTCGAAACAAGCGCGTTGGCGACTACCTCGGAACCAACGGCAAAAACGCTACAGATGAGCTCGGGAGCATTCGGCGCACTCAAGCGCTGCTCAAGCTCGCGCTCGAGCTGTTTGACTTGCGCATGGGCGCCGGCAAGGTCCTCAACTTGCCATGGAATATCGTGTTCGCGCAGGTAATTGTGAAAGGCGCGGGCGGTCAGATAGTGTGAATCGGTATAGGGGTCGCCCGCCAACAGGAGCACGCGGGCGTCAGCCCCAGAAGCGTGGGCCAGATTTGCCGCCTGCTCAGCCATAAGGCTGCCTGCCGTCGAATAGTCGGCCAAGCTCGCACCCAAGCGATCGAGGTGCGGGCGGTCGCCGTCGACGAGCTCGATTGTCACGCCTGCCTCGGCAATCTGTCTCAGGAGCTCGGTCGCGCGGTCATTGCCCGGAACATAGGCAAGCAGGCCATCAATCTTCTCGCCTACCTGCAGGCGCTCATCAATCTGCTCGAGCGCATCGGCGTAGCCGCCCACGCCAAATTCAACGCGCTCAACCGTAATGCCCTGGTCGACCACCTCCTGCTCAAAACGATTGCAGCCTTCCCAAAGGTAACGGAAAAAGTACGCCCCCTCGCGCGATGCGCGGGGCAGGCAAAACACCAGGTTGATATCCTTGCGGCGCAGGCTCGAGGCACTCGTATTGCGATGGTAACCCATAGCCTCGGCCTTAGCATTCACCTTGGCGCGCACGGATTCGCTCACGCCGGCCTTTCCCGTCAGGGCCTTGTGCACGGTATTGATGGAAACGCCAAGCTCGGCGGCTATGTCCTTCATGGTTACGCGAGCGCTCATGCGGTTACTCCGTTATAGATAAGTTGCCAATTAATAGTCCAGTTAACGATACCCCAAAAATACTCTTCGACTCGCCGTGCTCTCCCTCAAATGCGCAAAGCGCCCCGCGAACGGATGCTCGCGAGGCGCTTGGATGTCTGGACCTTATTTGATACCGCGACCCAAGTCTTCGGCGATTTTGTCTACGCCCTTAAGTGCGGCGCACGTCTTTTTGTTGGAGCAATGCCCCGTGCAAACGCCACCCTGAGCGCAGTCGGCGCAGGTGCCCTTGCGGTAGATACGCACGCACACGGCGACAAACGCAATACCGATAACAGCCAGTACAACAATATCGATAGGTGCCATAGCAAGCCTCCTCTAGTTAGCCATCACTTACTTTACCCCATTCTCCACCTACCAAATAGGGACGTTTTATTTTGGTCGGTTTTATCTGCGGAAACGCCATATCTCCCCCACCAAAAAGCCCGAGTGTCGCTGGGACACCCGGGCTCGTGGAAAGGGGTTAATCCTTATTCGGACTTAAGCGGAAACTGCGGCGGAAGCAGTGTTGGTCTCGTCCTCATCGGTCCATGCGTGTTTGGGCATGGGACGGAAGATCTGGAAGAGCATCGCAACCAGCAGCACGATAGCCACAACCGTCCAGATACCAAACTGACCCAGAACAAGCAGGTTGTAGAACTGGTTGATGAACAGGCCGATCACCCAAGCGAAGGCGCACTCGTAGCCAATGGCAATCGCGAACCACTTGCCGGAATCCATCTGGTTGCGGATGGCACCCATGGCAGCAAAGCACGGAGCGCACAGCAGGTTGAACGCGCCAAAGGCGACGCAAGCGCCCATGGTGGGGAACATGCCGGCAAACGCGGTCCACAGGCTCGGGTCGGTCTCGCCCGCGTCGGCAACGGACAGCAGCGAGCCGGCGGTGGCGACGACGTTCTCCTTGGCGACAAGGCCCGAGACGGACAGCGCTGTTGCCTGCCAGGTGCTAAAGCCAAGCGGGGCGAAGATCCAGGAGACCAGGTTGCCGAGCATGGCAAGCACGGAGTAGTCCATGAACTCCTCGGAGATGCCGTCCATCGCGGGCAGGTAGCCAAAGGAACCGTTGTAGCTACCAAAGTTGGACAGGAACCAAACCACGACAGTGGACGCGAAGATGACCGTGCCGGCCTTCTTGATAAAGGCCCAGCAGCGCTCCCACACGTGCAGCGCCCAAGAGCGGATCGCCGGGAAGTGGTAGGCAGGAAGCTCCATAACGAACGGCGTCGGGCGACCGGCGAAGAGCTTGGTCTTTTTGAGCATGAGGCCCGAGGCGACGACGGCAAAGACGCCCAGGAAGTAGAAGAGCGGACTGATCCACGCGGCGGTGGTGGAAGAATCGCCGATGATGGAACCCATGAGCAGGGCGATGATCGGCAGCTTGGCGCCACAGGGAATAAACGTGGTGGTCATGACCGTCATACGGCGGTCCTTCTCGTTCTCGATGGTCTTGGTGGCCATGACGCCGGGAACGCCGCAGCCCGAGGTCACGAGCATGGGGATAAAGGACTTACCGGACAGGCCAAAGCGGCGGAACACGCGGTCCATGATGAAGGCGACGCGGGCCATGTAGCCGCAGTCCTCCAGGAAGGACAGCATCACGAACAGCAAGAACATCTGCGGGACAAAGCCCATGATGGCGCCGATGCCGGCCACGATACCGTCACAGACCAGCGAATCGACAAGACCGCCGTCCTCGGTGCCACCCGCCACAAGAGCGTTATGCACCGCGGTGGTGATACCCGGGACATAGGGACCGTACTGTGCCGGGTCGACCGAGTCGGCATTGTCGCCCGCGGCCTCGACGGCAGCGTCGTAGGCATCGCGGCCCTGACCGAGCACGTACCAACCGTCGGTACCGAAGAGCTGGTCGTTGGTGAAGTCGGTCACCGTGCCGCCCAGGGTGGAG
The DNA here is from genome assembly GCA_902489955.1 of uncultured Collinsella sp. Lineage (GTDB taxonomy): Bacteria > Actinomycetota > Coriobacteriia > Coriobacteriales > Coriobacteriaceae > Collinsella. The sequence goes on along the minus strand of CABUBY010000007.1, from coordinate 7,533 downwards.
ACGGCGATGTAGTACACGCAGAACATGATGACCACAAAGATCGGCAGGCCCAGGATACGGTTGGTAACCACGCGGTCAATCTTCTCGGAGGTGCTCATCTTGGCCGGAGCCTTGGTGAGGCACTCGTCAATGATGTGGGCAATCACGCCGTAACGCTCGCCGGTAATGATGGACTCGGCGTCGTCGTCGCAGTCCTGCTCGCACTGGGCGACCAGCTCCTCCACGCGAGCGGCCTTCTCCTTGGTGAGGTTGATGAGCTTGCAGGCGTCCGCGTCGCGCTCAAACAGTTTGACCGCGTAGTAGCGACGCTTGTTAGCGGGAACGCTTGCCGGCAGGTTGTTTTCGATGTGGTCCAGAACGTCCTCAATGGAAGAATCGAACTTGTGCTCCGGCACCTCGCCCTTGGAAGCAGCGGACTTCTTAACCTGCTCGAACAGCTCCTTGATGCCCTTGTTCTTAAGGGCCGAGATCATCATGACCGGGCAGCCGAGCTTCTTGGAGAGCTTGTCCGTGTCGATCTTGTCGCCGTTCTTCTCGACCAAGTCGGCCATGTTGAGGGCAACGACCACGGGCAGGCCGGTCTCGATAACCTGAAGCGCCAGGTACAGGTTGCGCTCGAGGTTGGTGGCGTCGACCACCTGGACGACGACATCGGGCTCGCCGCTCATGAGGTAATCGCGCGAGCATTGCTCCTCGGGGCTGTAGGGGGAAAGCGAGTAGATGCCAGGGAGGTCCGTGATGGTAACGTTCTTGTCGCTTAGGAGCTTGGCTTCCTTTTTCTCAACCGTGACGCCGGGCCAGTTGCCAACGTAGCCGTTGGCGCCGGTGATCAGGTTGAAAAGCGTGGTCTTGCCGCAGTTGGGGTTACCCGCAAGCGCGACATGGATCTGAGAATCCGCCATTCAATCCTTCTTCCTTGTGTGCCTGCGCTGCTTTCTCCGCGCAGGCTGGATAATGTGCTTCAAAGTTGCAGCATCAAGTTAGAAATACCTAACTTTATCTGCAGAAATATACGCCGCGAGCCCTTACTGGACCTCGACGACAGCCGCCTCCTCCTTGCGGATGGAAAGCTCGTAGCCGCGCACGTTGATCTCGACCGGATCGCCGAGCGGTGCAACCTTCACGACCTTGAACGAAGTACCCTTGATGAGCCCCAGGTCCATAAGGTGGCGGCGAAGCGCACCCTCACCGTGAAGCTTGATGATGGTGGAGCTCTCGCCCACCTTAACGTCACCCAACGTCTTCATCCTCTTGTCCCCCTTTCGGTTTTTATGAAATGCTGCTGACTAACCGACGGTCATGATGTGCATGGCAACCTTGGAATCGATACCAAAGCGTGCGCCCAGCACGGTGACGATGATATTGGCGCCACTCGAGCTCACCACATGGATTTCGTTGCCCTCGACAAAGCCGAGGTCCTTGAGGTGGTGCTTCATGTCCTCATTGCCCTTTACACGAGACACGCGCACGGTTTCGCCCGCTTTTACCATCGAAAGCGGCATGGCCGGCATCTGCGGTCCGCAAGACATGAGTTGCTCCTAACGTCAGTTCGTCCTCAACATCGACGCGTTAAAAGTTAACCACGTCTATGTTCGCTATAGTAAACTAGCACGTGGTTAACTTTTTGGAAAGGGTCCCCATTCAGATTTCGAAAAAGTTTCCTATACGAAACAAAAGGGCGCGGCAAAGGACCATCCTTTACCACGCCCTGTCATGCTTAAAGCGAGAGATTTCTGATCGACGTAACGCAGGAAGCCTCGTCTACGCCCGAAACGCGGAAGATGATGTCCTCGCCGCACTCACCATAGAGGGCCATGAGTCCCATGACATCGCGGCCATCCGTGTGGCGATCGCCGATGCTGACTGACACGTCGCTACGATGCTTGGCAATGATGTCATAGAGCAGCGCAACCGGGCGGGCATGTAATCCCAACGGATCTTTAATCGTCTTTGTAAACTCGACCATGTCCCCTCCCACGACATCGTACATTCGGCTGGCAAACCCAGCCACGTGGTAGTTATTGTAGCGTTAGATGCTTGTTAAAGCCCGCCAGAAGGCTCAACCGGAAAGTGCGTCCCATTATTTGGCTGGATTCTGGGTCGCAGTTTCCAAAAGGACCCTGTTTGGGAAACTGCGACCCGTTTTGGACGCAAATTCCGGGTCGTAGTTTCCGCGACGTCCGGTCACCCCATGCCCTCACAACCTCGACGCATAAAAAACGAGGGAAGGCACGCGTCCTTCCCTCGTTGCAGGCAATATGTAGCCGCTCGCCTACATCAGGCGCAGGCTGACGTCCTTGAGCTGGGCGCCGCTAACGGCACTCGGAGCGCCCGACATGAGGTCGGAGCCGCTGGCCGTCTTGGGGAACGCCATTACGTCGCGGATGGAGTCGGAACCGGTGAGCAGCATGCACACGCGGTCCAGGCCCAAAGCGAAACCGCCCATCGGGGGCGCACCAAACTTGAGGGCCTCCATGAGGAAGCCAAACTGCGACTCGGCACGCTCCTCGGTAAAGCCCTGGAGCTTGAGCATGGACATCTGCATCTCGGCGTTGTGGATACGCATACCGCCGCCGCCGGCCTCAAAGCCGTCCATGACAAAGTCGTAGGTGCAAGAACCGGCTGCCAACGGGTCGGCCTCGATCTTGGCGATGTCGGTCTCGGTCGGCAGAGTGAACGGCTGGTGCTCGGCAGCGTAAGCCTTGCGGTCCTCGTCCCAGTGGAACAGCGGGAAGTTGACGACCCACAGGAAGTCGTGGCCCTCGCGCTTGATCTCGAGTGCATTGGCCATGTGAGAACGCATGCCGCCCAGGATCTCGTCAGAGAGCAGGCGCGGGCCGGCGGCGAACATCACAAGGTCGCCGGGCTCGACATCCATGCGCTCGCGCAGAGCCGCCATCTCCTCGTCCGAGAAGAACTTGACGATGGGGCTGTTGATGGAGCCGTCCTCGCGGAAAGCGATCCAGGCCAGACCCTTGGCGCCAAACGTGGAGGCCACGCCGGCGAGCTTATCGATCTTGGCACGTGCCCAGGCACCGGCGCCCTTGGCGTTGATGGCCTTGACGACAGAGCCCTCCTCGTTTGCGGCAGTCGCAAAGACCTTGAACTTGGAGTTGGCGAAGATGTCGGTCAGGTCGACCAGGTGCATGCCATAGCGGGTATCGGGCTTGTCGGAGCCATAGGTGTCCATGGCCTCCCAGTAGTCCATGCGACGCAGCGGCGTGGGCATCTCGACACCCATGCGGCCGAAGGCATCGGCCAGGACCTCTTCGAGCGCGCTCATGACATCGTTCTGGTCCACGAAGGACATCTCGATATCGACCTGGGTGAACTCGGGCTGACGGTCGGCACGCAGGTCCTCGTCGCGGAAGCACTTGGCAACCTGGTAGTAGCGCTCAACGCCACCAACCATGAGCAGCTGCTTCAGAAGCTGCGGGGACTGCGGCAGGGCGTAGAAGTTGCCCGGCTGAATACGGCTGGGAACGATGAAGTCGCGAGCGCCCTCGGGCGTGGACTTAAACAGGGAGGGCGTCTCGACCTCCATGAACTCACGGTTGTGCAGCGCCTCGCGAATGGCAAAGGTGAAGTCGGAGCGCAGCTTGAGGTTGGCCATCATCTCGGGACGGCGGAGGTCCAGATAGCGATAGCGCAGACGGGTGTCCTCGCTGGTCTCGATGCCGTCCTCGATCTGGAAAGGCGGGGTGACAGACGTGTTGAGCACCTCAGCGTGGTCGGTCAGGACCTCGATCTCGCCGGTCGCGAGCTTGGTGTTGGTGGTCTCCTCGCCACGAGCGCGCACGACGCCGTGGATCTTGATGGGCCACTCGGGACGCATGGTCTCGGCGATCTTAAAGGCGTCGCCGTCGGAGTGCTCGGGGTCGAAGGTGAGCTGCGTGATGCCCTCGCGGTCGCGAAGGTCGCAGAAGATAAGGCCGCCGTGGTCGCGGCGACGGCTCACCCAACCGGTGAGGGTGACCTCTTCGCCCACGTTCTCGCGGCGAAGCTCGCCGCAGGTACGGGTGTGCATGGAATGCTCGTCGATGGGACGGGTCTGGCTCATACCAGTGATCCTCCTTTATGGATCTGTGCCGCCCCGTGTCGTTCCGGGCGGCGTCGTACAGATTTGCCCAGCCTGCGTAAACCGCGCAGCCAGACATGGCGTTCTATCTTATCGCACCTGTGTCGATGTGCCGCGGAAAAGTGGCTCCTGCCCAAAGACTTGACGGAGACGAAACAATTGACGCAGCCTGGCCGTCGCCAAGGCGCGCCGCGTGCGACAATGTGCCCCAATACAACTGCACTCGGAAAGGCCCGCCATGACTGCACGCCTCATCGTTATGGATATCGACTCCACGCTCATCAACCAGGAGGCCATCGACCTGTTGGGCGAGGAAGCCGGCGTAGGCGAGCAAGTGGCGAAGATCACTGAGCGCGCCATGCGCGGCGAACTGGACTTTAAGCAGGCACTCGAGGAGCGCGTGGGGCTGCTTGCCGGCTTGGATGAGAGCGTGTTCGAGCGCACCTTTGAGCGCGTGACGTTTACCCCCGGCGCGCTGGAGCTTGTGCGCTCGGCGCACAGCAAGGGCTGGAAGGTCGGCGTGGTAAGCGGCGGCTTCCACGAGGTCGCCGATAAGATCGTGGCCGCCGCGGGTATCGACTTTTGCCTGGCTAACCGCCTGGAGGTCGTGGACGGCAAACTCACCGGTAAGCTGGCGGCAGACATCGTGACCAAGGAGTCCAAGCTCATCCAGCTGCTGGATTGGGCAGTTGAGTGCGGTGTCGATATGGCCCATACCGTCGCGATCGGCGACGGCGCCAACGACATCCCCATGATTCAGGCCGCGGGCACGGGCATCGCGTTTTGTGCCAAGCCCAAGACGCGCGAAGCCGCCCCGTTTGCCATCAACGAGCGCAACCTGATGCTCGCCATGGACATCATCCTGCGTGACTAGTCGATCCGTCTAACAATTGAATCAGTCTGTCCTATAGTTTCCGAACAATTTTGTCTTAGTGTTCGGAAACTACCCTTCTCGTGCTAGACTTTGCACCGTCGAAGGGAACATATATGGATAAGCGAGATCTTGAGCAATTGCTGAGCGATGTTGCCGACGGAACAGTCACCCCGGCAGTCGCCCTCACGCGCATCCAGACGGCGCCAACCGCCAATCTGGGTTTTGCGCAGCTCGATCTTTCACGCGGGGTGCGCCAGGGAGCCGGCGAGGTTGTCTACGGCGCCGGTAAAACCGCCGAGCAGATTGCCGCCATTATCAAAGCATTACTCAATGCCGGCCAGGTGCGCATCCTGGTCACGCGCCTGGACGCCGAAAAGGCAGCCCGCGCCTCGAAGCTCCTCGGCAACGGCATCGACCTGGGATATGTCCCAGACGCACAGCTCGCCCTCGTGGGCGGCAAGCCCTCCCCTACCGGCAACGGACGCATCGTTGTCGCCTGCGCCGGTACGAGCGACCTGCCCGTCGCCGAGGAAGCCGCGTTGACGGCCGAATTCTATGGCAACGAGGTCGACCGCCTCTACGACGTAGGTGTCGCAGGCCTGCACCGCCTGCTCGCGCATGCCGAGGAACTTGCCCAAGCGCAGGTGGTCATCGCCATCGCCGGCATGGAAGGCGCCCTGGCGAGCGTTATCGGCGGTCTGGTGAGCTGTCCGGTCATCGCCGTTCCCACCAGCGTGGGCTACGGCGCAAATTTTGGAGGCGTAGCCGCGCTGCTCGCCATGCTCAACTCCTGCGCCAGCGGCGTATCGGTCGTCAATATCGATAACGGCTTTGGTGCCGCCTACCAGGCAAGTCTTATCAATCATCTGAGCGCCGGCACATCCTGCGCCCGTTAAGGAGCATTCCATGTCCAACCATCAGCACACGCTTATCATCGACGGCACTTCGGGCATCAGCGGCGATATGACCGTCGCGGCCCTGCTCGACCTGGGCGCCAGCGAGGAGCACCTGCGCGAACAGCTCGCCACGCTGCCGGTCGACGGCTTTTCGATCGCTGTAACGCGCGTAAACAAGCATGGCATCGACGCCTGCGATTTCGACGTCCAGCTTGCAGAGGGCCTCGAGAACCATGATCACGATATGGCCTGGCTCTACGGCAACGAAGCAGCTGTCGAGCACACGCACGAGCATGAACACCACCATCATGACCATGGCGAGCACGAACACGAGCACTGCCACGAGCATGACCATGAGACCCACGGCCATGGCCACGAGGGCCATCATCACGCCCGCCACCATCACCATCGTTCTTTGGCGGACGTCACCGCCATCATCGACGGCTCGCAGCTAAGCGATGGCGCCAAGCGTCGCGCCCTCGCCATTTTTTCCGTACTCGCCGCTGCCGAGGCAAAGGCTCACGGCAAAACGCCCGACACTGTCCTGTTCCACGAGGTGGGCGCCGTCGACTCCATCGTTGACATCTGCTCGGTCGCCATCTGCCTCGATGACCTGGGCATCGAGGATATCGTGGTCGAGTCGCTTTCCGAGGGCCACGGCACCATCCGCTGCGCCCACGGCCTCATGCCCATTCCCGTCCCCGCTGTCGTCAACCTATGCCAGGCGGGCAATATCGCCCTCACGCCCGCACCGGTCGCTGGCGAGCTCGTGACGCCCACGGGCGCCGCCATCGTCACCGCGCTGCGCACGTCCGAGCACCTGCCGGCACGCTACCACATCGAAGCCGTCGGCTACGGCGCCGGCAAGCGCCCCTACGAGGGTTGCTCCGGCACGCTCCGTTGTCTACTCGTTCACGTGGATGCATAGCCATGGATGCCCGCAAAGAAAAAAGCCGCGCTGCCATCGTTGCAGCGTTCTCCGAGCTGCTACGCGAAGAGGATTACGGCAAGATTACCGTCGGCGACATCATCGCTCGTGCCCATGTTGGTCGGGCCACATTCTACGGCCTCTTTAAGAGCAAAGACGACCTACTGTCCGAGCTCGTGAGCGACATCTGCGCCCACGCCCTCGACGACGATGGTACGCCGCTCGACGACCCACTCGTGCAAGTCGAGCATATCCTCAACAACCTCTGGGAACGCCGTCAGGGCGTTCGAGCCCTCGTAGCCGGAGCCGGCTCGCGCGTCTTCGCCGACTGTCTCCGCAAGACCATCATGTCACGAGCAGCCGAAACCGTCCCTACCGACCCAAACGGCCCCGCCGCCACCATGGACCGAAGCTTCCTACTACACCACATAGCCTCAAGCTTCGTAGGAATGGTCCAATGGTGGGCCTGGCACAACTTCCAAGCAGATAAGGCCGAAGTAGCCAAAGACTACCTATCAGCCATAAAGCCCCTCTTCACCTAAACACCCCATCCCATTCCAAGGCGGCGCCCCTTCCCAAAGCACCGCCCTCATCTCAAAGCACCCAACAGCCAAGCGCCCACCACATCCAAATTCAGATATATATGTGGGTTGCTTGTTCGAACGCAACAAAGACCCCACAGCTGGCCGCATGGGGTAACTTCCCAGCGCATTCCGCACTGATATCTTCTGTATTGAAGACGTCGATGGTGCACCCG
>CABUBY010000006.1 GCA_902489955.1 uncultured Collinsella sp. | reverse complement strand
CACCGCCATCACAGCGCAAAACACACTGGGCGTTACCGCCGTGCAGGATATCTCGCCAGATATCGTAGCCGCGCAAATTGACGCCGTTTTTGACGATATCCGCCCGAGCGCCGTCAAGATCGGCATGGTTTCTTCTGTCGAGATTATCGATGTTATCGCCGACCGCCTGAGCGCCTGGAAGGCGACAAACGTGGTAGTCGACCCCGTCATGGTAGCCACCTCGGGCGCACGGCTGATTGCCGAAGATGCCGCAGAGGCGCTCACTCGCCGCCTGTTCCCGCTAGCGACGGTTATCACGCCCAATATTCCCGAGGCCATGGCCCTGCTCGACTACGAGGTCGACTCCGAGCGCACGCAGCAAAATGCTGCCATGCTCCTCACCCGCCGCTTTGGTTGTGCATCCCTCGTTAAGGGTGGGCATCTTGTCAACGAGGCCAACGATGTACTGGCCGAACCCGCGCCACTCGATGACGAGGGCAACCATCTGGGAGATCCACTCACCACGTGGTTCCGCCACAAGCGCATCGAGACCGACAACACGCACGGCACCGGCTGCACGCTCTCGTCCGCCATCGCCTGCGCGCTGGCCCAGGGCATGGATCTTGCCGACGCCGTCAACGCGGGCAAGGCATACCTGACAGGCGCTCTGGCCGCCGGCCTGAACATGGGCAAAGGTTCCGGCCCCGTCAACCACATGTGGCAGTATTAAGATTCGCAGCCCAAACCACCGCAAAGGGGACAGGCACCTTTGCGGTGGTTCCCACAAACATCTCGATCCGTAACAGTTAGAGTCCATTTTTCGGCCCACCTGTTACAGATTGAGACATTCAAATTCCGCTGAGAAGATAATCTCGGTCTGTAACAGTAACTCGGCGAAATCGACCCTAGATGTTACAGATCGAGACAAACGACCGATATCGACCTAAATAATCTCAATCTGTAACATCTAGCCCGTTTTCGGCCTTACAACTGTTACAGATCGAGACAAAGCAACGAAACAAGCCGCCGCAAGGGGAACTTCTGTGGTGGCTTGGGGTCGCGCTACTCACCGAGCATCTCTTGGAGCTTGGCTGCCACGGCGTGACCCAAGCTCTCGTGGCTTTCGGGCATCATATGCAGATAGTCGATATCGCCCGGCTCGGCAAACTCGGCGGCATTCAAAAAGTCGCAGCCAAACTGCTCGGCCACGTGCGCATAGTACTCGCCAAAATGTTCAGATGCCTCGACGGAACGCTCGTCAAAATCGGTCATATATACATCGGCGATCTGCGGCTTGATCTTGATAGGAGCCATCAGCAGGATGCGCGGGCAAGGCGCAGCGTCGGTCCACGGAAACGCGCGGACGGCGCGAATCAGCGCCATGGCGCCACGGGCGATATCGGAAGCTGTCACGTTAAAGACCGTCTTACAGTCGTTGGTGCCCAGCATGATCACAATGGCGTCCAGCGGCTTATGAGCCTCGAGCAGCATCGGAAGCGCGCGAATGCCGTTGAGGTTGGTGTCCAGATGGCACATATCGTCGCGCACCGTCGTGCGACCATTTAGACCTTCCTCAATCACATGCCAGCCCTCACCCAGGTCACGCTGCACCACGCCGCACCAGCGCACATCCTGCGCATAGCGCACTGCGGTGCCGTCGCGCATACCCGCCGGATCATAGCCATAGGTGTTGCTGTCACCAAAGCACAGAACGTTTTTCATCGTAAGCTCCCCACTCAATAAAAAGCCGACGGGAGCAGCCCCCGTCGGCTCGGTATATCGCATCACGCGCACAGTTTACAGGTACTTGCGCCAGTCGTCGTCATCCTCGTCATCCTCGGCAGCGGCCTGAGCCTGCTCGGCGGCACGGGCGGCTGCGGCGCGGGCGGCAACCTGAGCATAGGACTCCTCGTTTCGCTCGGGGAAGTTTGCCAGCACGTGCTCGAATTTGGCGAAGTCCTCGTCCCAGCGCGTAGAGGGCACGGCAAAGAAGACCTGCTTGACCTTGAAGTCGCCCGACGCGAGCTCCTTGCGGAAGAGCTCGGCCACGGCCTCTGCGTCAAAGCCGTTGTTCTCGCAGCCCCAAGCACCCAGTACGAGCTTCTCGCGACCCAGCTCATCGCAGGTGGCGAGCACAAAGCGGATACGGTCGCGCAGGGCATCCAGCAGAGCATCGTCGCTCACGCGATACTCCTGGCGGGCGCGTCTAACGTTGGGCGCAGCGGCCACGATCACGTCGGCGTATGCATGCACGTGGTTGCGGTCGAAGCGCACCGCAGGCACCACCAGGGCGCGGTTACGATAGAGCTCGCAGTTGATGTTGCGGCGACGGTTCTCGCCGTACCACTTACGCTGCTTATCGAGAACGTTGTACAGATACGAATCGGCGCACAGCGTGGCCTCCTGGCCCAGATAACCCTGAATATATCCACCGCCCGGATTGGTAAACGAGGCAAAGGCGAGCACGGCCATGTCGCAGAACTGCGCATAGCCGCGACCGTTATCGAGGATTGCCTGCGTGGCGGAGGCATCAAGCACAGTGACCTCGGGCAGGACCGGAGCGGGCTCCTCAGCAGGCGCGGACTCAGCTTCGGCGATTTCCTCGGCAGGCTCCTCGACGGGCTCGGGCGCCGCCTCGGTCTCGGGCGCTGCCTCGACCTCGGCAGTCTCCGCGTTCTCGACGTCCTCGGCAACCTGTTCTTCGGCGGCCACAGCACTCTGAACCCTGGCCTTCATCGCCGCGACAAAGCCGGCAGGCATACCGTCAAACTCGCGAACACCGGCAAGCGAACGCTCGATATCCTTGGCGCACGCTTCGGACACAGTTGCCACGTGACGCTCGGCGGCCTTGGCACGGGCCTCGCGCTTGGGATTGGGCTGACCCGCGCGATTAGACCTGCGGTTACGGTTCCTGTTGTCGACGTCTGCCATAAGTGGTCACCTTTCTCGGTCGCTGCCGCTATCGGCTTTTTCCATCCATGATACCCCGCCGCATACAAAAAAGACGGCCCCGAAGGACCGCCTTTCGCATCGATTTACACGCACGGCAAGCACCGCCGCAATTCGCCACTAGTCGCGACGGCCAAGGATGTTCAGGATGCGCAGGAACACGTTGATAATGTCCACGAACAGATTGGACGCCATGAGCACGGCGTTGGGCAGTGTAGGCGGCACTGTCGTGGCAACATAGGTGTCGTAGCCAATAAAGCCGGCGAACACCACGATCACGATCAGGTCGGTGATGGTCTGCGAGACGCCCATGAACATCAGCACGATCTCAACCAGAATAGTGGCGAGCAGAATGCCAAAACCGATGCCATATACGCGCTGGAAAAACTTGGGGAACGTCACGCCCAAGGCGCCAAAGACAAAGGTGATGGCGGCCGTGGCGATAAAGGCAGTGTTGATGGTGGGCAGGTCGTAGTTGGCAAGGCCAAACGACGCGGTCAGGCCAAAGGTACTCGCAAAGATTACGTAGCCCGCAAGGGACAGGCCCACGGACTGTTTGCTGGCAGCAGCTGACATCATAACCATGCCGACGATGGTCAAAATAAACGAGCCAAAGACCAGCGGCAAGGCGGCGCCGCTCATCATCATGCGCGCAAACGACATGGTGCTCGTAAAGTAGGCGCCGGCGCCCATGGCGCAAAAGCCCAAGAAGATCAGGGCAGACATGGTGAGATTGTACGCGCGCGGCGACATCTCCTTGGCGCGGCTTGCGCCGCTCTCGACGGGGCCGTTCTGATAGCCCTGGATATCGTTCATAGGTTCGTCCTTTCAAAAAGCGCCACAAATAACGGCGCAGTAGCTGACAAGATTCCTGTCATTGTACCCGAACGCCGTGCGTCCTTACCTACGGCGCTCGCCCTCAAGCGTACGGTCGAATGCCCACACCCACCAACGCATCAGGTGGGCCTGCGAGCCATCTGGTCGTTCGCGCGTCTGGTCCTCCAGATACAACTCGGTCGCGTGCCCGCCAAAACGCACCTTATAGGTTGCCGTACGGATGCCGTGAACCGTCAGGCCAAACCCAGCGGTCGAGACAATCTCGTCAATCGTAAAGCAACGACCGTCGACCCAGCAGACGGTGACCGGCACGACCTGTCCGCCCGCGAGGATGCGAGCCACGACGTCCACATACTGCTTGTGTACGCGCCGAGTTTTGCCATCTGTCTGTCGATATTCCATGTCTCCTATTATCGAACGCATGTTTGCATGTTGTAAAGCGAACAGACTGTGGTTTTGGAGTGTCGGAGCGAACGCGCGTGTCCGCATGGCGTGATAGCAAAAAGAACACCCACGGTCAACAGGGCTAATATTCAATTTTAGTGCCAAAAAATTACTTCTCCCATCAGAACTCGGCAAAGAAACCCGTAGGAGGTGATACGATTTATCATGTTTTTGTAACGTGTCTGCAAACTTCGAGAAAGCCCATATATGGACGTAACGTTCTCAACCTTCCTCGGCCAAATTGTGTCGAACCCAGTCCTTGCCGTCACCGTGATCCTCGCGTTGGGCGCCATCTTCGTCAATGGATGGACCGACGCGCCCAACGCCATCGCGACCTGCGTCACTACGCGTTGCATGCCCGCCCGCGCCGCCATTCTCATGAGCGCCGCATTCAACTTCCTCGGCGTGCTCATCATGACGCACTTTAATGCGAGCGTCGCCAACACCATCTCACATATCGTCGATTTTGGCGGAAACAGCACCATGGCGCTCGCCTGCCTGTGCGCGGCGTTGTTCTCCATCGTCGTCTACGGCGCCACAGCGTCGCGTTTTGGCATCCCCACCTCGCAAAGCCACAGCCTTATCGCCGGCCTGACCGGTGCCGCTATCGCCCTCGGCGGCGCGAGCAGCGTCAACGTCCACGAGTGGATGAAGGTCATCTACGGCCTGGCGCTCTCCATCGGCCTGGGCTTTGTCATGGGCTGGGTCCTGTGCAAACTCGTCTCGATTCTTTTCGCCGCCGCCAACAGGCGACGTGCCAATGTCTTCTTTAAATACGCTCAGATCGCGAGCGCTGCGGCCATGAGCTTTATGCACGGCGCGCAGGATGGACAGAAGTTCATCGGCGTGCTCTTTTTAGGCGTGGCCTTCGCAAACGGCCAGACCAGCGTCGGCGATGCCGGCATCCCCATCTGGATTATGCTGCTGTGCTCGGCCACCATGGGTATCGGCACCAGCGTGGGCGGTGAGCGCATCATCAAGTCCGTCGGCCAGAGCATGGTTAAGCTCGAGAAGTATCAGGGCTTCTCCGCCGACCTCGCGGGCGCCGCGAACCTGCTGCTTGCCACCCTTACCGGCATCCCCGTGTCCTCCACACACATCAAGACCTGCGCCATCATGGGCGTCGGTGCCGTCAAGCGCCTCTCGGCCATCAACTTCGGCGTCGTCAAGGACATGATGTTCACCTGGTTCTTCACCTTCCCCGCCTGCGGACTCATCAGCTTTGTCATGGCCAAGCTGTTCATGATGTTCCTCTAGTCAAACCGAACGTCCATCTGGACCGCAACACTTCGCCCACCCGTCTTCGCCTCGAAAGGACCCACCCATGGCAAAGAAACCCGATTCGTTCTACTTTGACAACTACGTCGCCTGCGCCGACCTTGCTGTCCAGGCCGCAGAGTTGCTCATCAAGATTTTTGAGAACTTTGATCCCGCGCAGATCCACGACATGCTCGAGGAGATGCATGCGATTGAGCATGCGGCAGACAAGAAGCACCACGAGCTCGAAGACGCCCTGCTCACCGCCTTTATCACCCCGCTCGAGCGCGAGGATCTGGATCTGATGAGCTGCGCGCTCGACACCGTGCTCGACCGTATTGAGGGCGTCGTGCAGCGCGTCTACTTCACCAACATTCAGAGCATCCATCCCGACGCCATCGTCATCGCCCACAAGGTGACTGACGCCTGCCGCGCCATGAAGGACCTGATGGTCGAGCTTCCCAACTACCGCAAGTCCAAAACGCTGCGCGAGCTGGTCATCCAGATCAACACCATCGAGTCCGAGGCCGACGAGCTCTACATCAACGCCATGCGCAACCTGCACGTTAACGGCAAGGATCCGCTCGAGGTCATCGCTTGGCGTGACGTCTACGCCTTCCTGGAGTACTGCGCCGACTGCTGCGAGAATGTGGCCGATGTCGTGGATTCGATTGTCATGAAGAACAGTTAATTGGGGGCACGTATCCCACCGGTCGCGGGCCCGACCACTAATACCTTTTTCACTCCGGCTGCAAGCAGAGTCGTTCAAAAGGTATTAGTGGTCGGGCCCGCTCCCTTACGTACCACCATTGGGAACTTTGGCTGATAGTTGTAGCGCAATGGGGGTTTGGCTGAAGGGACCTTTGGTACTCGTTCGGACACTTTGGCCCTTGATGAGCGTTTGGCCGATTGCTGCTTTGGGTACTGTTTGGGTTACTTTGGGTTTGTTTGATTTTTAATTGTTGGAGGGCTTGTATGTCTTATTTGGATCTGGCTCGGGGTCGGTATTCTTGTCGTGAGTTTGAAGATCGGGCTGTGGAGCAGGCTGTGGTGGATGCCATTGTTGAGGCTGGGCGGATTGCTCTTTCTGCTTGTAATAATCATCCTTCTCGTGTGATGGTGCTGGATACGCCTGAGCTTCTGGAGAAGGCTGCTGCTTGTCAGCCTCGGTTTGCTCGTGATGGATCTATCTTTGGCGCTCCGCTCATCTTCCTTATTTGTAGCGTTACCGAAGACGCTTGGGTGCGCCCGTATGACCAGATGAATTCCAGTGAAATCGATACGTCCATAGTGTGCGATCAGATGATGATGGAGGCCACCGAGCAGGGCCTGGGAACGTGTTGGGTATGCCATTTTAAGCCCGAGGTGGCACAGGAGCAGTTCAACCTGCCCGAGGGCGTCTATCCCTATCACATGCTCGTCTGCGGATATCCTGCCGACCACATCGCCGATCCCGAGCATCGCGAGGCCCGCACCATTCCCCTCTCCGACTTCCTCCTCAAGTAGATTTTTGGGACATGCCTTAAAACCTACCCTTGACCGCTCACCCGTTCGCCGAGTTCTGCGCCACTATGTGCAGGGCTCGGTTTTTTATGTTACGCACCCCGGCACAGTCATAAAAAAGGACCCGCAAGCTGCGGGTCCTTTCTAGGCACTAAATTGTAGGCCGAATGCTAGTCCAGGTCGTCGGCGGCAAAGTTGTCGATCGGGGCGAAGGGATCGGCCACGGGGACAACCGGGTCAGCGACGGGCAGCGGCTCGGCGGGAACAGTCACCGCAGGAGAAGCGGCAGAACCGACCGGCGTGGAGGCCATGAGGTCGGCCGGGAAGGAGTTCTGGGCATCGTCCATGAAGTGCTGGATGAGCTTGAGATACTCTGCCTTGAACTCCTCACGGGAAGCCTTGAGACGATCGATTTCCTCGAGCTCGGCCTGCTTTTCGGTCAGAGCCTGGCGGATAACCTCGCGGGCCTTAGCGTCAGCCTCGTTGCGGATACGCTCAGCGTTCTCGTTGGCATCGTTGACGATGGTCTCAGCGGTCTGCTGGGCAGCGATCAGGGCAGCGGAAATCTGGCGCTCCTGAGCGGAGAAGTCAGGGGCGGGAGCAGCCACAGGGGCGGCAGGAACGGCCTGGGCGGTGGCATCCTGAGCCTGGGCAAGCTGAGCCTGTGCATCGGCAAGCTGCTGCTCGGTAGCAGTCAGACGACCCTTAAGGTCGACGATCTTAGCGAGCATAGCGTCAACCTCGGAGGACAGCGTCTCCAAGAAGACGTCGACCTCGGCAGGATCGTAGCCACGCTTGGCCTCAGAGAAAGTCTGAGCCTGGATGTCTGCAGGGGTAATAGCCATAACAAGTCTCCTTTTTCATCGCCTCGGCGCTACACGCCCGACGTAAGTTACAAAGTCAGTTCTATACGAGTATACCTATAAGAAGCTGCAGAACCAGCCTCTGCACCAACTGCAACGCAATAATCGCAACGACCGGCGAAAAATCGATACCGCCCATCGGCGGAATGAAACGACGGAACAGGTTGAGCCACGGACCGCACACGCTATCGAGCACCGCAGCAATATCCTGAAGCAAACCACCCTGCTTCATGGGAATCCACGTCATAAAGCAGTAGACGACAATGAGCGTGGAATAGAAGTTGAACAGCGTGTTGACCAGCTGGACGATAGTGTAGATGTTGATGGGAATCTCCTCGTCTTGTCTTTACTTAAGGTAGCCGTCGGCACGAAGCTTCTTGAGATCGGAATCTTTGACCTCGCAGCCGGCGGGCAGCACCATGAACACGCGGTCGCCCACCTCCTTGACCGTGGCACCCAGACCGCAGGCAAAGCCGTAAGAGAAGTCCAAGACGCGCTTAGCAACTTCGGTGCGTACGCCCACAAAAATCAGTGCGACAGGCTGCTTGGTGCGAACGCGGCGCACTACGGTCTCCACGTCGTCATAGCTCTCGGGGCGCAGGACATAGGCCGGCAGCTGCGGCGTGGCGTTGATGATATTGCTCGCATAGGCCGAGGCATCGCTCGGTGCAGGCGCGGGCGCAGCGGCGGCACGGGCGCGGGTGTTCTCGGCGTAGCTCGACGGCGTGTCATAGGCACCAGGACGATAACCGCTCGCAACGCTGTCCTGCGAGCGCGAAGGCGGGTTATACGTCGTGGCATGACGGGAGTCATCGCCGACAAGCTGACCGGAGCGCGTATACACGGCAACCGACTCAGCTTCACCGCGGCGCGTCTGGCCAAGCAGGCCGTTGCTCGGCTCGTCTTGGGTGTAGAAGCCCTCGCCCGAAGCACCGCTGTAGCCGTTGCCCTGATAACTATCGTCATAGCCGTCATCGTAGCCGTAGTCGTCGTCCTGGCCATAACCCTGGTCGTAACCCTGCTGGCCGCCCAGGTGCATCTTATTTTTAATCTCGTCAAGGAAGCCCATGGTTGTGTCCTCTCGCGGTTTAGTGCAGGCACCCCGATAATCAGTGCGCACTTCAGAGCCTTATTTTACTGCAAACTCCGGGCTAAATACTACCCTGCCCAGGCGAACGAGCGTAGAGCCCTCCTCAAGGGCAGGCTCAAAGTCCTCGCTCATGCCGCAGGAAAGCTCAGGCAGGTTCAAATCGGGATGCGCCGCCTCCAGCTCATCCCTCAGCTCACGAAGCCCCGCAAAGGTGCGGCGTGCCACATCCTTATTCCCCCGGGGCGCCATAGTCATAAGCCCCTGTACGCAAATTCCCTCAAGTTCCGCAAGCTCACCCGCGGCGGCGCGAATCTCATCGGGCGAAAAGCCTCCCTTCGACTCCTCACCACTCACATTGACCTCGATGAGCACACGCTGGGGGCCGGCGAGCTCGCCTGCCTCAATCTTGCGGACAGCACGGCTCGAGATCGCCTGCGCCAGATGCAGCGAACCCACCGAGTGAATCAGCTCGGCTGAGCCCAGCACCGCATTGATCTTATTGGTCTGCAGGTTGCCGATCATATCGAAGCGCACCTCGGGCAGCTCCGGATGCTCCGCCAGACCCGTGAGCTTGCGAACCAGCTCCTGCGGGCGGTTCTCGGCAAAATGGCGATACCCCGTCTGGATGGCGGCAACGGTCTCATCGACACCAACGGTCTTGGACACGGCAATGAGGCGCGCGGCGTCGTGGGGGCGGCCCGCGCGATCGAGCGCCGCATAAAAACGTTCCAGAATCTGCTCGCGGCGAGCGCGCATCAAGTCCAAATAGTTATCCATTGCTAATCGCCTCCGCTGACAGCCAAACAAGTAGTCCCATGCTAACGCAAGAGCGCGGCCCCGCATGTGCAAGGCCGCGCTCACTTAGGTATTTACAATCTTTCGACGAACGGGATTACTTACTCCTCGTCGTCCTCGTCATCGTCCTCGTCCTCAAGATGATCGAGCAGGTAGCGAAGTCCCTCGCTGACCTCGTTAACGGGCACCTTGGCAACGTAGCGCGCATCGACGGCGGGCCTCATGATGACGCCCTCGCCCGAAGGCACGCGCATGCTCTCGAGCTCGTCCTCGTCCGTGCGGGCGATATCGCCGGCATTCATGCGCTGACCAGTCAGCAGGAAGGTCAGGCGGCAGGCGGCATCGATGGAAATCGAGGCGATGCGATCGAGGTAGCGCGAAACCATGATGGCGCGGCGCAGGTCGTCATAGTTGCTGTCGTCGTCCATAAAGTCGCCCGTATCCATACGGTTAAAGGTGCGGAAGAACTTCTCGTAGGCGGCGTGCACTGGCTCGTCCTCGACGGCCAAGTTGCAGATGATGGACATGTCGTTGGTGACGAGCGCAGAAAGCGAAGATCCCAGCACCTGGTAGACGGCCTCAGCCTCGGCCTCGACCGTGCCGACAAGCTCCTTGGGCAGCGAGATGTCGGCCTTGATCATATGACGCGTGGCACGGCAGATCTGACGGACCTTATCGGTCATGCGCTGCAGGTTAAAGTCGACGTAAATGATCGTCTGAAGCAGGCGGAAGTCGGAGGCGACCGGTGACTGCGTGGCGATCAGGTTGTAGCAGACGGCCTCCAGGTTGGCGCAGCGCGCGTCAATCGAAAGCGTTCGTTTCTTGGTCTTGGTGGCGAGCTTGCGGTCGTCGGTCACATAGGCCTTCACGGCATCGTGGAGAGCCAGATCGACGGCCTCGTAGATGCTCAGCATCTCGTGACGGGCCTCGACGAGCTGACGGGAAAACAGTTTGCGCATGGTTCACTCCAATCAGTTGGGTGCGGTCATGCCGCCCGCACAGTGAATACGCACCGGACCAGGTCCGATCGGCTTGGGACTAGTCGCACCGATCAGCCAAAGCGGCCGGTGATATAGTCTTCCGTCCGCGAGTCCACCGGGCTGGTGAAGATCGCGTCGGTTTGACCATACTCGATGAGCGTGGCGGGCTCGCCGGCAACTTCCTGCAAGAAGAATGCGGTGTAGTCGCTGATACGAGCTGCCTGCTGCATTGAATGCGTGACGATGATGATCGTCATCTCGGGCGCCAGCTCGGCCATCAGATCCTCGACCTTAGAGACGGACGTGGGGTCGATGGCGGAGCAGGGCTCGTCCATCAGAAGGACATCGGGTTGCACCGCAAGCACGCGCGCGATGCACAGACGCTGCTGCTGACCGCCCGAGAGCGCCAAACCATCCTTGTTGAGCTGATTGGATACCTCTTTCCAGAGGTTGGCGCGCTTGAGCGATTCTTCCACGATGTCATCGAGGTCGCTTTTGCTAGTCACGCCCTGCAGACGAGGGCCAAAGGCGACATTCTCGTAGATGGATTTGGGAAACGGGTTGGGCTGCTGAAAGATCATGCCCACGCGACGACGGAGGTCGACCGGGTCGACGCCCTCGGCATAGATATCGTTGCCGTCGAGCGTCATGGTGCCCTCGACGCGCGTGCCCTCGATCAGGTCATTCATGCGGTTGATGCAGCGCAAAAACGTCGACTTGCCGCAGCCCGAAGGGCCAATGAAGGAGGTGATGGCGTTTTTGGCGATGTTGAGGTCAAGCCCCGTCAGCGCATGAAAGTCACCGTACCAAAAGTTGAAATCCTTGGCCGTAATGGCCGCTTGCTCCAGCGTGGGAGCGGACTGATAAACGGACATGGGACTCCTTAACTAGCGACGCTTGCGCGACAGGAAGCGCGCAAACAGGTTGAAGGCCAGAATGATCACCATCAGCAAGAGCGCGGTGCCATAGGCTGCGTTCATGTTGATGCCGTCGTTGGCAAGCAGGTACAGGTGAACCGTCATGGGGCGGCCGGAATCGAGCGGCGAAATAGGTAGATTGATGGCCTGGCCCATGGTGTAGAGCACCACCGCGGTCTCGCCAATGGCACGGCCGATGGCGAGGACGATACCCGTGGCAATACGGCCAAAGGCAGAAGGAAGCACGATCTTGGAGACGACCTGCCACTTGGTGGCGCCCAGGCCGTACGCACCCCACCGGATATAGCGCGGAACGGCGCGAATGGCCTCTTCGGTGGTGCGCATGACGATGGGAAGCATCAAGAGCGCGAGTGCCAGAGCGGCAGAGACCATCGAAAGGCCCAAGCCCATGGCCTCGACAAACAAGGCGTAGCCAAACAGGCCCATAACGATGGAGGGCACCGAGGCCAAAGCGTCAGCAGCGTAGCGGATGAGCTCGACGACCTTGCCCTGCTTGGCGTACTCGGCCAGATAGACGGCTGCCAGCACAGCGATCGGCGTGCAGATAAGCATGGCGAGCGCCGTCACGTAGACGGTTGAGACGATCGTGGGCCAAATGCCGCCCTCGGCGTTGACGCCCTGGGGCCAACCGAAGATAAAGTCGAGTGAGATATGCGGCAGGCCGTTAATGACCACGTAGGCGATGATAGCGACCAGCACCAGCGTGGTGATGTATGCCGCGGCACGGAACACGCCAAGCATGATCTTGTTGGACAGGTCCTTGTTGATGCGGCCCTTCTTGCCGTGGGAAAGGGCACGCTTGATGCGCTCGCGCGACGAGGTCGTATCGACCGTCGTGTCAACGGAATCGGACATAGCCTACCCCCTCTTCTTCTTGGAAATCAGACGGACGATGCCCACCAGCGTGGCGGAGATGATAAACAGGACCACGCCCATGCCGAACAGCGCCGAGCGGTGCAGACCCGAGGAATAGCTCATGTCGAGTGCGATCTGGCTCGTGAGCGTCGAGATAGGGCTCGCAATGCTGTCGGGAATAACCGGGGCGTTACCCACGACCATGAGCACGGCCATGGTCTCTCCGATGGCACGGCCCATACCCAGCACGATGGCATCCACGATACCCAGCTTAGCGGCAGGCAGCACGACCTTATAGATGGTCTGCCACTTGGTGGCGCCCATGGCATACGATGCCTCGCGAATGCCCATGGGAATGGAATTGAGGGCATCGATGGTGAGTGTGGTGATGGTAGGAACGATCATGATGGCAAGCACGAACCACGCCGTCAGCGCACCAAAACCAAGACCACCGGTCAGTTGCGCGATAAACGGACGGATGATGATCATGCCAAAGAAGCCATAGATGATAGAAGGGATGCCGGCCAACAGGTCAACGGCAGGGCTGATAAGCTTGCGCACGCGCTTGCCGGCGATCTCGACCAGGTACACGGCCGTGCCCACACCTAGCGGCACGCCCATGGCGAGCGCACCGACGGTCACCAGACCTGAGCCGGCAAGCAGCGACATGATGCCGTAGTGGCCCTCAGAGGGCGCCCACGTAAAGCTAAAGAAGTCCGCCAGACCGATGTCGGTAAAGACGGGCAGCGCCGAGTACGTGGTAAAGACAAAAATCAGGATGACGGTAACGACCGCCAAGAACGCGCAGGCAAAGAAGATCCACTGCAGCGCCTTCTCCTTGATATAGGTACTGCGCGATACGAGCGCCAGCTCGCGCTTCTTGGGCGTCTGAACATTCTGCTCAGTCTGGGAGTTTTCCTGTGCTTCCATGCTACTCACTCCCCTTCTCGTCGTTGGTGACGGGAATAAAGCCCGCCTCGCGAATCTGCTTGTCCATCTTTTCGGACGTCACATAGTCGATGTAATCCTGCGCCTGCTGCGAAGGCACACCCTTCACAAAGAAGTAAAGGTCGCGCGAGATGGGATAGCCGCCACTCGCGACCGTCTTCTCGGACGCCTCAACATGATTGACCGAGACGGCCTTGACCGAGGTCTTGGCGTTGAGGCTATCGACGAAGCCCAGCGAAATGTAGCCGATGGCCCCACGCGAACGAGATACCACGTCGCGCACCTGGCCCGTACCCGAAAGAACAGCCGAGCGGCGATCGAACGGCGTGCCATCCATCACGATGGTACGGAAGGCCTCGCGCGTACCGGACGCCTCGTCTCGGTTGATGACCTGAATCCTCAGGTCCTCGCCACCGACCTCTTTCCAATTGGTAATCTTGCCGGCGTAGATATCGCGGAGCTGCTCGGTCGAGAGGTTATCGACGGGGTTGTCGTCGTTCACGATGACCGCAATACCGTCGTGGGCAATGACGATGGGAGTCAGGCCCAGATCCTGTTCGTCGGCATTGAGTCCACGGGAGGAGCTGGCGATATCGGCCGTGCCGGCGCTGACGGCCTCGATCCCAGCGGAAGAACCCAAACCGGAAACGAGCACGTCGATGCCGGTCTCCTCCTTAAAGCCCTCGGCCGCAATCTCGGCGATAGGAAGGCAGGTCGTGGAGCCGGCCACGGTAATGGAAGAGCTAGAAGATCCCGAAGAACAGGCGCACAGCGTAAGCGTAAGCACAGCGGCGCTCAGGACCGATACGATCTTTCTCATAGCATCACGCCGATCGCAGCATGGCGCCCACAGGTGCCGTCCTCGTTACGGTAGGAATAAAAGCGGTCGTTCTGACGCACGGTCGAAAGCTGGGTATCCACGATATTATCCGCGTCGACACCGACATCTACCAGCGCCTCGCGAATGGCAGCGGAAAGATCGAGCATGCGAGAGGTATTCGCATCGATGCAAGAGAACTCGGCGGCAAAGCGATCCATGAGTTCCTGGGATACCTCATATTCGTCACCCAAGATATGGGGGCCGATATAGGCGGAAACGTCGCTCGCATCGCAACCGGCAGCATCGCAAAGCGCCTGGCACGCCTTGGCGGAAATACGTGCAATCGTGCCCTTCCAACCGGAGTGCACCACGGCAAATCCGCCGGGGGCCACCAGCACCACGGGAACGCAGTCGGCAAAGCAGAGCAGCACGGGCACGTTATGCGCCGTGCAGACGATGGCATCGCAGCCCTCGGCAATCTGCTCGCGAACGTCCTCAAGGTCATCGGCGCCGTTCGAGGTCACCGCAACGATATGATCACCATGGACCTGATTGGGAACGAGCAGGTTGTGCTCGCACTCGGCGGCACCCATAGCCTCGAGCGCACGACGACGATTTTCTTGAACAGCAAAGGGGTCATCGCCAACATGCGAGCCCAAGTTGAGTGAGGAGTACGCATCTTCGGAAACGCCACCGGCACGCTCGGTGAAGGCAAAGCGAACATCGGATGTCGCGCCCTCCACCAACGTAACTCCATCATGGTCGACACGCGAAACTTTGTCCGCACGTGCTGCCATACAAAAGCCTCCTAATAACACAGAACCGCGGCATCGCCGCTACAGCCCGCGTTTATACGGCTGTCATACTTCTCTAAAAGGATACCTGCTGCGCTGGAGGCAATCGTAAAGGGAACGTAAAGAGATTGGAGGTTCTAGTTTACAAAGTCGAAATAAAAAGGGCGCGTCCATACGGACACGCCCCTGTGCACAACAATGCAAAGAACGACTTAGAAGCTACCGCGCTTCAGGAAGTCGGGAAGCTCGAACTGATCGTTGCCGAAGTTAGGAAGCTCGGTGCCACCGACGTTGCGGGTCGGAGCGGCCTGAGCCGGGCTCGTGGCAGGAGCGGTGCGCTGCGGCTCAGCGGAGGCAGCGGCCTTGCTCTGAGACTGCTGAGCAGCAAAGAGCTCGTCCTGACGGTTGACGTTGGAGTCGGAGAAGCCCGTAGCGATGACGGTGATACGCACCTGATCGCCCAGGGACTCGTCGACAACGGTACCGAAGATGATGTTGGCCTCGGGGTCGACGGCGTTGGCGACAACGTCGGCGGCGTCGCTGATTTCCTGGATGCCCAGGTCCTTGGAACCGGCGATGGAGAGCAGCACGCGCGTGGCGCCATCGATGGAGCTCTCGAGCAGCGGGCTGGAGATGGCCTGCTGGGCAGCGTCGACGGCACGGGTGTCCCCAGAAGAGGTACCGATACCCATCATGGCGGTACCGGCCTGCTTCATGATGGTCTTAACATCGGCGAAGTCCAGGTTGATGATACCGGGGACGGTGATGAGGTCGGTGATGCCCTGGGTGCCCTGGGAAAGGACGCCATCGGCAATCGCGAAGGCCTCGAGCATGGTGGTCTTCTTCTCGGCGATGTCGAGCAGCTTATCGTTAGGGATGACGATCATGGTGTCGACGCAATCGGAGAGGGTCTTAATGCCCTCCTCGGCGCTCTTCTTGCGCTTGCGGCCCTCGAAGGTGAAGGGCTTGGTCACGACGGCGACGGTCAGCGCACCGACCTCGTTCATCGCGATATCGGCAACGATGGGAGCAGCGCCGGTACCGGTGCCACCGCCCTCGCCGCAGGTGATGAACACCATATCGGCGCCAGCGAGCGCCTCGGCAATGTCGTCGCGGGACTCATCGGCAGCCTTGCGGCCAACCTCGGGGTTGGCGCCGGCGCCCAGGCCGCGGGTAAGGTCGGTGCCGATGTGCACCTTGATATCGGCATCAGAGATCGCGAGTGCCTGAGCATCGGTGTTGATGGCAACAAACTCGACGCCGCGGATGCCCTCTTCGATCATTCGATTGACCGCGTTGGTACCGCCGCCGCCGACGCCGACCACCTTAATGACGGCAAGGTAGTTGTTGATCTCTGTCTCGTGCATGTCGGTCCTCCGAACAAAGGTTATAGCCATAGCATGGGTCGACCCCTGCGCACATTAACCTTCAGGTTGAAAGTAAATGCAAAGGTAAACCGTATTATGTTTGCACATTATGAACGTATCAGTCAAATAATTGACCGTGAAAACCAAACAAACCAGATAAACGGCGTGGTATGGCCCCTCAACAAAGCATCAACCAGCGCTACGAGGTCGGAGCGTTCCTAAATGTATAGTTACCCGGAGAGCGCACATTGATATACGTTACGCCCTCTACCTGCGAAAGCAGCTTGGTGACTACGCGCTCCTTCTTGACGATATCGTTCGAATCGCCCAGCGACACCTCAATGCCGTTATTGAGGTTTGCCGAGATGGCTTCGACCGAAGGCGTGGAAATATCCTTGACTTGTCCCAAGAACTCGCTCGAAAAACCACGCACATAATCCAGGCCGGCCTTAACGGCTTTGGAGCTCACCGCCTGGCCGGAAACCGGAGCGACATCCGCCGAGACATCAGTCAACAGCACCGCGCCATAATGCTTAGCGAGCGCCAGCGCGGCATCGATTCCGGTCAAG
Organism: uncultured Collinsella sp.; assembly: GCA_902489955.1. Taxonomy (GTDB): domain Bacteria; phylum Actinomycetota; class Coriobacteriia; order Coriobacteriales; family Coriobacteriaceae; genus Collinsella. The sequence continues at coordinate 13,812 of CABUBY010000006.1, read as the reverse complement.
GTATTTGAGCCCTGCCCTGTCGTGATGACGTTGCCTTGGTCGTCCACTTCGACCGACGTCGACAGTGGGGCGATCCAGGTGTCATCATCCCCGATGGCCCAGGCAAGGTCATCGGAGCTGATATAGGCAATTGCGATGACCTTGCGCTCCATAGGCGTAATGATGAGCGTATGCGGGAACTGACGCTGGACATCCACGCCCGAGACCCACGGGTTCTGCTTGAGATCCTCGGTAATCTGGTCGGGATCGACGTTTAAAAGCGACGTTCCCTCGGGCAAATCGATCAGCTGGATAGCATCGTGCTTCGTCACATGCTCGCTGCCTTGAATCTGAATATCAGTGGCGGTAAACAATCCAGAGTTGATCACCACGATGGCAACGACGACGAGCACGGCCAAGACGGCCAGAACGCCGCCCACGATTTTGCCTTTGCCTGTAACGACAGAAGCGGCGTCTGATGTTTTATTTACCATCGCCCCAAGTGAAGACAACGGGTTGACGCTTTTTTTACCCGAAGGCTTCTTGACGGTAACCGGCACCGATGTCAGCGAGCGCGGTTTCGATGCGCCCAGCGTGCGACCCGGACGCGGCGCTTTAGTTCCCGTCGAGGGCTTAGGAGTTGCCATGGGACGGGCAGGCTTGGCGCCCATAACAGGCTTTGACGTCACCGAGGGACGCGAGGACTTTTTTGCGGCCGGACGATTACCGAGCTGCGAGCCGACGACCGGACGACTGGTCTGTCGAGCATGCCCGACAGACTTAGAGTGCGCGACGGTATTGCGTTGAGGTTTGGCAGGCGCGCCGGAACGCCCTCCGGCGCGGCGGAAGGTGGGTTTCGATGCTCTAGAAGCCGAGGAATTTAACTTCCGGTCTGAGCTCGATGCCATACGCCTCCCTCACCTTTCCGTGCACATGTCTGATAACCGCGGCAACGTCATCGGCCGAGGCAGTTCCGTTATTAACGATAAAATTAGCGTGAACGGGCGAAACTTCCGCGCCGCCAATCGAAAAACCCTTTAATCCACAATCCTCGATAAGCTTGCCCACGCTCGCATCGGGCGGGTTGCGAAAGACCGACCCGCAGGATGCGCGACCCATGGGCTGTGTACGCTTGCGCCTCGTCAGGTACCGCTCCATGCGCTCGCGAATGTCGGCCTTGGGCGCCGGTTTAAGCTTGAGCACGCACTCGAGGATGATCTCATTGCGGGGAAGGCTACATTCGCGGTAGCCCCAAGTGATCTCGGACCCCGCATAATGTTTGATACCGGATGCCGGGTCAAACGTTACGACATCCTCAACCAGCGAGCCAATCCACTCGGTCCGTGTGCCGGCATTCATAGATATCGCACCGCCAACCGAACCAGGGATGCCAACGGCAAACTCAAGGCCCGAGAGGCTACGCGACAGGGCATCGTTGACCAGGCGCGCAAACATCACGCCCGCACCGACCGTCAGCGTACAACCGTCATCGGCAACAACCGTGCGCTGAAACTCACGTCCGAGCGAAATGACGGCGCCGCGATAACCGCCATCGGCAACCAGCAGATTGGAGCCCTTGCCGATGATGACCCACGGCACCTGCTCGCGATCGAGCACCGCCACGGCGCGGCGGAGGGCATGATAGCTATGGCACGTCACAAAGAGGTCGGCCTTGCCGCCGATACGATAGCTCGTATGACGCGCAAGGCGCTCGTCCTCGATCACATCCGTGTCGATCATGCCCGAGAGCGCCATGACGGCGTTAAACAGACCCATTAGACTTAAGCGTCTTTCTTGGCAGTCAGATACTCAATGAACTCGGGACCGACGGTCGTAACGTCACCGGCACCCATGGTGAGCAGCAGGTCGCCCTCGCCCACCATCTGCTCGAGCTCCTGATTGAGCTCAAGACGGCTGGAGCAGTACACGACCTCCTTGCCAGGATGCTTGGCGCGCACGGTATCGGCGAGCATCTTAGAGGTGACACCCGGAATGGGCATCTCGCCAGCCGAGAACACATCAATCAGCAGCAGTTTATCGGCATTGGCAAATGCATCGGCAAAGTCGTCGCACAGGGCCTGCAGGCGCGAATAGCGGTGCGGCTGGAACACGACGTCGACGTGCTTGTAGCCCAGCGACGAAGCGGCAGCAAGCGTCGCCTTGATCTCGGTGGGGTGATGGCCGTAATCATCGACCACGGTGATGCCATCGATATCGCCCACGTGGGTAAAGCGACGGCGGACGCCCTCAAAGCTCGAGAGCGCCTTGGCGGCGGCGTCGATGTCAAGGCCCAGGACATGGGCGACGGTGAGCACCGCCGTGGCGTTGAGCATGTTGTGGCGACCGGGATTGCTCTTGATCTCCACAGCATGCTCAGTGCCGTCCTCAAAGCGAACGATAAAGTCACTCTGGATGCCCTTGACATCCGGGTGCATGCAGACGATGTCGTTGCTCTCGGCAAAGCCGTAGGAAAGCACGTGACGGCCCGTCGACTTGGCGAGCTCGACCAGATGCGGGTCCTCGCCGCAGACGATGACAGTGCCGTCCTCGCCCACCAGGCTCATGAATTTGGCGAAAGTCGCCTCGATCTCCTCGATACCCGAGTAGTGATCGAGGTGGTCGGCCTCGACGTTGGTCACAATGACAACGTTGGGGTTCAGGAACAGGAAGGAGCTGTCGGACTCGTCGGCCTCGGCGACAAAGTAGTCGCCCGAGCCGTTCTTGCCGTTCGTGTCATAGCCCTCGACGATGCCGCCGATCAAGAAGCTCGGATCCAGGCCCATGCGGTCGAGCATGGTGGCGCACATCGAAGACGTGGTGGTCTTGCCATGCGTGCCGGCAACAGCGACGGTGGTGTAGCCGTGGCCCAAAGCAGAGAGCATCTTGGCACGGGGCCACACGGGAATACCAAGCTCGCGAGCGCGCACGAGTTCAGGGTTGGACTCCGGAATAGCGGTGGAGACAACAACCACGTCGGGCTTGACCTCGTCGATCGTGGCGGCCTCATGGCCCACATGCACCTTCACACCAGCGCGGGTAAGCTGGCGGATATAACGTGACGTCTTAAGGTCGGAGCCGGTAACGGCATAACCGCGCTCGTGCAGAACGAGGGCGATGCCGCTCATGCCGGCGCCGCCGATACCGATAAAGTGGGCGCTCTTAAACTCGGGCGCGGAGGTTGCAGTCTGGGAATCAGCCATGTGCTCGTGTACTCCTTGCGTAAACACTGCCTGTAACCCGTTAACTGTACCGCACCTACCGCATCAGCGCGAGGGCGACCGACGATATCCCGTCTAACTAACGCAAACCCTCTACCGCATCCGCCAGAAGAGCGGCGGCCCTATCCTGAGCCAGACCACGCGCCGCCTGACGCATGGCGTCGCGTGCCGCCGCGTCATCGACCAGGTGCAGCAGCTCATCGGCAAAGGCAGAACCGTCGATATCGGCATCGGCGCAGAGCACGCCGGCCCCGGCGTCGACCAGATAACGGGCATTGGTGGTTTGGTGGTCGGCTGTCGCATGCGGGTACGGCACGAGCACCGAAGGCACGGCGAGCGCAGCGATCTCGGCCACGCTCGATGCGCCCGAACGCGAGAGCACCAAATCGGCAGCAGCCAGCATATCGCCCATGTTGTCGATGTATGGCTGGACGCGGTAACGCTTCGCCTCCTCGGGCGTCAGCGCCAAAGCGCGCTCGGTCTCCTCAAAGCCGTCGGCACCCGTCGAATGCAACACATAGAGATTCTTGCGCGAAAGCAGCTCGTTTTTGAGCGAAACCACGCGCTCGTTGAGGTGCTGGGCGCCAAGTGAACCGCCAAAGACGAGCAGCAGCGTAGCGTCCTCGGGAACACCAAGTGCCTTGCGGCCGCGAGCGCGATTGCCCTCGATCACCGAGCGACGTACGGGGTTACCGGTCATGAGCACGTGGTCAGGGTCACCTTCGCGCTCAAAGACCGAACGCGCTGCCGGCACCGAGATGCACACGCGGGCGGCGTGGGAGTTCATCATCTTGTTGGCCAGGCCCGGAACAGAGTTCTGCTCATGCAGCAGATACGGAACGCCCGCGCCCTTGCACCACCCCAGCAGCGGAACCTCGACATAGGCACCAAAACCGATGGCGGCATCGGGCTTGCCGACCTTTGAGAAATGATTGGCGAGCGCACGTTTGGCCTTGTTGACACGCCACAGCGAGGTCAGCGCCGTCCAAGGACGGGAGCGGTCGAAGCCCGTGACCGTAATGGGCACAAAATCAAACCCAGCCTCGGGGACCAGACGACCCTCGAGCTTGCGCGACTGGCCCACGAACACAACGTGGTGGCCACGGTCACGCAGTTCTTCGGCCAAGGCGAGCGCGGGGTTGATGTGTCCTGCCGTGCCGCCGGCTGCAATAGCAACGGTCATTTTATCGGTCATGGTAGTCCCTTCGTACACGCGGTCCCTGGTCGTCGGTACGCAGACGCGCCGACGGGTCCGAGTTCAAATCGATTCGATTATATCCGCCGCCCGCGTTGCGAGGGCTGGGGCGCTGCGGACGACCTTGCGGAGCCGTTCGCGAGCGTGGACGAGCTGCCGGCTCGGTCGCAGAGCCATCCAGGACGGTAAAACCGTTACGCGAAGATCGCTCGCCGCGCACGTGGGGCACGCCGGCGGTACTCTCATCCATAACGGCAAAGCTCTCACGGCGGCGGTCATACTCATCGCGGCGGCCGCTCTCGTACGAAACGCGCAAGATCAACCCGGCAAGCATGAGCGACACAATAATCGACGAACCGCCGTAGCTAATAAACGGCAGCGGTTTGCCCGTCATGGGAAACACGTTGAGGATGCCCAGCGCATTAATCAAAAACTGCACCGCGAGAATGACCGCGGAGCCAGACGCCATAAGCGCGCCCCGACGATCGGTCGCCTGCTCGGCAATGCGAAACGCCGAGTAGATCAGCATCGCAAACACCAAGAAGAACAGCACGGTTCCGACAAAACCGACTTCCTCGCCAATGATGGCCAGGATGTAGTCGTTGTGCGCTTCGGGCAGATACGAGTACTTCATGGTTGAGTTGCCAATGCCGCGGCCGAACAGACCGCCCGAGGCAAAGGCCATGATTGCAAGCGTGGCCTGATAGCCGTCACCATACTCGTCGGCCCAAGGGTTCAAGGCAACCTGAATACGCACCATACGGTACGGCTCTGCGACAAGCGCAATCACGATCACGAGAATGCCGAAGATTAGCACGCCGATGATAAATCTGGGGTCGAGACCCGCAAACAACGCCATGCACATGAGGGTCAACAGGATGATCAGGACAGTACCGAAATCGGGCTGGATAAAGATCAGAAAGAGCGAAATGCCCAGGTAGATGCCCATCTTGCGAAGGAATTCGTTGATGTTGCCACCGGGCGAAAAGAAGCGATCAAGCATGATGGCCGAATACGCAATGGCAAATGGCTTTAAAAACTCGGAAGGCTGGAACTGAATACCGGCGATGTTGAGCCAGCGCGTGGCGCCACGGCTGCCGCTGCCCACCAAGAACACCAGAAGCAGTAGCCCTATCATGCCGATAAGGAAGATCCTGAGCACATCCTCCCCAAACCAGCTGTCCGGCAAAACGCGCACGATGGCAATCAGCGCCAGAACACCGACCACGGAAAACGCGGCCTGTCGACCCAGAAAAAACGTCGCCGAGCCATTCTCGTGCAGCGCCTCGACCGAAGACGCCGAGTACACCATCAGCAGGCCAAAGCATACCAAGGTAAACAAGCAGGCCATGAATATCAAGCGGGGGCGCATGATACGGGCGGGAACGCCGGCAATATAGCGTTCGCTAAACGACTGCCCGCCGCGGCCGGAACGCGGTGTGATGCGACGTGAGGAAGCACGGTCCGAGTCGGGCCTCCTCATACCTTGTCGGGGGCTCTCCTCTCTCACCGCAACCCCTATTCCATTTGTGATTTCGCTGTAGCGGCAAGCTGAGCCACGTAGTCCTTAAACACGCGGCCGCGCTCCTCATAGCCCGAGAACTCATCGAACGAAGAGCAGGCAGGAGAAAGTAAGATCACGTCACCACGGCTCGACAACGAACGGGCAACGTCCACGGCGTCGCGCAGGTCATCCGCCTGGGCGATATCCACATCGCCATCGACATCAGCCTCGTCCATAGCGGCGGTGAAGCGCTCGCGCGCATCGCCAAAGCAGACGACCGAGCGCACGTTGTCCATAACGACGCGCGCAAAGTCCGTGAGCGGCGTGCCCTTATCGTGGCCGCCGAGCAGCAAGATCACGTCGTCATCGGGAAATGCCGTCAGTGCCTTCTCGACCGCATCGGTGTTGGTCGCCTTGGAATCGTTGACGTAGCGCACGCCGTCAATCTCGCCACACGGCTCCACGCGGTGCTCGAGCGGCTGGAACGAGGCAAGACCGCAGCAGACACCGTCGACATCAGCACCGACCGCCAAGGCAGCCACGGCAGCGCACAGGGCATTGATAACATTGTGATGGCCCGAGATCTTGAGCTCGGATGTAGCGATGAGCGGGGTCTCGACACCCTTCAGACGCACGATCATCTTGCCATCGCGCACAAAGGCGGCATCCTCGCCCTCAGGCTCGTCAAAGGCAACCTTGCAGATGCGACGACCCGGCGTGTAGATGTACTCATCGAACTCGTGAATGCCGGCGTCTTCGACGTCGACAACCACCAGATCGTCATCGACCATATTGTCAAACAGTTTGATCTTGGCAAGCGCATAGTTCTTATGGCTCTTATGCCAGCCCAAGTGGTCGGGAGTGATGTTGAGCAGCACCGCCACGCGGGGGTGGAGCTCGGTTGTCGTAGCAATCTGATAGCTCGAGAGCTCAGCCACAAACCACTCGTTGTGGGCTCGGCCGTCAATCTCGTTGACCGGCGGCTCGCCGATGTTGCCGACAGCAACGCTGGCCTCGCCGGCAGCCTTGAGCAGGTAATCAGTCAGCGACGTGGTGGTCGTCTTGCCGTTGGTACCCGTAATGGCAATCCAGTTATCGGGCGACAGGCGATAGGCAAACTCGGGCTCACCCATAATCTGGGCGGCATGCTCGCGCCCGGCCTTAAAGAAGCCCGAGAACTCCGAGATGCCCGGGCACGTCACGCATACGTCATAGGCGCCCTCGACCTGTTCGGTCCCATAGACAAACGACGCACCAGCAGCCTCGAGCGCACGCGTGGCGTCATTGGGCTCAGAGGTGCCGCCGCCATACACGGTAACGGCGCTTACGCGCTCGGGATGTGCCAGCGCCCAGCGGGCGACATCGAGACCGGATTTGCCCTGACCCAAAACGAGCAGGCTAAAGACATCAGCAAGAGGCATGAAAGACCACTATCCCAACTGGAAGAACAGGGCAAGGCCAACGGCACCAAAGGCCGCAGCGATAATCCAAAAACGGATGACGACCTTGGTCTCGGCCCAGCCCTTCTTTTCGAAATGATGATGGATGGGCGCCATAAGGAAGACGCGCTTGTGCGTAAAGTGGAAGTAGACAACCTGAATCATGACCGACAGGGTCTCAACGATAAACAGGCCGCCGATAATGAGGGAGACGACCTCGGTGTTGGTCATGATGGACGTGCAGGCAAACGCGGCGCCCAGGGCAAGCGAGCCGGTATCGCCCATAAAGATGCTCGCCGGATAGCAGTTGAACCACAGAAAGCCCAAGCAGGCACCGGCACACGCGGTGCAGAAGATGGACAGGTTCACGTCTCCGTGCAAAAACGCCATCGCAGCCATGGCGAGCATGGCGATCATAGAGGTGCCGCCAGCAAGACCGTCAAGGCCATCGGTCAGGTTCACGGCATTAGAAAGACCGGCGATCATCAGCCAGCAAAAGACAATGTAGAGCCACGGGAACGAAAGGCCGCAGATGGTGGGCGAAAGAACACCGAGGTCAATCGTCAGGCCGCCGGGAAAACGAATCTCGGGGGCGACGCCGCACCAGTTAACGGCAAGCACCGTAAAGGTGACACAGATAATGGTTAGGCCGATCATCTTGGCATGAGGCGTCAGACCGAGCGAGCGCCCATGCGTAACGGAGGTCAGGTCGTCGATCAGGCCCAGCACGCCGGTCGCCAGCGTGGCGAGCAGCACGAGCACGAGCTCGGTGGTGAGCTTGCCCATCAGCAGGCAGGTCAGCGAGATCGCGACGAGGATGACAACGCCACCCATGGTGGGCGTTCCCTGCTTAACCAAATGACGCTTGGGGCCGTCGGCACGAACCTGCTGGCCGATACCCTCGACCTTGAGCAGCTTGATCCACCACGGCATAAGCAGCAGCGCAATGGCGGCGGCGATGCCAAGCCCCAAAAAAGCCTGATACGTTGGATACGAGGGATTGCCGAACATGGGCTAGCACACACCTTCCACAAAGCGGTCGAGCTCAACAAAGCGGGAACCCTTGACTAGTACAACATCATGTTTTTCAAGCGCGCCGCCCATGCGGTCGAGCACCTGCTGATAATCGGAGAACACCTGGATGCGGTCCTCGTCCATGCCCATCATACGCGCGGCATCGGCCATAAGCTGTGCCAGCTCACCACCCACGCACGCCAGCATGTCGAGCTTCTTGGCGGCGGCATAAGCGCCCACGAGCTCATGCATGCGAGGAGCCTCATCGCCCATCTCGCCCATCTCGCCCAGGATCGCCATGCGAGACCCCGTGCACGAAAGCGAGCACAGCAGATCGAGGCCAGCAGCCATGGATTCGGCGCTGGCGTTATAGGAATCGTCGATGACGCGGGCACCGCTCTTGGCACGCTTGATCTCCTGGCGGTGACCGGTGATCGTGAGGCCCCTAAAGGCAGCATCGATCTGCTCGGGCGTCACGCCCAGGCGATAGGCAACCGCGGCGGCCTTAACGGCATTAGGAACGGACTGCACGCCGGGGATGGCAAGCATGGTATCGATCGTCTCACCCTGGCCAAAATCGAGCGTAAAGACCGGACGGCCCTCGTCATCAACACGAATGTCGCGGGCACGGACCTCATCATCGTCCGAGACGCCGGCCAGCATCACGTCGATACCAGCAGGCTGGGCGAACGTATCGCGAATGAACGGCGTAAAGTCGTCCTCGCCGCCCAAAACCAGCAGCGGCAAGAAGTCGCCAGCGGCGCACATACCCTGGACAATCTCGGCCTTAGCGCGGGCGATGTTCTCGCGGCTACCCAAAATGCCGATATGAGAGGTACCAATCTTGCTCACGATGGCAAGGTTGGGATTGGCGGACTGGGACAGGCGCTCGATCTCGTGGAAATGGTTCATGCCCATCTCGAGCACCAGGACCTCGGTATCGGCCGGAGCGGAAAGCACCGTGAGCGGCATGCCGATCAGGTTATTGAAATTGCCCTTGGTGGCCCAGACACGATAGCGCTTGGCGAGCACGGCGGCGAGCACGTCCTTGGTCGTCGTCTTACCGATGGAACCGGTAATGCCAACGACCAAGCAGCCAAGCTCCAGGCGATACGTGTGCGCCAAACGCAGCAGAAACTCCTCGGGATCATCGGTCAGCAAGATGGCACAGCCCTTGTCCTGCGCCAGCGAGACCAACTCGGCCTCGGGCTCACGCGTCATCACGACGGCGCCGGCACCCGACTGGACGGCACGGGAAGCAAAATCATTGCCGTCGACGTTTTCACCGGGAAAGGCGACGAAAATCGTCCCTTCCTCGACCTGGCGCGAGTCGATAACGCACCCGCGGCATACCCGATCGGCTTCTCCCGTCACGGTTCGGGCCCCTGTTGCGGCCGCGAGGTTGTTGACGGCGATCTCTATCATTGCAGCTCCCCTGTAAACCTAATAATGCTATCGGCGTATTGTATCCCAGCGCCGCGTATGCGTGGTGCAGGGCATGTGAACACCCCTCATATGGGACAACAAACCACGCCCCAAAGATTGTAACCCCCTAGCTCGTGTGCGGAATACCCAGCACGTCGAGTGCGTTGGCCATAATGGACTGGAACGGCACCGCAGCGGCATCTGAGCCGCTCGGCGTTCCGTCGAGCGTGATATAGCACAGCACCTTGGGCGATTGTGCCGGCGCAAAGCCCATAAAGGATGACATGTAGTTCTCCTTAAGGTAGCCGCCGTTCTCGTCGGCACGTTCGGCCGTGCCGGTCTTGCCCGCCACGTCATAGCCGTCAACCGCGCCGCCAACGCCCGTTCCCTCGGACACGACCGTCTGCATGCACGATGTCACCTGGGATGCGGCATCCTCAGAAATCGCGCGCTCGCCTTCGCCCCAGTCCTTCTCGTCGCCTTTGCTGGACTTATAGAAGTGCGGTGTCATCATCACGCCGCCGTTGGCGATGCCGCCCACGGCACGTGCGATCTCAATCGGCGAGACGGACAGCGCCTGTCCAAAGCTCATCGATCCCAGCGTGGCGCCGTCATACTGGTCACGCTCCTTGACGATGCCCAGGCTCTCGCCCGGAAAATCGACACCGGAGCTGTGACCGATGCCCCACTTGTCCACATAGGCGGCAAAGTCGTCGGCACCGATCTTGCGCCCCACCAGGACAAAGCCCACATTGGACGAACGGCGCATCATCTCGCGCACATCCATGGTCATGCCATAGTCGCGCTTATCGGCATCGGTAACGGTATCGTCGCCCACCTTGATGCTCGCCGGCACCTCAAACGACGTACTCGATCGTACGACGCCCAAGTCGAAGCCGGCGCCCGCCACGAGCGTCTTAAAGACCGAGCCGGGCTCGTAGGCGTCGGTGACCAGGCGCAAGTTCATATCCTCGGTCTTGGCGTTTTCCAGATCGGTCTGGTCGTAGGTCGGATACGAGCAGGCTGCCAAGATCTCGCCTGTCGTAGGATCGGTGACCAGCGCCGAGCCGTTCTTGGCCTTAGTCTTCTCAACTGCCTCTGCCAGGGCATCCTCGGCCGCACGCTGGATATTGACGTCGAGCGTCGTCACGATATCAACGCCGTCGACCGCAGCCACCTTTTTATAGGCACCGCCCGCGATATAGCTGCCGTCCCTCGCGCGCTCGCGTACGAGAGAACCGTTCGTGCCGGTCAGAAGCTTGTTGTATTGCTTTTCGAGACCCGTCAAGCCGTCGTTGTCTACATTCACTACACCCAGCACCTGCGATGCCAGATTGCCGTATGGATATACGCGCTTCATGGCCTGCTCAAAAAGCACGCCGGGCAGGTTCTTCTTCTCCAGCGCCGCAACATCGTCTTCGTCCACCTGGCGCTTGATATACACCCAGGTTCCATCGGACTCAACGAGCTTGCGGCAGGTCTTTTTATCGATTCCAGTTGCCTTGACCAGCGCCGACACCGTCTTGTCAACATCCTCGACAAGCTGCGGGTTCACGGCGATGTTGCGACATTCGACCGACGACGCCAGCACGTTACCATTGCGGTCGTAGACGGTGCCACGTTTGGCATAGAGGGTCTGCGCAAGCAGGCGGCGCGCATCGGCACGCTCGCGCAGTTTATCGGCTTCGACAATTTGATAGTCGGCAAGGCGAAAGACGCCCAAGCCCAAGCCAAGCCCGATGAAGCCCATGACGGCTTTGCGGCGAGGCAGAGGCGCGCCTGTGAGCCATTCGGTCGACGAACTCTTGCGCGACCTGGTGTTATGCACTTGAGGGCCGCCCGAGCCGCGAAGTCGCGACGCCGGGTCGTTGCCACGGGACTGCCCGGCGTTGTAAGATTGCCGACCCGTTCCTTGATAACCAGAACGTCCCCGCGACGAGGGACGTCCAGAACCGCGGCCCCCATCGGAACCGCGGCGATAGTCATTTGTCATACTCAGCTACCGTCTTGCTACTGAGCGGTCGCGGTCGCGTTGGCGCCCGCGGCTGCATCCTGCGAAAAGTCAAGTGTAACGCTCTCGCTGGGCTCCACCATGCCATAAGCGCCCGCAAGGTCGCGAATGCGCGTGTCGGCGCCATAGACCGAATGCATGACCTCCAGGTCGGAGCTCTCATCGGTCGCCTTTTCGAGCGTGTTGGTAAGCTCGGCGTTGCTGTTGAGCACCTGGGCCGTAACGCCGGCGAGCGCCACGCGGGCGACGCCGATCGTCATGAAGATAGCCGCAATGATGCAAAACGTTTTAAGAACGCTCATGAAAACCGGGCTTACCGCCTGGTTTGCCTGACGGCCCGCGCCCGTGTAGACATCAAAGCGCGGTGTGCGCTGCTCACGGGGAGCAACGGGGGCCTGCGGCGTCTCACGATAGGCGGGCATGGCGTTCATATCATAGGCGAGTGCTGCGCTTGAAGTGTTGTAGCCCATGATATGTCGCCTCCCATCCCGAGTACGTTGGTAGTGTGTTTAAGCTTCGTTTATGGTGCGAGCGGGAGGTCCAATATCGCGCGGTCGCGCCTACAGACGCTGCGCCACGCGGATTTTGGCTGATCTCGCCCGAGGGTTGCGCTCAACCTCATCAGGCTGGGCAACCAAGGGTTTGCGGGTGATGACCTTGAGTATCGGCACGTTGCCGCACACGCACACCGGAATCTCCGGCGGACACGTGCACCCCTGGCTCATCTCCTTAAAGTGGTTCTTTACGATACGGTCCTCGAGCGAGTGATACGAGATGACGCAGATACGTCCGCCCGGGTTGAGCCACCTGGTGGCAGCATCAAGCCCTCGTTCGAGCACATCGAGCTCGTGATTGACCTCGATGCGAATGGCCTGGAAACTTTTCTTGGCCGGGTGTCCGCCATGCCGACGAGCGGCAGCCGGGATACCCGCCTTGATGATCTCGACAAATTGGCCGGTGGTTTCGATCGGTTCTTGCTCGCGGCGGCGCACGATCTCGCGCGCGATCTGCGAGGCGAACTTCTCTTCGCCGTAGACGCGTAGAATCCGGGCGAGGTCGTGTTCGTTATAGGTGTTGATGACCTCAGCTGCGTTTAAGGTGTTATTACCCGGATCCATCCGCATGTCCAATGGGGCGTCCTCGTTATACGAAAAGCCCCTGCCAGGGATATCGAGTTGCGGTGACGAAACGCCCAAATCGAACAGGAAGCCATCGACCCCGGGCACCTCGGCCGAGCAAAGCAGCTCGTCCAAGTCGCCGAAGTTGCCCTTCAGCAGCTGGTGCGGAACGCCGGGAACCTCGCGGTCCAGACGGGCGCCAGCGGCCTCGAGGGCCATGTCGTCCTGATCGACGCCGAGCAAAAGGCCCGTCTCCCCCACCTGCGCGGCCATCTTTACCGAATGGCCGGCACCGCCAAGGGTGCAATCGCAGACAACGGAGCCGCTCTTTAGCCGCAGCGACTCAAGCACTTCGCCGAGCATGACAGGTTCATGCCGATATTCTTGTGTCAAGATCCCACGCTCCATCCGTTACCCGTGCCTTGCCCTTACGAGAAGAAGAGGTCCAGCAGGGCCTCATCGTCATCGTCCTCATCGGCCGCGGCGCGATCCCAAACCTCAAGGTGGTCGTAGTTGCCCACAACCGTGACCTCGCGGTCGAGGTTCGCCTGCTTGCGGAGAGACTCGGAAAGACCGATACGACCGGCGCTGTCCACGTCCATCGACGTGGTGCGCTTGTTGATCGCCCTCATGAGCTTCTGGTCGTTAATGTCACGCGGGTTAAAACCCTCGTGGCCCTCACGACCCGCGAAGAGTCCTTCGACCCACTTATCGAAGGCCTCGGCAGAGAACACGTACAGAGCATCGACATCCAGGGCTTTGAACACGCGAACGTGCTCTCCAAGCTCCTCGCGAAGGGGTGCAGGCAGGGACAGACGACCTTTTGCATCGAGATTGCGCTCGTATGCACCCGTCATTCCCATGTGCGCCCTCCCCTCGGTTACTCAGATGGCACGTACGCGGGGAACC
>CABUBY010000005.1 GCA_902489955.1 uncultured Collinsella sp. | reverse complement strand
AAGCGTGTTCCCTCAATCAAAACATGCCGTCCAAGTCCAAACCCTTCTACGTAAACGGAGTAACCATGTCCCACAACACCCTGCCGACCGTTGCCGAGCTTTCGGGCGAGATGCGCGAGCGCTTGGCTAAGGTCAAGTACGTCTTTACCGACCTGGATGCCACGATGCTCGCGCCCGGCTCGTGTGTGCTGCGCGACAACGACGGCAACCCCTCGACCAAACTCGTCGAGGCCGTCGTGGCGCTCGCTCGCGCTGGTATTCAGGTGGTTCCCACCTCGGGCCGCAACCGTACCATGATCCACGAGGACGCGCGCGTGCTCGGCCTCAACTCCTACATTGGTGAGATGGGCGGCCTGGTCATGTACGACCTCAAAGCCAACGATTGGGAGTATCTGACCGGCGACATGCCTTACGACCCCGCCTGCGGCCTTACTCCGCACCAAGTGATCGAGCAGACCGGCGTGTGCGAGAAGATCCTTGCCCGCTGGCCGCACAAGATCGAGTACCACAACGACATGTCGACCGGCTACAAGTACCGTGAGGTCACCGTCGGCATGCGCGGCGATGTGCCCGACGATGAGGTCCAGGCCATCCTGGACGAGGCCGCCTGCGGTCTGGTCTGGGCTTGCAACGGCCATCTGACTCACCTGTCCAAGCCGACGACGCTCGAGCTTAATCGCGTCGAGGACGGTCGCGCCTTCAACATCAATCCGGCGGGTCTTAACAAAGGCGTTGCCATTGCGCGCTTCTGCGAGCACCTGGGGATCGAGCGCGAGGAGACGCTTGCGCTCGGCGACTCCGAGTCCGACTTCTACATGGCCGACCATGTTGGCATGTTCTGCCTGGTCGAGAACGGTCTGACGAGCGCCGGTGCCCCGGAGTTCTTGGACGCCTGCGACAATGCCTATATTACGCGCGGCAAGATTGTCGACGGTTGGGTGGCAACGGCCGAGCTGCTGGTCGCAGCCCGTTCGTAGCGCGACGCATCACGATTGGTCGCATTTTTCGAGAGAGAATCTGGTGAGGTAATGTCCGATATCGATAATATGGCCGGGGACACGCGTCCGATCGGCGTGTTCGACTCGGGCCTGGGCGGCTTGACGGTCGCGCGCGCGATCGCAACGGCACTTCCGCACGAGTCCGTCTACTACTTTGGCGACACCAAGCGCTGTCCCTACGGCACGCGTACCGAGGATGAGGTGCGCTCGTTTGCGTTGCAGGCGGGTCGTTGGCTTTCGAAGCACGACGTCAAGATTATGGTCATCGCTTGCAACACGGCGACCGCTGCGGCCTTGCGTCTGGCCCAGCAGGTGCTCGACGTTCCCGTCATCGGTGTGATCGCGCCGGGTGCCCGTGCGGCGATCAACAGCACCCGCTCGCGTCGCGTGGGCGTGCTCGCCACCAACCTCACCATTCGCTCGGGCGCCTACACGCGCGCCATTCAGGACCTGGATGCCGGCGTCGATGTATACGGCTGTCCTGCCTCGAGCTTTGTCGAGGTTGTCGAACACGAGCTCGCCTCGGGTGCACATCTGCAGGAACAGTGGCTTGAGAACGAGGACATCTTCGATACGCCTGCCGTGCGTGCGCTGGTGGGTGCCACGGTTGAGCCGCTGCGCGACCACGGTATCGATACCGTGGTGCTCGGCTGTACGCATTTCCCGCTGTTGGTGGGACCTATCCGCCATGCGCTGGGGCCTGGGGTGCGCGTCGTGAGTTCCGCCGAGGAGACCACACGCGAGCTGACCGATATCCTCACGCGCCGCGAGCAGCTGGCGGGCGATGCCGCCGAACCACAGCATCGTTTTGCCACGACGGCCGATAACATTGCCGAGTTTGCGGTGGCGGGCAGCTTTATCTTTGGTCAGCCGCTCAAGAGCATCGAACATATCGATATCGATGAACTGAAATAGATGTAAGGCAGCCGCCAAAGCCTTCGCCACATCTTTTGCCGAAAGGATATTTCTATGGAGTATATGCAGGTCAACCGCGCCAACGGCCGCGCCGCCGATGAGCTGCGCCCCATCAAGCTTACTCGCGGCGTCATGAAGCACGCCCACGGCTCGTGTTTGGCCGAGTTCGGTGACACGCGCGTGCTGTGCGCCGCCACTATCGAGGAGGGCGTGCCGGGCTGGCGAAAGGGAGCTAAGGCCGGCTGGGTGACCGCGGAATACGCCATGCTGCCGGCGTCGACCGGCAAGCGCTGCAAGCGCGAGCACGCCAACCGCAAGGGTCGCTCCATGGAGATCGAGCGCCTCATTGGCCGCAGCCTGCGTACCGTCGTCAACATGAAGGCGCTCGGCGAGTACACCGTCACCGTCGACTGCGATGTAATTCAGGCCGATGGCGGCACGCGTACAGCGAGCATCACCGGCGCCTGGGTGGCACTGCACGACGCCCTCGCCATGTGGGTCGAGGCGGGCAAGATCGAGCGCATCCCGCTTATCGGTCAGGTGGCTGCCATCTCCATGGGCGTTGTCGACGGCAATACGCTGCTTGACCTCGATTATTCCGAGGACAGTCATGCCGAGGTCGACATGAACCTCGTCGCCACCGATACCGGTGAGATGATCGAGCTCCAGGGCACCGGCGAGCAGGCGCCCTTCGACCGCAAACGCCTCAACGCCCTGCTTGACCTGGGCGACAAGGGTGTCGCCGAGCTCATCGAGCTTCAGCGCCAAGCCATCGCCTAACCTGCCAAAAAGGGACAGGTTTATTTTGGTAGGTTTTATCTGCTGAAATGCTGCGTTGAAAGGTCCGATCGCCTGAGAGGGGAGGGGTCAAGTGCCCAAACGCCCCTCACGCGGCTTGCTATAGAGACAAGGAGGCCAGTCATGGCACTTGAGAAGATTGACATCGACACCCTCGACCCGGCGGCGACCATCGTCGTGGCAACGGGCAACGCCCATAAGCTCACCGAGATCGAGGCCATTTTGGGCAAGGTCATGCCCGAGGTGCGCTTTGTGGCGCTCGGCCAGCTGGGTGATTTTGAGGATCCCGAGGAAAACGGCACGACGTTTTTGGAGAACGCCATCATCAAGGCCCAAGCCGCGGTTGAGGAGACGGGCCTTATGGCCATTGCCGACGATTCGGGCTTGGTCGTCGACGCGCTGGACGGTGAGCCCGGTGTGTATAGCGCGCGCTATGCGGGCGTGCACGGAGACGATGCCGCCAACAACGCCAAGCTGCTCGTAAATCTGGAGGGCGTGGCCGACGAGGACCGCACTGCGCGCTTTATGAGCGTCGTCGCGCTCATCGACACGGACGGTTTGGTCACCTATGGTGAGGGCGCCTGCGAGGGCGTTATCGCACACGAGGGCCGCGGCGATCACGGCTTTGGCTACGACCCGCTGTTCCTGCCGGTCGACACGCCGGGCAAGACCATGGCCGAGCTGACGGCTGACGAGAAGAACGCCATCAGCCATCGTTTCCACGCGCTCGAGCATCTGTCCGCCAAGCTGACGGGCGAGGAGTAGGCCATGCGTGCGGTGGTGCAGCGCGTGCTCAACGCCGGCGTGACGGTCGATGGCGAATGCGTGGGTCGCATTGGGCGCGGCTACCTGGTGCTGCTGGGCGTGGGTCACGGCGACACACGTGCCGAGGCCGACAAGCTGTGGGGCAAGCTCCGCGGGCTGCGTATCAACGAGGACGAGAACGGCAAGACCAACTTGGCGCTTGCCGATGTCGACGGCGAGGTGCTCGTGGTGTCGCAGTTCACGCTGTTCGCCGACTGCCGCCACGGTCGCCGCCCATCGTTTACGGATGCCGGCGCCCCCGATGTCGCCAACGAGCTCTACGAGTACTTCCTGACGCTCGTTCGTCAAGATGTCGAACACGTGGCGCACGGTATCTTTGGCGCCGATATGAAAGTCGACTTGGTCAACGACGGCCCATTCACCATCGTCTTGGACACCGACAACCTTTAGGTTACGCGGTTTTACCAAACCGCGTAACAACTGGTCATGCGAGGTTGTCGTCTGGTACGTATTTGGGACGGGGCTTATTTAGCTAGTTGCGTATGGCCACAACAGGGTGCTATAGTATTAGAGTTTTGTCTATCTTAGGGGTATTATCCCCTTTTTGAATTGCACCTTCTGGAGGCCCTGTTCATGGAAGAGATGGAAGTCAATCACGTCGACGACATCCACGAGAAGCTGACCGATATGGTGGGCGATCGCGTCAAGGTTAAGGCCAACATGGGCCGCACCCGCGTCGTCGAGCGCATGGGCACCATCAAGAGCGTCCACCCCGCCGTCTTTATCGTCGAGGTTGACGAGCGCCGCGGCCGCAAGTCGCGTCAGTCCTACCAGTACATCGATGTCCTCACCGGCCAGGTCGAGTTGTTCGACCCCGAGAGCGGCGAGCATATCTTTACCCCGCTCGGCAATCAGCTCGAGGAGCATTAACGGTGACCGATTGGTCCCTGACTCTTTCCGCGCCGGCAAAGATTAACCTCTACCTGGGGGTTCATACCGAGCGCGATGACCGCGGCTACCACAGGGTCGATTCCCTGATGGCAGCCGTCGGTCTTTCCGATACCGTGACGGTCGCGCCGGCGCAGGCGCTGACCGTCCAGACGGTTCCGGCATCAGATTTTCCCATGCAAAAGAATACGGCGTATCGGGCTGCGGTTGCTATGGCCGAGCATTATGGTCGCGAGGCAAACATCTGCGTGACGATTGAGAAGCGCATTCCATTGTGCGCCGGCTTGGGCGGCCCCTCGACGGATGCGGCCGCGGTCATTGTCGCCTTGGCAGAGCTCTGGGGCATTGATCGCACCGACCCCGCGCTCGATGACATTGCACGGGGCATTGGTGCCGACGTCCCGTTCTTTTTGCACGCGAGCCCTGCGTTTTACGTAGGTGGGGGAGACGTGCTGGCAACTGAGTACTCCGTGCTGCCCGCGACGCCCGTTGTGCTGGTTAAGCCGCGGGAGGCGAGCGTTTCGACAATTGAAGCCTATCGATGTTTTGACGAGGCCCCGGTGCCTGCGGACAAGCCTGGCGCGATAGCTTCTGCCTTGCGTGCTGGTGATGCCGAGACGGCATATGCGCTCATCCATAACAACCTGGGTGTCATTTCCGCACAGATGGAGCCGCAGATTCAAACGGTTCTCGATTGGCTGCGTAAACAGGACGGCACCATTGCTGTAGATGTGTGCGGATCGGGTGCCTGCTCGTTTGCCATTTGCGACACCGCTGCCACGGCCGAAAGGCTTGCCGATGCTGCCCAGCAAAGTGGCTGGTGGGCCTGCGCGACTGAGCTTATTCCCAACACGGTTCAAATTGACGCGCCAAAGAAATAAAAATTTCTCTAGCACGCGGCGAAAATCTTTGTTATTATAGTCGAGCTAACGGGTTGTGGCTCAGTTTGGTAGAGCACTGCGTTCGGGACGCAGGGGTCGCTGGTTCAAATCCAGTCAACCCGACCAGAGCATGAGGAGGGACCGCTTCTTGCGGTCCCTTTTTTTAGCTAGTGTTGTGATACCGCGATACCCGCGGTATACTCATTCGAGCTTGTCTCGCTGTATTGTGGAGGTCTACATGTTTGGACTGAGGGCTCCTGAGCTCATCATTATTCTCGTCGTTGTCCTGATTATCTTCGGGCCCAAGAACCTGCCGAAGCTCGGCAAGTCCCTCGGCTCTACCGTCAAGAATATCCGCGAGGGTATGGAGGGCGACGATAAGGCCGAGACCAAGCAGGCCGAGGAGGTCGTGGTCGAGCAGTCCGAGGAGGACAAGGAGATCGCTGAGCTCGAGGCCAAGCTCGCTGCTGCCAAGAAGAAGCAGGCAGAGGACAGCGACGCGGACGCAGAGTAGTCCCATCCCTTTGGGGTGAGCACCTGACCGGCTTGCCCGCAGGCTAGCCGGTCTTTTTCGTTTTGTTGACAGTTGATTGTTTGATCAGAGTTGGGGAGATATCCGTATGGACGCAAGCCAGATCGTACTGACCGCTGAGGGCCGCCAGAAGCTCGTCGAGGAGCTCGCCTGGCGTGAGGGCGATTACGCCAAGGAGATCGTCGAGGACATCAAGGAAGCCCGCGCGTTCGGCGACCTTTCGGAGAACTCCGAGTACGATGCCGCCAAGGACAAGCAGGCCCAGAATGCTGCTCGTATCGCCGAGATCCAGGCCATTCTTGCCAACGCTCAGGTTGCTGCCACCACGGGCGATCTGACCGTCTCCATCGGTTCCACCGTTTCGCTGATTGATCCCAACGGCGAGGTCATGGAAGTCACGCTCGTCGGTACCACCGAGACCAACTCGCTCGAGCACAAGATTTCCAACGAGTCTCCGGTCGGTCACGCCATCATCGGTCACGGCGAGGGTGATTCCGTCGAGGTCGTTACGCCTTCCGGCAAGACTCGCGTCTACACCATCGCCAAGATCGCACGCTAGACCACGGTCCCGCGTAAAGGTATGTTTTCGCTCCCTGGGACCGAATCCTGGGGAGCGTTTTAGTTTGAGGAGCTAACTTATGGCAGAGAACCAGAACGCCGCCGATCAGGCATCGACGCTCAACGACGAGCGCGCCACCCGCCTGGCCAAGCGCGCCGCCCTGTTCGAGGCGGGCCAGAACCCCTATCCCGAGCACTCTGAGCTTGAGGACTACGTCGCCGATATCGAGGCTAAGTACGCTGAGCTTGCCGATGGCGAGGACACCGAGGACGTCGTGAAGATCGCTGGCCGTGTGGTCGCCAAGCGCGGTCAGGGCAAGATCATGTTCATCGTCGTGCGCGATGCGACTGCCGAGATTCAGCTGTTCTGCCGCATCAACGACATGGACGAGGCTGCCTGGAGTACGCTCAAGGCCCTCGACCTGGGCGACATCCTGGGCGTGACCGGCGTGGTCGTGCGCACCCAGCGTGGCCAGCTTTCCGTTGCCCCTAAGAGCGCGACCCTGCTTGCCAAGGCCGTTCGTCCGCTGCCCGAGAAGTTCCACGGTCTTTCCGACAAGGAGACCCGCTATCGCCAGCGCTATGTCGACCTGATCGCCAACGACGACGTTCGCGAGACCTTCCGTAAGCGTTCGCAGATTCTCTCCACCTTCCGTCGCTTTATGGAGTCCGACGGCTACATGGAGGTCGAGACCCCCATCCTGCAGACCATCCAAGGCGGCGCTACGGCTAAGCCGTTCATCACCCACTTCAACGCGCTCGATCAGGAGTGCTACCTGCGTATTGCCACCGAGCTGCACCTCAAGCGCTGCATCGTCGGTGGTTTTGAGCGCGTGTTCGAGATCGGCCGCATCTTCCGTAACGAGGGCATGGACCTTACCCACAACCCCGAGTTCACCACGATGGAGGCCTACCGTGCCTTCTCCGACCTCGAGGGCATGAAGGCACTCGCCCAAGGTGTCATCAAGGCTGCCAACAAGGCCATCGGCAACCCCGAGGTCATCGAGTACCAGGACCAGACCATCGACCTTTCTGGTGAGTGGGCCAGCCGTCCCATGACCGACATCGTCTCCGACGTGCTCGGCAAGCAGGTCACCATCGACACGCCGGTCGAGGAGCTTGCTGCCGCCGCGCGCGAGAAGGGCCTGGAGATCAAGCCCGAGTGGACTGCTGGCAAGATCATCGCCGAGATTTACGATGAGCTGGGCGAGGACACCATCGTCAACCCGACGTTCGTGTGCGATTACCCCATCGAGGTCAGCCCGCTTGCCAAGCGTTTTGAGGACGACCCGCGCCTGACGCACCGCTTTGAGCTGGTTATTGCCGGTCACGAGTACGCCAACGCGTTCTCCGAGCTCAACGATCCGGTCGACCAGGCCGAGCGCTTTGCCGCCCAGATGGCCGAGAAGGCCGGCGGTGACGACGAGGCCATGGAGTACGACGAGGACTACGTGCGCGCCCTCGAGTACGGTATGCCTCCCGCGGGCGGCATTGGCATTGGTATCGACCGCGTGGTCATGCTGCTCACCAACCAGGCTTCTATCCGCGACGTGCTGCTGTTCCCGCACATGAAGCCCGAGAAGGGTTTCCAGTCCGGTGCCGCTGCCGCCAAGGCTGCCGAGGCCGGCAACGCCGCGAGCCCGTTCGTTAAGTCGCTTAAGCCCACGCTCGATTACTCCAAGATCGCCGTTGAGCCGCTGTTTGAGGAGTTCGTCGACTTCGATACCTTCTCCAAGAGCGACTTCCGCGCTGTGAAGGTCAAGGCATGCGAGGCCGTCAAGAAGTCCAAGAAGCTGCTGAACTTTACGCTCGACGACGGCACCGGCACCGACCGCACCATCCTCTCCGGTATTCACGCTTATTACGAGCCCGAGGACCTGGTTGGCAAGACCTTGCTCGCCATCACCAACCTGCCTCCGCGCAAGATGATGGGTATTCCCAGCTGCGGCATGCTGATCAGCGCTGTCCACGAGGAGGAGGGCGAGGAGCGCCTCAACCTGATCCAGCTCGACGCCTCCATCCCCGCCGGCGCAAAGATGTACTAGGGGGTTACGGCGTTTTACCAAACGCCGTAACTGCTCGACGCTGCGCGCCGCCCAGAGCGACAATTTGTCATTCAAAAGGCAAGGCATGACCAGAAGGTCTATGCCTTGCCTTTTTCATGCCAACTTGTTCGCCCTGGACGTCGCTCGCTGGCGTTGCCAAAACATCGGCGTTGCCGGAGTAGTCATTGGGGACGTTCTTGTTTGACTAGTCATTTAAGAACGTCCCCAATGACTACCCAACGGCTATTGCGCACATGGCTCGCATGACAGTCGTCTCTTTTATGTTTCCTTTAGCCGTTGCTGCCTAGGATGGGGGTTAGTCGGTAGGAAGGGAGCGTCTATATGGACGACGCGAGCGAGCGTGCAATCGAAGAGGACATGCTCGATCAGTTCAATTACTTTGATGATGAGGATGAGGAGCTAATCGATCGTCGTGAGCCGGCATCGCTTGACTCATTTGATCTGGTCGATGAAGAGCCCGACGAGGACGAGGACGAATCAACGGAGCCCCCACAGTCTTCGCGCCTTAACTCGCTGCTTTCGAGAGCCCCCATGCACCACGGCGTTCGTGCCGGCGCGCTCCATATGAAAACTGACTGGCACCAGATCGTGACGGCAGGCGATGAGCTTGCCGTCGATGCGCCGCTCACCGATAAATCATCCATCATCTGCCGCACCGGCATGCTTATGCTGGCAAGCGGAACGGGTGCCTGGCGCGTGCGCGATACCATGAATCGTGTTGCCGCCGTACTCGGTGTCACCATCCACGTTGACTTAAGTCTTCTGTCGTTTGAGTGCACCTGCATCGAAGATGGCCACTGCTTTAACGAGGTTGTCAGCCTGCCCACAACGGGAGTCAATACCCATCGCATTTGGATGATGGAGAGCTTCTTAAAGGAAATCGAGACGTATGGGCGCCGGTTTACCGTGCACGAATACCACGAGATGCTCAAGACCGTTGAGAGTTCAAAACCCGATTACTCTCCCTGGCAACAGGGCCTTGCGGCAGCTTGTGCTTGCGGCGCCTTCGTCTTTTTGCTCGGCGGCGGCCCTATCGAGATGGCCTGCGCGTTTGTGGGCGCGGGTGTCGGCAACTTTGCCCGCTCCCATATTCTCAAGCAAGGCCTTGGTCAGTTCAGCGCGCTGACGACCGGCGTTGCGCTCGCTTGCGTTTCGTATCTGCTGGCATTGCTCGGCCTTGGCCAGGTCATACCGGGGGCAATGTCGCACCAAGAAGGCTATATCGGCGCCATGCTCTTTGTGATTCCCGGCTTTCCGCTCATTACGGCGGGCCTCGACATCGCCAAGCTCGACATGCGAAGCGGTATCGAGCGCCTTTCATATGCCGTATCGATTATTGTGATGGCGACGCTCGTAGGTTGGATGGTTGCCGAGTGTGTTGGCCTGGCGCCGGACGACTTTGCCCCACTGGGCCTTTCGCCGCTTGCCCTTACGCTCCTGCGCGTGGTGATGAGCTTCGTTGGCGTATTCGGCTTCTCGGTGATGTTCAACAGCCCGGTAAAGATGGCCGCGGCAGCTGGGTTGATCGGCGCCGTGTCCAATACCCTGCGTCTGACCCTTGTCGATGCGCCGATGATGATTCCCTTCCTGGGCCTCAGCACGGGAATGCCTCCCGAGGCAGCAGCGTTTATCGGCGCGCTGGTATCGGGTCTGCTGGCAAGCTTGGCCGAAGTCAAGCTCACCTACCCGCGCATCGCCCTCACGGTGCCTTCGATTGTCATTATGGTGCCCGGTCTGTATCTCTATCGCTCTATGTATTACATGTGCACCTTCGACACGGTCAACATGCTCGGCTGGTTTGTACGCGCGGTGCTCATCGTGGCGTTTTTGCCCGTTGGTCTGGGTGTGGCGAGAACCCTCACCGACCCTCGCTGGCGCCACACCAGCTAATTGGTGCAAGGGGGACAGGTTACTTTGCACCAAATGAGTTGCGGTGAAATAGGGACTGAATTGCTGCTTAAAGGGTCAAAACAGTCCGTATTCCACCGCAACTTATGGGGTCGGGGGATTATCGGTGCCCTGTATCTTCATAAACTCAACGCTTACGAAGCACGTGCTTTTCGTGCTAGGCTGGTTTCACCACATAAGTAGTCGCAGACGCACGTACCACGGGCGGGCGAGATGAAGTCTCAACAGCTCCATCTTGCTCGCCCGTTTTTGTTGCGTGGCGTAGCGGCGTAACACAGAAAGGACCATGCCCTTTATGCCTATGAACAAACGAGAGAGCCTGCTGTTCACCTTTATCATGTGCTTTTGCATGGTGCTCTGGATGAGCGTCTACAACGTTGCCCTGCAGCATGGGGCCATCAACGGCGAGGTTGTTGCCGCCGCGTGGCTCGGCTTCCCCGTTGCCTACGTTTTTGCCATGTGCTGCGACTGGTTTGTTGCCAGCCCCCTTGCCAAGGGTTTCGCTTTTAAATTCCTGGTCACGCCGGGCAAGAGCTCGCCGCTTGCCATGACGCTCGCCGTCAGCTCCTGCATGGTCGTTCCCATGGTCGTCATCATGTCGCTGTACGGTGCCTGCGAGGGTCTGACGCACATGCCCGGCGGCATCCTTGCGAACCTGTATTCCGTGCCCGCGATCTGGATGATCAACATCCCGCATAATTTTGTGATGGCGCTGCCGTGGAACCTTTTGGTAGCCGGTCCGATTTCCCACTTCGTCTTCCGTCGCGCCTTCCCTGTGGGGACGGTTTTCGAGGAGGAGCATGCCGAGCTCTTGGAGCAGGCTATGGCTCCTGAGTGCGAGTAGCTCGCTTAGGGATCTGCTGAGCGCGGGCGACTTGCTTGGTCGGAGCCCTAAGCGTGGATAGCTCTCTCGGCGACATCGCGGGCGTGAGCGGTGCGCATGACCGGAGGGCCCGTGCTGCTCCGTTGCCCGACGTGCTAGCGAGCAGAACAATCTGTTGGTGCATTCGGCGGCTGCTGAAGCGTTTCGGCAGCCGCTTTTTATACGGAGTTTAAATACAACAGTCTGTTGTATTACGTAGAGTGGTATATCTCTAGCAGGAAAAATGCGAGAGACGGAGCATTATGGCGTTGCTAGTAGGACTGGACGTAGGGTCGACGACGACCAAAGTTTACGCGATGCACGAGGATATGACCGAGGCGTGGTGGGGATATCGCCGCCACGGGGCGTGTCAGACAGCGAGCGTGCGCGCCATGCTCGGCGAGCTCGCCGAGCGCTTTCCCCATGAGTCGCTGCGCGTTGCGGTGACCGGCTCGGGTGCGCGCGATATCGCGACCGCGCTGGGCGCCTCGTACGTTCAGGAGGTGGTCGCCAACGCGCTCGCGATCAGCAGGTTCTATCCGCAGACGCGCTGCGCCATCGAGCTGGGCGGCCAAGACGCCAAGATGATCTTCTTCCGCACCAACGATAAGGGAGACATCGAGGTTGCCGACATGCGCATGAACGGCTCGTGCGCAGGCGGTACCGGTGCATTTATTGACGAGATGGCAAAGCTCATGGGGGTCGGCACCGAATCGGGTGAGTTCGAGCAGCTCGCAAGCCGGGGAACGACCGTCCACGAGGTCTCGGGCCGCTGCGGCGTGTACGCAAAGACCGATATCCAGCCGCTGCTCAACGAGGGCATTCCTACCACCGACCTGGCGCTTTCGGCGCTTCACGCGGTCGCCCGCCAAACGATCGGCGGTCTGGCCCAGGGTATCGACATCGAGCCGCCGGTAATCTTCGAGGGCGGTACGCTCGCCTACAACCCCACGCTGGTCCGCGTGTTCCGGGAGCAACTGAATCTATCGGACGATCAGGTTATCGTCCCGCGCGATCCGCAGATCATGGTCGCGCGCGGTGCCGCCCTGTCGCTGACCGACATGTTCGCATCGTCCCAACCGATCGACCTTCCCGACGCTTTTGTCCGGCTGGATAAGCTCGAGACGGTCGCGCCCGCAAGCGGGGAGGGACGTCTTGCCCAGCCCTTTTTTGCCACACCTGCCGAGCAGGCGGATTTTACGGCACGCCATGGCAAAGAGACGCCGGCAAAGGGTCCGGATGCGTATGCGCCCGGAGAGACGGTGCGTGTGGCGCTCGGTATCGATTCGGGGAGCACGACGACCAAGTTCGCCCTGGTCGGTGAGGCGGGTGAGCTTGTCGATTCGTTCTACGCGTCTAATAACGGCAGGCCGCTCGACGTCGCCCAACAGGGTCTTGTCAGCTTGAAGAACCGCTGGGAGACAGCGGGAGTCACGCTTGCGATCGATGCCGTGGGCACCACG
This sequence comes from uncultured Collinsella sp., assembly GCA_902489955.1. Taxonomy (GTDB): domain Bacteria; phylum Actinomycetota; class Coriobacteriia; order Coriobacteriales; family Coriobacteriaceae; genus Collinsella. The sequence goes on along the minus strand of CABUBY010000005.1, from coordinate 20,109 downwards.
GGATACGGCGAGGAGCTTTTCGCGCGCGCGTTCCACGCCGACTACCATACGGTCGAGACGGTCGCGCACGCCCGCGCCGCGTGCGCATACGTTCCCGATGCGACCTTCGTGCTCGACATCGGCGGACAGGATATGAAGGCCATCTGGCTCAACCACAGCGTGCTGACCGATATCGTCGTCAACGAGGCGTGCTCTGCGGGCTGCGGCTCGTTCCTCGGGGGTTTTGCCAAAAACCTCGGAATAGCCGTTGAGGATATCGCGACCGAGGCATTTTCGTCCAAAGCCCCCGCCGTTCTCGGCAGCCGCTGCACGGTGTTCATGAACAGCAGCGTCGTTTCCGAGCAGCGGCGCGGTAAGGGTCCGGGCGACATCATGGCCGGTCTCTGCCGTTCGATTATCGAGAACGTGTTCACCAAGGTCATTCGCGTTTCAAATCTCAACCGTCTGGGCGACAAAGTCGTCGTCCAGGGCGGCACGTTCCGAAACGACGCGGTGCTGCGCGCATTCGAGCAGTATCTGGGCAAACCCGTCACGCGTGCGCCCCACCCGGGGCTGATGGGCGCTATCGGTATCGCCCTGCTCGCGCGCGAGGAATGCCGCAAGGGCGACGCCGGCACGTCGTTTATCGGGCTCGATGCCGTGGAGCGCTTCGAGCATCGCGAGTTCGGCGGCGCTACCTGCCGTCGGTGCAACAACCGCTGCCAGCGCGCGGTCGTGGCATTTGGTGACGGCTCGCTTTACGTCACGGGCAATCGCTGCCCGCGCGGCGGCGCCATCTCATGGGATGAGCTCGTGCGCGAGGTTCCCGCGGCGGAGGAGCTGCGTCCGCAGGGTGCTTGCGAGGCACAGGCACCCGGCACGGGGCGCGACCGGACCGCGGCTGCCCCCAATCTCTTTGTCGACCGCGAGAAGCTGCTGTTCGAGTCGTGCCCCACGGTTCCCGTCTGCGGGGGGCGCGATGTCACGATCGGCATTCCCCGTGTGCTCGAGTTCTGGGACACCATGCCGTTCTGGTCGACGTTCTTCAGCACGCTCGGCTTTAAGGTGCGCGTCTCGGGACGCAGCACCAAGGCGATGTACGAGCGCGGTCTGGCGCACGTCACATCCGACACCGTGTGCTTCCCGGCCAAGCTCGTCCACGGGCACATCCGCAATCTCGTCGACGCCGGCGTCGACCGCATCTTCATGCCCATCATCACGACGGTGCCCACCGAAAACACCGCCTCTACCAGCGAGTGGATGTGCGCCGTCGTAAAGGGATACCCCTACGTGATGCGCAATTCCGATAACCCGGAGGAGCGTTTCGGCGTTCCGTTCGATACGCCGCTGTTCCACTGGTACGACGAGGGCGACCGAAACCGCCAGCTCAAGGCGTGGTGCAAGGAGACCTTCGATATCGATGCCGACCTGGTTGCCAAGGCGACCGAGCAGGCGGACCGCGCGCAGCAGACGTTTGAGAACCAGCTGCAGCTGCGCGGCAGGCAGGTGCTCGAGAACGTGCGCGAGGACGGCGGCTACGCGGTGGTGATCGCTTCGCGCCCGTACCACAACGACCCGCTGGTCAACCACGGGCTGCCCAAGCTCTTCTCTGAGCGCGGCATCCCCGTGCTGACGCCCGATGCGGTGCCGGGGGTCTGCAACGTCGATCTTTCCAACAGCCGCATCGACATCGTGAACAACTACCATGCGCGCATGCTGTCGTGCGCGGTCATCGTCGCATCGACGCCCGAGCTCGAGCTCGTGCAGATGGGCAGCTTCGGCTGCGGCCACGATGCGTATCTCACCGACGAGATCGCGCGCATGATGGGCGAGATGGGCTCCAAGGTTCCGATGATGATCAAGCTCGATGAGAGCGACGTCGCCGGTCCCATGGGCATTCGCGTGCGTTCGTTTATCGAGTCGGTCAACCGTCGTCGCGCGGAGGAGCGTGCCGAGGGCGCCCGGGTGCACGCGGTCCATCCGCTCGACGACCCGTATAAGGTCAAGTACACCAAGCGCGACCGGCACGACAAGATCGCGCTGGTCCCCAACACCTCCCATGCGTTCTGCAGGCTCATGACCGCGGCGATGCGCAATCAGGGCGTGCGCGCCGAGGCCCTTGATATCGGGCGCGAGGATGCCATCCGCCTGGGCAAACGCTATGTGCACAACGACATCTGCTTCCCCGCGCAAATCGTGATCGGCGAGGCGCTCGCGGCACTCGAGAGCGGTAAGTACGACCCGCACGACGTCGCCGTGGTGACTGGCAAGTATATCGGCGACTGCCGCCTGACGCACTACATGCCCCTGCTGCGCCGCGCGCTCGACGACGCGGGATACGACTATGTCCCGGTGCTCACCAACGACGACGTCGATGCCCACAATGCGCATCCGGGCTTCAAGCTCGGCCTTGGCCCGAGCATCCAGATCGCCTACGGTCTTCCCATGATCGATGCCCTCGAGGCCATGCTTAGGCGCATCCGTCCCTACGAGCTCGAGAAGGGCGCGGCGGACGCTGCGTTCGACCGCGCGCTCGATGAGGTTATCGAGGGCATGGAGCGCTCCGGGCTGAGAGGCCAGGCGACGGGCTTCAAACGCGCGCTTGCGATCATGGACGCCGTTCCGTACGACCGCTCGAACCCGCATCCGACCGTTCTCATCGTGGGCGAGTACCTGCTCAATTTCCATCTCGGCGCCAACCACGAGATCGAGCGCTACCTCGAGGACAACGGGCTCGAGGTCATCGAGGCGCGCATGACCGACGTGATCCGCAAGACCTATTTCTACAAGCATGCGCAGTCGCGCGAGTTCCACGTCGACCTGTCGCTGCCCGAAAAGGCCTGGTACGCCACGGCGGACAACCTGTTCGAGCTCGCGCACGACCGTTGCGACCGCCTGGGCGCGGCGAGCCCGCTCTACGAGCCGCCGACGCGCATGCCCGAGCTCGTGCGCGCGAGCGATAAGATCCTGCACCATACGTTCGATGCGGGCGAGGGCGTGCTGATTCCGGCGGAGATCCTCGAGCACGCCAAGCGCGGCTGCCGCAACTTCGTGATCCTGCAGCCGTTCGGGTGTCTGCCCAACCATGTCGTGGGGCGCGGGCTCATCCATGCGCTCAAGGAGCAGTATCCCACGGCGCAGTTCCTGCCGCTCGACTACGATCCCGACGTGAGCTTCGCCAACGTGGAGAACCGTCTTCAGATGCTCATCATGAACGCCAAGGCGCAGGGGTGCGGTGAGGCGCATGGCGAGACCGCGTAAGGACGCCGATGCGCCCGATGCACGCACCCGTATCATCGAGGCGTTTTGGGAGCTCATCGAGAACAACAGCATCTTCGAGCTGTCGGTTGGCGAGGTGACCCGCGCCGCCCAGTGCAATCGCGGAACGTTTTACTACTATTTTCACGATTTCGATGAACTCGTCGCCATCGCCATAGCCCAGCTGCTGCAGGATAACGAGCTCATCACCGATGCCCTCTGGCATTTTTCGAGCGAGGGCGACCTTTCGGCGTTCGACCGGCGCGACGTCCGCTGCCTGCTGCGGCGCATCGTCATCACCATGAGGGCGGGTGCCGCCGAGCAGGTCGTGCAGGGCATCCATACGATCATCATCGACCGCGTGAGAGAGATCGTCCACCCCGACGGAGAAGAGCTCAAGGCAGATTCGAACTTTGCGGTGGGCTTTCTGGTCTCGGGCATCATGGGCTTTGTGATGGCGGTCGGCTTTGCCCGGGAGGGCGGCGAGGAGATAGACCTCGAGCAGCTGGGGGACAGCGCGTGCGCGTACCTGAGGGCGGTCGCCATGCAGACGGTGGAAACGGTCGCGCAAGTCGAGGGCGTCGATACATCCGAGCTGCTCGAACGCGTCTCCAAGGAGGCCGATGCCTATCGCGCATCGCGTGCGACGAGTCCCGACGTGGTGAAAGACGCCTAGGGTTTCTCTTGCGGGGCGCCTGTCGCGCATCGCGCGGTGAGTCCCGCGATGCGGTCATAACCTGCATTCATGTGAGCCGGGTTTATAGATATTCCTCCAGCTGTTAACATAGACAACCTGTGGGTAAAGAAACAAAAGCGCCGCCGACGGGCGGGCGTTTTGATTTCGATGAACTCATGTAAGGAAACGAGCATGTTAGATAGATTTACCGATCGCGCGCGTAAGGTCATGTCAATGGCCAAGCAAGAGGCGCTCGATCTACACTCAAATAAGGTGGGCACCGAGCACCTGCTGCTCGCACTCGCCAAGGAGGACGAGGGCATCGCTGCCGAGGCGCTGCGATCGCTCGATATCTCCTACGACGACATCATGGACACCCTCAAGGAGGTCCAGACCACGGTGCCCGAGCCCAGCGAGGAGACCGAGGCCGCCAAGCTTGCCTTTACGCCGCTCGTCATTAGCGTGATGGAGCGTTCCTTCCGCGTGGCACGCGAGAACAACCAGACCTACGTGTCGACCGAGCACCTGCTCATCGGCATCGTCGAAGAGGGCAACGGCATGGCCATGGACATTCTCATGCGCCTTGGCGTGTCGTCTGCCTCAATTAAAAAAGCCATCGAGAAGCTTACCGCCAAGGACCAGGACAAGAAGCGCCCGCTCGCTGGCGCTGGTGCCGGGCGTCCCGGTGCGGGCCTGCCGTTCTTTAGTGGCTCGGATGCCTCCCAGCAAAGGGGGGGCGGCACTGACACGCTTAAGCAGTTCGCCACCAACCTCACGCAGAAGGCCCGCGACGGCAAGCTCGATCCCGTGATTGGCCGCGAAAAGGAAGTCCAGCGCATGATGGAAATCCTTTCGCGCCGCACTAAGAACAACCCGCTCATCTTGGGCGACCCCGGCGTGGGCAAGACGGCCATCGTCGAGGGCCTGGCCCAGCAGATCGCCGCCGGCAACGTGCCCGAGAACCTCATGAACCAGAATATCTGGACACTCGACCTGCCGGGCCTCGTTGCGGGCGCCAAGTATCGCGGTGAGTTCGAGGAGCGCCTCAAGAACGTGATCCAGGAGGCGACCGAAGCCGACGACGTCATCTTGTTTATCGACGAGATGCACACCATCATCGGTGCCGGTTCTGCCGAGGGTTCTATCGATGCGAGCTCCATGCTCAAGCCGGTGCTCGCACGCGGTGCCTTCCAGATTATCGGCGCCACCACGGCCGAGGAGTTCCGCAAGTACCTCACCAAGGATCCGGCCTTTGAGCGCCGCTTTCAGACCATCGATGTCGAGGAGCCGAGCGTCGAGGACACGGTCAAGATCCTGACCGCGCTCAAGCCGCGCTACGAGGAACACCACCATGTGCGTTACACACAGGGTGCTATCGAGGCTGCCGCGAACCTCTCCAACCGCTACATTCAGGACCGCTTCCTGCCCGATAAGGCCATCGACCTCATCGACGAGGCCGGTGCCCGCGCCCGCATCGCCGCCAACCGCGCGCCCGAGCCGGTGCGCGAGGCCGAGCATCGCGTCGAAGAGCTCAAGGCTGCCGCACAGGAGGCCACCGAGAGCGACGACATGAACAAGGCTGCCGAGATCACTGAGCAGCAAAAGGCTGCCGAGATTGAGCTTGCCGAGGCCAAGGCTGCCTGGACGGCCGAGCTCGACGCGAGCCCGCTCACCATCGACGTCGCCCAGATCGCCGACATCGTCTCCGTGACCTCGGGTGTGCCGGTGTCTTCGCTCACCGAGAGCGAGAGCCGTCGCCTGCTGCAGACCGAAAGCGTGCTCAAGACCCGCATTATCGGCCAGGACGAGGCAGTCGAGGCCGTCGCCAAGGCCGTTCGCCGCAGCCGTTCGCCGCTCAAGGACCCGCGTCGCCCCGGCGGCAGCTTTATCTTCCTGGGCCCCACCGGCACGGGCAAGACCGAGCTCGCCAAGACGCTCGCCGAGTACCTCTTTGGCAGCAAGGACGCGCTCATCAGCTTCGACATGTCGGAGTTCGGCAGCGAGTTCGAGGTCTCCAAGCTTATCGGTAGCCCCCCGGGCTACGTTGGCCATGACGAGGGCGGTCAGCTCACCAAGGCCGTGCGCCGTCATCCGTACTCGGTTGTGCTGTTCGACGAGATCGAGAAGGCGCACCCCGATATCTTCAACATTCTGCTGCAAGTGCTGGAGGAGGGCCGCCTGACCGATAGCCAGGGCAAGACGGTCGACTTCCGCAATACGGTGATCATCATGACGTCCAACGTGGGCGCCCGCGAGATTGCGCAGGATGCGAGCGTTGGCTTTGGCACCACCGGCGAGCAGGGTCTCACGTCGAGTGAGATCCGTGGTCGCGCGATGGGCGAGCTCAAGCGCCTGTTCCGCCCCGAGCTGCTCAACCGTATCGACGACATTGTGGTGTTCCAGAAGCTCTCGGGCGAGAATCTCACCAAGATCGCGCACCTGCTGGTGGACGACCTGCGTCAGCGTTTGATTGCCAACGGCATGAACATCAAGCTCACCGATGCGGCCTATGACAAGATCGTGGCCGAGGGCACCGACCTCACCAACGGTGCGCGTCCGCTGCGCCGTGCTATTCAAAAGCTCATCGAGGACCCGCTGTCCGAGGAGCTTCTGGCCGGCGAGTGGGGCGAGGGCGATACCGTCCTGTGCGACGTGGCCGATGGCAAGTTTGTCTTTAGCCACGGCACGGGCGAGATCCCGGCACCGCGTCCGGCGGGCACGCTCGGTGGCGATACCGCTCCGGCGGCACCGCACACCGGCAACGCCGCGCCCGTGAGCGGCGGCGTGACCTCGGGCCCCGGCGGCATGATGCAAGCCGGTTCCGGCGCGCTGTAGGGCGTAACATAGCTTTGCGAAGGGGCACTCCTGTCGGGGCGCCCCTTTTTTATGAGTAAATGGTGCTATACTCGAAATATAAATATGTATAGCAGAAGGAGCTAGCATGCCAATATCGGTACTCGACTCACGGCCGGTCCAGATGAATGTGCGCATGGATCGCCAACTCAAAGAGGCTGGGGACGCCGTGCTGGCGCATATCGGCATGACGCCGTCACAAGCTGTGAGGGAGCTGTGGCAGTACTTGACCGAGAACGGTCATATGCCCGTCGCAAAAAAGAATGATGACGAAGTCCTGCCTGACGACATACGATCGAAGGCGAGTTCGTCCCGCGTCTCGGAAGGGGCTGCGTTAATTTCGAATTTTTATGAGCGGTTCTCGATTCAGAGGCCGAGCCCCGATGAAGCCTTTGATTACGACGAGTTATACGATCAAATGATGAGCGAGAGATTCAGCGATTGGATCGAATTATGAGCGGCGTCGGAACGAAACGTGTGCTCAAGCTGTTGATCGACACGAACGTCTGGCTAGATTACTTTCTCGCTCGCACGAATGCGACCAGGCCGATAGTCGAGCTCCTTTCTCGCGCGGCGGAAGCGGAGGATATCGTCCTCTTCTCGTCCTCCCTGTCTGTCAAAGACGTCTATTACATTCTGGGAAGGACGATGAAGGCCGACGCCCGCCGTGAGGGGGCTCTCACTCCCGAAGCCATCGCCGGTGCCGACGAGACAGCGTGGGCGTGCGTTCGCCTGATTCGGCAAAAGTCGATTATTGCCTCGGTCGGTGCAGACGAGGTCTTCGACTCCTTTGTGTTCAAGTATCATCACAACGACTTTGAGGACGACCTGATGCTGGGCGTCGCCAATCGCATTGATGCCGATTACGTCGTGACAGAGGACAAAAATCTCATCAAACATACCAATGGTGTATGCATTAATGTTCAACAGGCGTTGAAGTTGGTTGAAGGGTCCAACGTCCCTTCGGCACGGCCCGTCTAACCTGCTTTATCTTGATAAAGTGGCGTTTCCTCGCCGTTAGCCGATGATGCGAGGGCGCTCGGCGTTTTCGACTGGTTTATGCACGTAAAGTCTGGGAATATACAAGGCGCATGTCTTATTGTCTAACCAGTTGCGCCAAGGAGGCACCATGGACTACAAGATTACCGGCTACGAGCCCGCCCAGCTGTTCCATTTCTTTGAGGAGGTCAGCGCGATCCCCCGTGGGTCTGGCAACGAGAAGGGCATCAGCGATTTCCTGGTCGCGTTTGCCAAGGAGCGCGGTCTCGATGTGTATCAGGACGAGGTCTACAACGTCATCATTCGCAAGCCCGCATCTGCCGGCGCCGAGAATGCCCCGACCGTGATGCTGCAGGGCCACATCGACATGGTGTGCGACAAGCTGGGCTCCGTTGAGCACGACTTTACGACTGATGGTATCGACCTGGTCGTCAAGGACGGCGTCCTCACCGCTAACGGCACCACTCTGGGCGCCGACAACGGTATTGCCGTCGCTCTGATGCTCACTGTGCTCAACGACGATTCGATTGCTCATCCGGCCCTCGAGTGCGTGTTCACCACCGACGAGGAGACTGGCCTGGTTGGCGCCGAGACGCTCGACAAGTCCCAGATTAGCGCCCGCACCATGATTAACCTTGACTCCGAGGAAGAGGGCGTTGCCACCGTCAGCTGCGCCGGCGGCGTCGTCGTTACCTACACCTGCCCGATCGCGCGCGAGCACAAGACCGGTAGCACCCTCACGCTCGACATCTCCGGCCTGCTGGGCGGCCACTCCGGCAGCGATATCCACCTGGAGCGCGGCAACGGCAACCTCATCATGGCCCGCATCATCGACCGCCTGATGGTCGCCGGCGAGCCCGCCATCGTTAGCTTTAACGGCGGCACCAAGGACAACGCCATCAACCGTGAGTGCAAAGCTGTTCTGGTCTACGCCGACCACGCTGCCGCCGAGGCCGCGGCCCAGATCGCAAAGGGCATCATCGCCGACGTTACTGCCGAGCTCGAGGTCTTTGACCCCGGCTTTACCTGCACCGTCGAGATTGCCGACGACGCCGAGGTCGAGGCCATGGACGAGAAGTCCGCGCTTGCCCTCATCCGTGCCCTGCGTCTTGCCCCTAACGGCGTGATTCGCCGCAACGTCGCCACCGACGGCTCCGTCGAGGTTTCCTCCAACATCGGTGTGGTTGCCACCTCTGACGACCAGGTCAAGATCATGCTGTCCCCGCGCTCCTCGATCACCTCGCTGCAGAACGAGTTCAAGGACCGCCTGCAGACGCTTGCCGATGTCCTGGGCTTCGACGCCAAGTTTGAGTTCGAGTATCCCGGCTGGAGCTATGCCGAGCATTCGCCGGTCCGCGACATCTTTGTCGAGAGCTATCGCGAGCTCTTTGGCTCCGAGCTGCGCATCGAGTCCATTCACGCCGGCCTTGAGTGCGGCCTGTTTGCCGAGGCCCTGCACGGCCTGGACGCCATCGCCGTGGGTCCGACGCTCTCCGATGTCCACACCCCGGACGAGAGCATGGAGCTCGCTTCTGCCGAGCGCTTCTACGAGCTGCTCATCGACGTGCTCAAGCGCCTCGCTGCGTAAAGGTTGCGCTAGCAGCAGTCCGAGCCACGTGCTAGCGGATTGCAAATGACATTACGAGAGGGGGCATTCGAGCGTTTGCGACGGGTGCCCCCCTCTTTTGTTTGATAATTGCGAAATTACGGCCACCTAGTCCATTTCTGCCCTGATGAGGTCGAGGGTGCGCTGGCAGTTTTCGCGGACGGGGCCGAGCATATGCTCGCGCAGGTCCGCCATGCCGGGCAGGTCGGCGTATTCGTCCATGACCTCTTCCATGCAAATGGGTACCTCGTAGGCGAGGTCCATCATGGTCGCAAAGCAAAACTTCTCGGATAGCCCGGCATCGGTAAGCGCCGCCTCCAGCGCGGGATCGCCCATACCGTGGTATCGGCGGATAGCGCCTGGACCGATTCGCCCCACACGATTTTCGCCGCCAACGCTCATGGCGAGGCGCGCTTTTCGCCGCATACGTTCGTATGCTAAGCCCGATGCGACATCGTACATGGGTGCGAGCGCCGCGTTTGTGCCTTTGCCTAGGATGAGCGAGTAGTTTTTAGCGTGTGCGTCAGGCGCTCCGATAATGGCGTTATAGAACAACATATAGGTAAAAAGCACAAGATTCATGTGGTGGGGGACTGTGTTAATCAGTCGTTCTTGGATGTCTCGTGTAGTTGGTCCTCCGTCGGCGGTGTATTTCTGGGTTGGCAATACACCGAGTGCCTGGCAAAAGTCCTCCTGATGCAGCCTTTCGATATTTCCGCTGCTATTGACCATTCTGTCGTACCGTTCAACGACGAGCGCAGCTTCGTCTTCAAATGTGCAATAGGAGACGTTGGCAGTTGGAATGCCAACACGCCGAGCTGTTTTCATGCAGACGAATTCGTTTAAGGCCTGATGTTTGAACCCAACGACACCATTTTTGAAGATATGGGTAGTGGGGGATGACCCTAGACATTCGCACCATTGTCCATCATGCCAAGCTAGTGCAAATTTGCCTTGGTTGCCGCCCAGGGACCAGCTTTCGTTGGAGCCCATCCATGTCTCTCTTTCGTCATCGCGAATTGCTTTGAGCTTGTGAGCGATTTGAGAATTGGTAAGCGGGCGGTATGCTGAGACCCTGCCGTGGGCGGCATCTAATTGATCGGCTCGACAAAACTGAACGGCCCCCGCGCAGTCAAGACCGATATGGCACAAGAGGGCGACGGGGTTGTTGGATGCAACGTCATGCTCGGCGGCAATAGCGCGACGCTGCTCTTGGCTGTCGGGCAAAAGGCCAAATAGGAACGGACGGACGATGTTATGGCCATATGTGCGATTGGAAAGCGGCATTGTTAACGATAGCGGTGCTCCGCGATAGGTTGGGGCGTATACAAAGCTGCAGAGTCCATGCTCGTCTTGCCGGAGAGTGCCGGCGATTTCGCCACAAATGAAGGTCGCAAGCTCCATTTCTGCCATTTATTTCACAACCTTACAGCCAAAGGAGAGGTCTGAAGTGCCGGAAAGGCCTTGCTCGGCTGCGATTTGGGCCAGCAAGGCACCATAGAAAGCTGGCGTTCCTTGTCGAGCGGGTCGTCTGCCTACGCTTGGCTTTGGCAGGGCATTCGAGTTCGCGATAGGGAGGTCCGCTATCGTCATCGGATGTTCGGAGGGTGATGCGATGGAGTCGTTATCGCTTTGCGCAAAGAGACCTATGCCGAGTGCGTTAAAGACGGTCAACAGCTTGTCGAGCCGAATGCCCGTGGCATCTCCCAGCTCGAGCGATGCGAGCAGGCGCTCCGAAACACCGGCCTTATTAGCGAGGGCGGCACGGGTGAGACCCTGAGCCTCGCGTGCCTGGCGCACGTAGATGCCAGCTTGGCGCGGTGTGGTGATGGGAAGGGTATCCACGGCGATCTCCTAACGTGCAGACTTTTGCATCATAGTATGACATGCAAAAGTCTGCATGAAAAGGCCTCATGCAAAACTCTGCATGAGGCCTCATCCGGACGTTTAGTTTTGAAGGGTGTTTTACAGCGCCAAAATCCCCAGATGCTCCAGCAAAATCTTGAGGCCGATGAGGACGAGCACGACGCCACCCACGATGGTGGCGGGCTTTTCGTAGCGCGCGCCAAAGGTGTGGCCGATCGCTACGCCGGCAACGGAGAAGACAAAGGTCGTGATGCCAATGAGCGACACGGCGGGAACGATATCGACCGAGAGCGCGGCAAACGAGATGCCCACGGCAAGCGCGTCAATCGAGGTGGCGATGGCAAGGATTAGATATTCGCCCAGGTCGATCTTTTCGGCATCCTTGCCGTCGCCTTCGTTCTCGTCCTCAGTAAAGGCTTCCCACAGCATCTTGCCGCCGATAAAGGCGAGCAGGATAAAGGCGATCCAGTGGTCGATGGGGCTGATGATGCCCATGAACTGGCTACCAAGGGCCCACCCAATTACGGGCATGCCGGCCTGGAAACCGCCAAAGAACAGGCCGAGTATCACGGCGACCTTAAGGTTGATCCTTTTCATGCCAAGGCCCTTGCAGATGGATACGGCAAAAGCGTCCATAGAAAGGCCGATAGCGAGCAACACAAGCTCTGCGAGTCCCATAGTCTGGCTCCCTCTCTGCGGGCGGGCCCGCGTGTACCTCTTGGGGGAGTAACAAAAAAGACCCGTGGCGTACGCGTTGCGCGCACAGCCACGAGTCTCGTTCATTAAGGCAAGCCAGGCCGCATCGGCCAGTGTGTTGACTTGCCGCGCCACCGGAGGCGAACCCGATCACGCGACTACTCCCTCATTTATGCGAATCCCGATGCTACCACATGAACAGCTGATTTGGGTTGGGCTCTCAGCTGTGTTCGCTCATTCTGTAAGCATCGGATTTCGCAAGCGCCGCAGGGACAAACCGTGAGAAACTATTCAGCGTTTATGGAGCGTATACGATGGGAGCGATGCCTTGGATAAGAACGAGCTGCAAAAGCGTATGGAACAGGCCATCCGCCTGACGGCACCTGGTCAGCCGATCCGCACCGCCCTCGACATGATCATCGCCGGTCACCTGGGCGCCCTTATCTGCGTCGGCGACACCGAAAACGTGCTCGCTGCCGGTAACGACGGCTTCCCGCTCAACATTTCGTTTACCTCGAACCGCCTGTTCGAGCTTTCCAAGATGGACGGCGCCATCGTTATCGATGGCGACCTCACCCAGATCCTGCGCGCCAACTTCCACCTCAATCCCGATCCCTCGCTTGCCACGAGTGAGACGGGCATGCGTCACCGTACTGCCGCTCGCATGTCGGTGCTCACCGATGCCATCGTGATCTCGGTTTCGGCTCGTCGCGCCGTTGTCAACGTGTACGTCCACGGCAAGAGCTACGAGATCCAGCCCGTCACCACCATCATGAGCTCGGTCAACCAGCTCGTCGCCACGCTTCAGACCACCCGTCAGTCGCTCGATCGCTCCTTGCTGCGCCTGACGGCCCTTGAGCTCGACGACTACGTCACGCTCGCCGATATCACCGGCATCTTCTCGAGTTTCGAGATCATGCAGCAGGCAAAGACCGAGCTTAAGGATTGCATCGTCAAGCTGGGTAACCAGGGCAAGCTCGTGCAGATGCAGCTCGAGCAGCTCGCGGGCTCCAGCATGGATACCGAATACGACTTGATGATCCGCGACTACGCAAGCGATTCCTCTGAGACCAACGCCGAGAAGATCCGCGCCGAGCTGAGCCGCATGACGCCTAAGGACCTGTCCGACCCGCAGCACGTGGCGGCAGTTCTGGGTTACGACGACCTGGACGAGGACTCCGTCATGACGCCGCTGGGCCTGCGCACGCTTTCGCGCGTGTCCGTCGTGCGCGACGGCGTGGCCGAGAAGATCGTCGACGAGTACGGCTCGCTGCAGGAGCTCATGGACGACATCAGCGAGGATCCGGAGCGCTTGGGCGACTTTGGCGTCAACAACCCTGCCATTCTTGCGGACTCGCTGTACCGCATGAAGGGCACCAAACAGGGGAACGCATAATGGCGCCCGTATGCGCCGTGGTCGTTGCCGGCGGCAGCGGCCAGCGCTTTGGAAATCCCGGCGGCAAGCAGCTCGTTAATGTGGCGGGCCGTCCGCTCATGAGCTGGTCCATCCGCGCGTTCGATCGTAGCGATAAGGTCGGCCATATCGTCGTGGTTTGCCCTGCCGAGCGTCGTGCCGAGATGCGCCGCCTGGCCATCGACCCGTTTGACTATGACACGCCCATCAGCTTTGCCGATGCCGGCGATACCCGTCAGGATTCCACCCGTGCCGGCGTGCATGCGGTTCCGGCGGGCTTTGAATACGTCGCCATTCACGATGGCGCTCGTCCGCTCATTACGACCGAGGCCATCGACCACGCTATCGACGTGCTCGTGAGCGACCGTGCTCTCGACGGTGTCGTGTGCGGCCAGCCTGCCATCGACACGCTCAAGATCGTCGATGGCGACAACATCGTCGAGACGCCGCCGCGTGAGCTGTACTGGGCCGCGCAGACGCCGCAGATCTTTAGTGTCGACGCCATGAAGCGCGCCCATGCCGCGGCGATTGCCGAGGGCTTTATCGGTACGGACGATTCGTCACTGGTCGAGCGCATGGGAGGACGCGTCCGCTGCGTCCAGAGCCCGCGCGATAACCTTAAGGTGACGGTGCCCGAGGACCTGCGTCCCGTAACCGCGATTCTGCTCGGTCGCATGGCCGAGGGAGAGGATCTTCCCCATGTTCAGTAACCTGCGCATTGGCCATGGCTACGACGTTCATCGTCTGGTGGAGGGGCGTCGATGTATTATCGGCGGTGTCGACATTCCCTACGAGCGCGGCCTGCTGGGCCACTCGGATGCCGATGTGCTCGCGCACGCCTTGGCCGACGCCATTCTGGGCGCCTGTCGCGGGGGAGACATCGGCAAGCTATTCCCCGATACCGACCCTGCCTACGAGGGCGCCGACTCGATGGTGCTGCTTGCCCGCGTAATGGACTATGCGCGTGAGCTGGGCTTTGAGTTTGTCGATGCCGACTGCACCATTGCCTGCCAGCAGCCTAAGATCACTCCGCACCGCGATGCCATGCGCGCCAACCTTGCCCATGCCCTGGGCGTTGACGTCGAAAACGTGGGCGTCGCCGCCACTACGACCGAAAAGCTCGGTTGGGAAGGCCAGGGCGAGGGAATCGGCGCCTGGGCCGTCTGCCTGCTACAGAAAACCGTTAAGGAGTAACGAATGCGTATCTACAACAGCGCTACCCATAAAAAGGAAGAGTTCCAGCCCATCGAGTCCGGCAAGGTCCGCATGTACGTGTGCGGCCCCACGGTCTACGACAACATCCACATCGGCAACGCCCGTACGTTCATCAGCTTTGACGTGATTCGCCGCTGGCTCATCGCGAGCGGTTACGAGGTCACGTTCGCCCAGAACCTCACCGATGTCGACGACAAGATCATCAAGCGCGCCAACGAGCAGGGCCGTACGGCCGCCGAGGTCGCGACGGAGTTCTCCGACAAGTTCATCGGCGTCATGCGCGCCGCCAACGTGCTCGATCCCGATGTGCGCCCCCGCGCCACCAAGGAGATCGGCCCCATGATCGCCATGATCAAGACGCTTATCGAGCAGGGCCACGCCTACGCCGCCGATAACGGCGACGTGTACTTTGCCGTGCGCAGCGATCCCAACTATGGTCAGGTCTCGGGCCGCAACATCGACGACCTTATGGTTGGCGCACGCATTGAGGAGAACGAGGACAAGAACGACCCGCTCGACTTTGCCCTGTGGAAGGCCGCCAAGCCCGGCGAGCCCAGCTGGCCGAGCCCCTGGGGCGAGGGCCGTCCCGGTTGGCACACCGAGTGCGCCGCCATGGTGCATCGCTACCTGGGCACTCCGATCGACATCCACGGCGGCGGCTCCGACCTTGCCTTCCCGCATCACGAGAACGAGTGCACCCAGGCCACCTGCGCCTGGCACCAGGGCTTCTCCAACACCTGGATGCACACGGGCATGCTGCTGGTAGACGGCGAGAAGATGTCCAAGTCGCTCGGTAACTTCTTTACGCTGGCCGAGGTGCTCGAGCAGCACTCTGCCGCGGCTCTGCGTTTGCTGATGCTGCAGACGAGCTATCGCTCACCGCTCGACTTCTCTTGGGAGCGCTTGGAGGGTGCCGAGAACTCGCTCACGCGTATCGCCGGTACGGTCGAGAACCTGCGCTGGGCCGCGAACCATGCGACGGCCGATGCCGATGCGGCTGCCGCCGAGGCGTTTGCCGCCAAGGCCGCTGAGACTCGTGCCGCCTTTATGGAGTGCATGGACGACGACTTTAACACCGCTGGTGCCATGGGTGCCGTCTTTGGCTTTGTGACCGAGTGCAACCAGTACCTGGAGCAGGCGGGCGACGCTGCTGACAAGGCCGCCGCGCTTGCCGCCGCCGACACGCTGGCCGAGCTGCTCGATACGCTTGGCGTTGAGCTTCCCGAGCCCAAGGTCGAGCTGCCGCTGGGTCTGCTAGGCGTTGCCGCCGGCCTGGTCGCCTACACGGGCGACGACGTGGACGAGGCTGCTGCCAAGATTCTCGAGGCTCGCGCCGAGGCCCGCGCCGCCAAGAACTGGGATCTGGCCGACGCCATCCGCGACCAGCTCAAGGACCTGGGCCTGACGATTGAAGATACCGCCGCCGGCACTCGTATCAAATCTCTCTTCCCAAGCACCCGACCTTGCCGTTCAAACCGTCGCTCGCGTACTCAAGTACGCGTCGCTCCTCTTTCACGGCAATCTCGGGCACTTGGAAAACCCGTACCGACCGCCCGAATTAATATTCATGGGCGGTCGTTTATTTTGTTTCGTTTGATAGTTGTATTTAGGAGGTCGCTTTATGGCCGACAATCGCAAGCGTGCACCTCGTGGCGGCAAGCAGGCCGCTTCTGGCTCGCGTCCGATTCGCCGCAACGATCGCGCTGCCGCTCCCAAGGGCCAGCGCGATCGTACCCAGGCCGCACGTCCGCAGCGCGATCGCAACCGCGATGCTGTCCAGGCTCCCAAGGGCGAGTTTATCGAAGGCCGCCGTGCTGCCGCCGAGGCGCTGCGTACCGGCTTTCCCGTCAAGTGCGCGCTCATCGCCGAGGGCGGGGAGCGCGATGCCGCCTTGTCGCGCCTGGTCGATGACCTCAACGCCGCGGGCGTCCGCATTAAGTTCGTTCCACGCGCGCAGCTCGATGCGCTGTCGAGCCATGGCGCTCACCAGGGCATTGCGCTCGAGGTTGGCAACTTCCCCTATGCCGATGTCGCCGACATCCTCGACCGCGCGGGCGACGGCCCGGCACTTGTCGTGGTGCTCGACCACGTGACTGACGACGGCAACTTTGGCGCCATCGTGCGCTCCGCCGAGGTTGTGGGCGCGGCGGGCGTCGTCATTGCCAATAAGCGTGCCGCCGGCGTGACCGTGGGCAGCTATAAGACCTCAGCCGGTGCCGTCATGCATCTGCCTATCGCGCAGGTTCCCAATATCGCCCGTGCGCTCGACGATTTTAAGGCCGCTGGTTTTTGGGTGGGCGGTGCTTCCGAGCACGCCGAAGGCAGTTGCTGGGATGCTCCTTTCGAGGGCCGCGTGGCGCTCGTCATGGGCTCCGAGGGCGACGGCATCTCGCGTCTGGTGCTCGAGAAATGCGACTTTTTGACCAAGCTTCCCCAGCGCGGTATGACCGAGAGCCTCAATGTTGCCCAGGCGACCACGGCGCTGTGCTTTGAGTGGCTGCGCCGCAACGCCGGCGAGCTGATGGGGGAGGAGTAGCGCATGTCCAAAAAGAACCGTGCCAAGTCCAAGGCCAAGCGCTTTGGCGAGGGCTCGGCCAAGCCGATTGTTTCGGCCGCGACCTATGGCGTGGGCGGCAATGCGTTTGCGCAGGCTATCGCCGACCCAGTCTCGACGGTGCACTCCAACAAGCCCGAGCTGCTGGTGGTCGACGGTTACAACGTGATCCACTGCACGCCGCGCTACGAAAAGCTCGTGTACGACCATTCCGACGATCCGTATTCCAGCGACGTTCACGATATGGCGCGCACGGCGCTCATTAATGACGTAGCTGCGTTTGCCCAGGGCCGCTACGAGGCCGTGATCGTATTTGACGGCGCGGGCAATATCTCCAGCGAGCGGCCCAACCTACCGGCCCGCGGTGTGCGCATTGAGTTTTCGCCGACGGGTGTTTCGGCCGATACCGTGGTGCAGAAGCTCTGCATCGAGGCGCGCGAGGAAGGCCGCGCGTGTTCTGTAGTGTCGAGCGACGGCACGATCCAGGCCGTCGTCATGGGCAAGGGCGTTACGCGCATCTCGAGCCGTATGCTGGTGGACGAGATCAAACAGATCGACAACGACGTGCACGAGGCCGAGGAAGCTCCACAAATCAAGATGACTCTGGGCAGTCGCCTGAGCCCCGATGCCCTGGCCAAGCTCAAGGCCCTGCGCGGGAGGTAGGGAAGTTGGCGGGGCAATGCTGCCTCGCTAACTCCATTCAGCGATGTCGATCATTCTTTCGAGGCGCCACGTTAGCGCCTCTTTTAGATAAGGTAGTCTCGCTGCTAGAGCATCGTTTTTAGACAGAATCTCGATTGCCTCGTCGACAAAGCCTTTGAGTTTGTCTCCATCGAACCAGCCCATGTCTTCGACGAGCAACATTTGTTTGGCGGGGCTTGAATGAAATTGTGCGCTGGTAAAACTGTGCTCTCCCGCCCTAAGCTCCTCTAGTGATATGTTGCACCAGAGCGATGAGCCCGAATCGAAGATGGGGGCAGGTCTGCAAGCTTGCGTGTTGACGTTTCGCACGAGGCCGAAGTTGCGCCAATGACGATCGTAGTTGGCAATGATGTCGTCACATACGATCATGCGGTCAAGGGCATCCTTGACGCCTGTCACCCCGAGCTCCTCGCAGTTTGCTACATATCGCTCGTAGTCGGTTAGCCGTTCATCTGCGTTTGCGTGCTGGTTTACATAGAACGCAGGGACATACTCTTCTTCATCAGTTAAGAAGACATCGCATGTGCTCAGGGCGGAAGTGCCCGTGCCCTCGAGCGAGTAAGGCACATAATCGCAGGCGTTTAGGATGCGACGGTGGAGCGCGGTCGCCACCAGCTCGTTATAAGGTTCCTGGTCCAGGTGCGCTCCTGCCTTATGCAGAATTCGACGTTCGCCCTCGCACGTCCAGTACTTTTGAAGATTGCCGTCCGAGGTGTTATCGGGCTTTGCGGCAGCCGCTTTTCCCTCTGGGGCAAAGGGTGCAATGGACAGCGAGACGTCATCAAAGGCGTTATTGAAGAAGTTGATATCCTCCCAGGTGAGACCGGAACCTTGGGGCCTAATCCAATACTGGTCGGATAAGGAGAGGCCGAGATTTCGCTGGACGAGTTCATCGGGAACATCGACTGCGGCTTCTGCAAGCAGGGAGGCTAGCCCAATGCGTGCGAGCGGGATACCGCGGCCGCGCCACCAGATGCGGAAGGAGTCTAGCGATATGGGGCTATTAGGGCCAAATACTCCAATAGGGGCGTGGGCGTAATCGATGTCGGCACCGATGTGGGCAAAGTCTTTTCGCGATGTACTGTAGACCAGCTGAGCGACTTCGTACGTGCGGTTCATGAGGGTGAACGCGATCTCGCTCTTACCGTGGCCGCGGCGGGGACGTCCCCCCGTTTTGGTCACAGAGCGGAGTCGCGTGTCGACGCTGTCTTTGTCGATGAGCCATACACCAGAAGCCTTGCGGGCCTCAAGTGCTCCGTTTTTTATGAGCTCCTGCACCCTGCGCGGAGTGATGCCGAGCAGCTCGGCGGCTTCTTTGGTAGTAAGCATCGCGAAACCCTTCGCCAGAACGAATAGTTTTATATATAGCAATTGTAATTAAAACTATTCGTTCTGGCGAATGGTTTTAAGATTGAGGGCGCACTGACAGAAATGAACGGGCCTGGTACGCGTTGTTGCTGGATTTTGCATATTTGTATAACGCCGTGCGGCCTGTTGCGCCCCGTCCGCAATTCCTTTATTCTTAACTCGCTTCGCGTGAAAGCGCCAAGTGTGCCAGTGTGGCGCAACGGTAGCGCAACTGATTTGTAATCAGTGGGTTGCAGGTTCGATTCCTGTCACTGGCTCCATGAGAGTTTCGGGCTCTGTTTCCTTGTGGGACAGGGCCCGTTTCTATTTATGTCGATAAGTCAGCGTGTTTGGCGCCAACCAAGCTTCAGGTTTGTCTCGATCCGTAACACGAGTGGGCTGAAGACCCTCCTTATAGTTACAGATCGAAACATTGCCAAGGGAAGGCCGATAACATCTCGATCCGTAACACGAAGAGGCTGAAAACCGTTCTTACTGTTACAGAATGAGACGTAAGCGGGGGTTTCTGCGAAACATCTCGATCTGTAACAGATAGGGGAGGAATAACCCTCTTACTGTTACAGGTCGAGACATAGGCCGGGGCGAGGTTGGTCATCGTCATCGAGCGTGGATTATCGGACACACGAGCGTGGAAAATCTTCCGCCTAGTGAATGAGCGTGGATAATCTGCCACTTTGGATTCGATGGCACGGCAAAGTGGGAGATTATCCACGCTCGATTTCAAACGGAAGAAAATCCACGCTCGATTTTGCCTGGGAAGAGCAATCTTCTGTCTGGGCAGCCCGATCTCGACCTATATATAGGTGCAAATAAGCTGGTATCGAAGTTCGATACTGAAGGTGTACTCCACTACAGCAAAGTGTTACCTTGGGAAACGTCACCTCAGTATCCAAAACCACTGTCCTTCATATCCAAACTCAATA
>CABUBY010000004.1 GCA_902489955.1 uncultured Collinsella sp. | reverse complement strand
CCGCTTCGTATGAAGGGGGCGTAACCGATGAAGATCGTATCCATCTCCCAGGACTTCTTCGACCTCGTCGATGGCGACCGTGAGCTCATGCTTAAGCACAATCGCCCCTGCATCGTGGTGGTGAGGCTGCGTTTCCGCGGAAAGCGCAGGGACTTCGCCGTGCCGCTGCGTTCCAACATCGCCCCCAACGTGCCCAAAGACCAATACTTTGCATTGCCACCCCGCCCCACGACGCGCCCCGGCTGCCGCCACGGCATCCACTACATCAAGATGTTCCCCATAACCAAGGCCTACCAGCGCCGCTTCAGGACCGAGGGCTCGGCCTACTACGAGACGCTCCAGCGCATCATCGACGGCAACACCAAGCGCATTGTCTCCGAGTGCCAGGCATACCTCGACCGCTACGAGCGCGAGGGAAGGCCCCGCTTCGCCGTCGACATCGACCGCATCGTGGGCCTGCTGGAAGGCAAGAAATAGGGCGCCTCAGCTCAATCCCGAGCCATGCGGAACCGCTCCACATTTTTGAACGCCGCGTGTGCGTCCCAAATAGTTGAGAAACAAGCTGTGAAGTGCAGTGGCGCCCGTGCCCGTGCATAGCCGTCACCATCAGCGTCTACGCGGCGTCGGCTTCAAGTGGAACTGACGCCGCTGCTGTATATGGTTTGCCTTGCTGCGAATGGCGATCAATGCCCGCGATGCTTCTGCTTGTGCTTCAGTTTTCTCTGCTCGTAGCGCGCATCAGCCTCTTCCACACGGCGTCGGCTTCTTGCATGAGCCGACTCCCGCTTCATTGCTTCCCGCTGTGCCGCGAGAGCCTGTTGTGCCTTGGTGCTCACCGCGGGCCGTTTAAGGGCTTTCGCTGCCTCGCGAGCGCGCCGCTTGGGGTTCTTCGCGGGCTTGCTTGTTTCAGTGGCCTTGTCGCCGAAGAACGAGAGCTTCTCCCATTCGCTTGTAACGAATCGCAGAATCTCCTCATCGGACGACTCCGCGCCGAAGACGATGCGGGCGACGCCATACCTTCCGCCCTCGACGTGCTCCGCCAGCCCGACCCAGAATTGACCGTCGTGATATACGGTCAGGGTGGACGACACGCTGATTTGCATGGTTGGTTCCTCCTTTATGTAGATGACCATGCAGAGAAGGGACAACCAAGGAGGCAGGTTACTGATGCGGACTCCCGCACGCCCACGACTACCCGACGGGGACTGTGTTTTCATCTCTGATGCCCGCATTGTAGCACGCGCGGATGCGCCCTTCATCGCTGCCGACATGACGTGGCTGGGATTCGTTCCTCGACACATCCTTTTGTATATTGCCTTCCCGGTTTCGAAACTTTAAATCAATTCGAGTTTCGAAACCGGGAAGGAGAGCGTATGTGAGAGGCGATATGAGCATCAACTTGATGCTTGAGGGGGAGCTCGCGTCGCTTCTGCCCATCGGGGACGTGTTCCCGAAGGTCCTCATCTCCCGCATAGGGCATGAGACCTGTACCCGGGAAGGCGTACTCGTGCTGGACCTCGCGCGGTGCTGCTCGGTGAGCAGGGGTTCTGAACACTGCGTAGGGATATAGCGCGACAGGGGGGGTGCAGCACCGTTTGCGCCTTGTCTAGAGAGCGCGAACGAGAGATGCGATCTACAGACGACTGAATAGCTCCATCTGTTTTGGTTACAACGAAATGTGTGCCGCGCGCCTGCGGCATGAAGAAGGGAGATTCTTATGAATATCGTTGTATTGAGTGGTAGCCCGCGCAAGGGCGCTAATACCGACACCATGGTCGAGGCGTTTGCCGAGACCGCGCGCGAGGCCGGCCATACGGTCGAGGTCATCCGCGTTGCCAGTAAGAAAATCGCTGGTTGTCTGGGGTGTCAGTATTGCTTCGCCCACGAGGGCACTTGCGTGCAGAAGGATGACATGGCCAACGTGATCGAGTCGCTGAAAGACGCCGACATGGTTGTCTTCGCTTCGCCTATCTACTGGTTTGATATCACTGCGCAGGAGAAGGCCGCCATCGATCGCCTATACGCCTTCGGTGCTACGGGCTTCCCGTTCACCAAGACGGCCCTTTTACTCGATAGCCACAGCGAGGGCGTCTATGATGCGGCGATCGCTATGTACAAGTCGACCTGTGCGTACTGCAAGTGGGAGGACCAGGGCATTGTCGCCATCAGCGGTATGACCGAGCGCGACAGCATGGCATCGTCGCCCAAGTTGAAAGAGGTGCGAGAGCTCGCTCGCAAGCTCGCCTAAGGACAAGAAGAACGCATGGCAATCAGCGTTGGCGGAAAGCCTACTTCCCTTACCAAGAGGATTACTGATTGCCATGCGTTGATGTCCTTATGGACAATCTCCGCGTGCTAGGAGACTTTCTCGCTCAGGAACTCCCTGAATGCAGGGATGTCAAAGCCAACGAGACCACGCCCACGTTCCCCGATGACGCCGTCCTCGAGAAGGCGGCGTTTGTATTGGCTTGCGTAGTTGCTGGCGACGCCCATGCGTTTGGCTATCTCCGAGACCCTGCTGGGGCCAGAATCGGGCAGCATCGCGAGTAAAAACTCAATGTCTTTATCGGAAAGCTCTCGATAGGTCGTTTCGAGAATGCGATCACGCAGCTCCATGCGTGCGAGTAGGGAACCCTGCTGGACATCGGATGCACTGATTTGGGGCGAGTTCTCCGAAACATCCCAAGTGCGATATCCGACGAGCTGCATCATGTAGGGGAATCCGTCGACGGCCTTCACAGCATTCTCGAGCGCTTCTGGTGTGATTGAACGTCCTCCGGCCTCAACGGTTTTGCGAAACGCGTTTGCAATTTCAACGTCAGTGATTCGTCCTAACTGATGATATTGGGAACGCCTGAGGAACGAGACGGAATCGTTACGCAGCAACGCCGATACTTTGTAGGGCAGTCCTGCCATGAGTAGGGCAACTTTTTTACCTTCGCGTACAAAGTGCTGGTAAACAGAGGCAAATTGAAGCATTTCTTCGAGATCGACGGTGACTTCATCGATGGTAATGAGAAGTCCGATGTCATGTTTTTCGAGTTGCTTAAAGATGCCATTCATGCGTGTGCGCCAGTTGCCCTGGACCTCTTGAGCATATGTCCAATCGATGCCCACTGGACCAATTTGAACGCCGTTTATGCGCGCATGAGGCTGTGAGAGGTAGCTATCTGCGGCTTCTTTGGTTCGCTCGATAATATCTTCGAGCATGCCTGGCATGGCGGAGACATTTGCTGCGATCCAACCGTGTTCAAGCGCCGTTTCTGAAAGGAGCGAGAGAAGCGCCGTCTTGCCCGTTCCCCTTGCGCCCGTAAAAATAGTCGACAGGTTTGGATCTCCTGGGCCGTTGATAAAACCACGGTTGATGTCACGCAGAATATGCTCGCGACCCGCTAGAAAGGGAGGGATACTTCCGAACGTCGGGGTAAAGGGGTTCTTGCTGTACTCCATGGTGTCTCCTTTGTAAGTTTTGCTAATTTTTGCAAGTTTTGCTAATTTTTGCAAGTTTTGCTAACGACCGACCAAAGGGCATCGAAGCAGTGACGCTGACATTTTTTAACGCAGAAAAATAAGCAGAAATCAATTAATCTGCGTTAAGAAATAGTTGAGAAGAAAAACGACGAGTCCCGGGCGCAATGCCGTTGCGCTCCGGGCCTCGTCGCTTTGCGAAGTATCTAACGGTCTCGTTGCCGTGGTACCTAGTCAAACAGGCTCGGCATGTCGTTTTCCTTCATGAGGGCACCGGCTGAGGGGAGGCTCTGCGCGGTGAACTTCTCGGCCGAGACGCCGGCGCCAAGAATCTCCTCGGTCGTGCCGACGGTGGTGACCGAGCGGCCCTTCTTGGCCGTAAAGGCCTGGACGCCCTGCGTGTTGGTAGTCGTCTTGGTCTTGAGCAACGACGTGTTGAAGTTCATCAAACGATAGTCGCTCGAGACCAGTGCGATGTCGCGATCTTCCTTGAGCACCTGGGCATACAGCAGCTTGCTGCCGCCGTAGATGGCGTTCTTAAGGCGCTTGCGGTTGGTCTTGGTAACGTATCCGGAAAGCGCGACGCGCACCACGCGGCCGTTCTCAAAGACAAACAGCACGTCGGCCTTGTAGTCCTCGGGGTCGATGACCCAGATGACGCTCTCGTCGGGTTCCATCTCAAGATCGGTGGGCAGGTACGAGCCCAGCTGGGCCGACTTGGTGTCCTCAAACGCCGCAACCTTGCACTTGTACACCTGGCTCTTATTGGTAAAGACCAGCAGCTCGTGGGTGTTGGAGGACGGGAACTCGATAAAGGGCTTGTCGCCGTCCTTGTACTTGAGCGTGGTCGCCTTCTTGAGCACGCGGTCCGTCATCTTCTTAAGGTAGCCATCGCGCGAGAGCATGATGGTCACCGGGTACTCCTCGACTTCGGGCTCCAAGCTTACCTCGATAACCTCATGGGGCTCGATTCTACCCGTGCGGCGCGGCATCACGTACTTCTTGTTGACCGCGGCCAGCTCGTCGCTGATGACCTTCTTGATGTTCTCCTCGCTGGAGAGGATCTCCTCAAGCTCGGCAATCTCGCCCTCAAGCTTGGCAATGTCCTTGGTGCGGTTGAGGATGTACTCCTCGTTGATGTTGCGGAGCTTGAGCTCGGCAACAAACTCGGCCTGGGTCTCGTCGATGTCGAAACCCTTCATGAGGTTGGGCACGACCTCGGCCTCGAGCTTGGTGCCGCGGATGATGGCGATGGCCTTGTCGATGTCGAGCAGGATTGCCTCAAGGCCGTGCAGCAGGTGCAGGCGCTCGGACTTTTTGCCCAGGTCAAAGTTAATGCGGCGACGCGTGGACTCAATACGCCACTTGACCCACTCGTGCAGGATCTGACGCACGCCCATAACGCGAGGGTAACCATCGACCAACACGTTGAAGTTGCACGAGAACGAATCCTGCAGCGTGGTCGAGCGATAGAGCTTGGCCATGAGCTTGTCGGGGTCGACGCCGCGCTTAAGGTCGATGGCGATGCGCAAGCCCGAGAGGTCGGTTTCGTCGCGGATGTCAGCGATCTCCTTGACCTTGCCCTCTTTGGAGAGCTTGACGATGCGCTCGATGATGACATCGGTCTTGGTGGTGTAGGGGATCTCGTAGACCTCGATGATGCGCTCTTCGGGAATCCAACGCCAGCGGGAGCGAATCTGGAAGCTGCCCAGGCCGGTCTCAATAATCTTTTCCATCTCCTCGCGGCGGTAGATGATCTCGCCGCCGGTCGAGAAGTCGGGCATGGGCATGTACTCGAGCAGGTCGCAATCGGGATCCTGCAGGTAGTGCATCGTGGCGGTGCAGACCTCGTTGAGGTTGAAACCGCAGATGTCGGACGCCATGGCGACGCCGATACCCTTGTTGGCCGAGACAAGGATGTTCGGGAACGTGGTGGGCAGCAGACGCGGCTCCTTCATGGCGCCGTCGTAGCTGTCGACGAAGTCGACCGGGTCCTTGTCGATGTCCTTGAAGATCTCGGCGCTGATGGGGGAGAGCTTGGCCTCGGTGTAACGCGAGGCGGCGTAGCTCAGGTCGCCCGAATAGTACTTGCCAAAGTTGCCCTTCGACTCCACGAAGGGGGCAAGCAGCGCCTCGTTGCCGGTGGCCAGACGCACCATCGTCTCGTAAATCGCGGCATCGCCGTGCGGGTTGAGCTTCATGGTCTGGCCCACGATGTTGGCGCTCTTCTGGCGCTCGCCCTTGAGCAGACCCATCTTGTACATGGTGTAGAGCAGCTTGCGGTGCGAGGGCTTAAAGCCGTCGATCTCGGGGAACGCACGCGAGACGTTGACGCTCATGGCGTAGGGCATGTAGTTGACCTCGAGCGTCTGCGTGATCGGCTGATCGGTGACCTCGGAGTGCAGGCCAATGACGTTCTCGGCGTTGACCTGCTTTTTCTTTGGCTGGGTTTTCGTCTTCTTCTTTGCCACGATTTCCTCTTGAACTTCTTATGGCCGTCGTTATCGATGTGCTGCTATTGCAGGTCTAGCTGGTCCAGATATTCCTTGCCGTGCTCGGAGATATGGCGCTTGCGGCCTGCCTCGTCGTTGCCCAGCAACAGGTTGAACATGGTTTCCATCTTGGTGACGTCCTCGGGCTCCACCTTGATCAGGCGACGCGTCTCGGGGTTCATGGTGGTGAGCCACATCATGTCCGGATCGTTCTCACCAAGACCCTTGGAGCGGTTGATGGAGCACTTTTGGTCGCCGATCTCTTTGAGGATGCCGTTTTTCTCGAGTTCGGTGTAGGCAAAGTAGGTCTTCTCTTTGCAGTTGATCTCGTAGAGTGGCGATTCGGCGATATACACGTAACCCTCGTCGATAAGTGTGGGCACCAGGCGGTAGAGCATGGTGAGCACGAGCGTGCGGATGTGGTAACCGTCGACGTCGGCGTCCGTACAGATGATGACCTTGTTCCAGTTGAGGTTGTCCAGGTCAAAGGCACCGAGGTTCTTGATGCGCTTGTCCTTGATTTCCACACCACAGCCCAGCACGCGCATAAGGTCCATGATGATGTCGGACTTAAAGATGCGCGGATAGTCCTCCTTCAGGCAGTTGAGGATCTTACCGCGGACGGGCATAACGCCCTGGAACTCGGCATCGCGCGACGTGCGGATGGCGCCTGCTGCCGAGTCGCCCTCTACGATGTAGATCTCGCGGCGGCTCTTGTCCTTGGAGCGGCAGTCGATGAACTTCTGCACGCGGTTGGCCATGTCGGTCTTCTGCTGCAGGTTGGTCTTGATGCTCTGACGCGTCTTCTCGGCGTTCTCGCGCGAGCGCTTGTTGATGAGCACCTGCTCCATGATCTTGTTGGCGGCATCTTTGTTCTCGATCAAGTAGGTCGAAAGGCGCTCCTTAAAGAAGGCCGTCATAGCCTGCTGGATAAAGCGGTTATTGATGGCCTTCTTGGTCTGGTTTTCGTAGGACGTCTGGGTGGAGAAGCAGTTGGTCACCAGCACCAGGCAGTCCTGGACGTCTTGCCACTTAATGCCGCTCTCGTTTTTGTTGTACTTGCCCTGTTGCTTGATGTAGGCATCGATGGCGCTGGTGAGGGCGCTGCGGGCAGCCTTCTCGGGCGAACCGCCGTTCTCGAGCCACGATGAGTTGTGGTAGTACTCCTGCATCATAAAGGTGCGCGAGAAGCACATGCACGCGGTGATCTTGACGTTGTAGTCGGGCAGGTCCTCGCGGTCGCGACCGCGGCGGTCGGCCTCGATAAAGAAAGGCTCAGTAAGGTAGTCGGTACCGACCTTCTCGAGCACGTAGTCCTCGATGCCCTTTGGATAGCAAAAATCCTCTTCGGTAAACTCGCCATCGTCGCCCTCAATACGCAGGCGGAAGGTCACGTTGGCGTTGACCACGGCCTGACGGCGCATGGTCTCGCGATACCAATCGTGGGGGATGCTGATGGAGGTAAAGACCTCAAGATCGGGGCGCCATTTGATGGTGGTGCCGGTACGGTCCTCGTCGCTGGGCTCAATCTCGAGTGCCTTCTTTTTGGCACCTACGACCTTGCCCTTCTTAAAGTGTAAGGAGTACTTGTTGCCGTCACGCCAGACGGTAACGTCCATGTACTCGGAAGCGTACTGGGTCGCGCAGGAGCCCAGGCCGTTGGTGCCGAGCGAGAAGTCGTAGTCGCCGCCCTGGTTGTTGTTGTACTTGCCGCCGGCATAGAGCTCGCAGAAGACGAGCTCCCAGTTAAAGCGCTTCTCGGAAGGGTTCCAGTCGAGCGGGCAGCCACGGCCATTGTCCTCTACCTGGATAGAGCCATCGCGAAAGGCGGTAAGGGTGATGAGCTTGCCGTAGCCCTGGCGCGCCTCGTCAACGGCGTTGGACAGGATCTCGAAGGCGGCATGCGCGCAGCCATCGAGTCCGTCCGAGCCAAAGATGACGGCGGGGCGCAGGCGTACGCGCTCCTCGTCCTTGAGCTGGCGGATACTGTCGTTACCATAGTTTGCGGTGTTTTTTGCCATACTCGCTCTCTCGGTGCTCCTTTGCTGCGTTTAAGTCATATAAATAGTCAAGGTAGCATAGCCCAGCCCACAGACGATTCCAACCAACACGAAATCCATCGAACAATCGTTCGGAATTTGGTGGAACAGCGTTTACTCGGACAAATCCGAGTCGGTTCTGTCCGAGTAAGTTTGAAAGCGGTCGAATGCGTCCTGCTGCGTTTGCGGTTGGATACGTTGTCGAAGACGTGTCGTGCGGATTGTTGGCGAAAAGACGGCGTGCCAAGCTCGAGGCAGAACTCGACTCCACTGACGATATCTAATGCGATATGGGCTGGCTCTGGGTATCCAGAACCAGCCCATTTGATGTTCGATGAGCCGAGTCGGCGTCTCTCACAAAGGTAACTGGGAGCTAGCGAGGCCTATCCGAATTGACCTCATTGGCGGTGTCTTTTTCGAGCGCCGTGCGGCGGGCACTGTAGGCGACGAGGCCGGCGCCTGCCGCGGCGAGTGCTGCTGCGGCTGCCGTAAGGGGAGCGTTGACGTCGCCCGTGCCCGCAAGCGCGCCCGCTTTTCCGGGGCGCTTGTTATTGCCGTGATCCTTGCCGCTGCCAGAGCCACTGCCGCTACCGGAGCTGCTTCCGCCGGAGCCACCTCCACTCGTGCCGCCATCGCCGTCGACCGTCATCGGTGCATCGTGAAGCCCCGTCGTATCCGCGTTGTCGCATACGCCGACCTGAACTTCTGAGCGTTCGCATGCCGCGTCGGGCACATGAAGCTCGTGCAGCACGGCACCCAGCGCCGAGTTTGCGCCCGGTCGAATTTCCTCGAGCGTTACGGGATCGAGCGCCACCAGATTACGCGCCTTCGCATATAGCGTTACGCGTTTGCCCACTTCGTCGCTCCAACTCTCGGGGATAGCGAAGCTCATGCGGAACTGTGCCGTGCAACCCGGTGCCAGCACGGCGTTGCCACTGTCGGCTACCAGCGGGTGCGTTGCAAAAGGTGTGCCCAGCGTTTCGAGCGCGTACTTCACGTGTGCCATGTCGTTGACCGAAGCGTCCTCGGCAAGCTCTGGATCGTAGATCGATGCCATGCGTGTGTTCGCTCCGAACCCGATGGATGCGCTGGAGAACGGCTGGCTGGAGCCCTCTCGGTACAGATCGATTGTGCCGGCGGTCAGCAAGGTGTTGCCGTCGTTTCGCACCGTGACCATGAAGGATTCGCCTGCTGCTCCGGGCACCACCGCGCCCGAGGTAGCGACCGCGCCCGTCGGAGTGGCACACGCCACCAAGGGCACTTCGATGCCGTGTAGTTCTGCCTCGCTCTTCTCCGCGCTCACAATGTGCGTGGCGAGCGCGGAGAGCATGCTCCCCGACGTCAAAAATGTCGTTATCTGATCGACGGGATGGTCCAGCTCGCACATCACGAACGGCTCCGTGAACAGATCGCCTGCCAAGGTGCTGGCGAAGATGCGGAAGTGCTTGCCCATCACTGCTACCGGGTTGCCTTCTTCGTCGTAGGTTTGTCCCACCTTGCCATCGGTGTTCTCTACATAGAGCACGCACCTGCCGTTGTTGCTTACGCTGAACGATGCCGGGCCGCAGCCTGCGGCACCCACGGGCTGCGTTGCAAATACCGGTGCGCCTCGCGTCCAAGTAATATGCTGCAGTTGCTCGTTGACGGTAGCCAAAAAGCCCGTGTGCTGCGGCCACGGCACCGCGTGGGGTACTGTGGCATCTGGCGACATAACGCCCCAGCCCGCAATGGACTGGCCGATCACGGCGTACGATGCGCAGCCGCAACCGTCTGCGGTCTCGTATGCAACGGGCACCACCATTTTGCCGTTGATATTCTCGGGCTCACCCAGCTCGATACTCGACGGTGCTTGCGGAAAGCGGAGAACTTGGCGGAACGTCAGGCTGTCGCTCGAAACGTCCGACCATAGGGTAAAGCACTCCAGCGCAACCTCAGCCTCGCTGCCGAGCGCCTTTTCTGCGGTGGTCCCGCGGCGGTGGAGGTAAGCGCCCGACAGACGTCCGTCGACCAGCGCCTTGCCCACCGTGATGCGTGGGCACTGCAGACAATGGTGGCCATCCTCCTGAAGGCGGCCGCGCGAGATGCTGCGCCACGACGTGTGCGATACCACGCGAACTCCGTCGTTGCTGATGCGCAGGCGCACAACGGACAGCATGCCGGATGTGCTCGCCGTATCGAAATGGGTGTTGTCGCCGGCGGGGCGCTCGCCCGAGACCAGCAGCACGTAGGCGTCTTGGTTTCCCCTCCCGTCTGTATATTCCACCACGTCGAAGTCGTAATCGAATATGCCGCTGCGCTCCACGTCGCCCTCGCCAAACCCAAGGGGGAAGTCCACGGGCGTGGGAGCGGACCACGTGCCGTTTGCCTTTGTGTGCACCACTAGGCGCGAGCGGCCATTGTCGCCGTAGCGCACCGAGGCGATACGGAACAGACATTCTACGCCGGCAATCATTGCCAGCTTCATGTGGGCTTCGCTGAGCACGCCAGCAAACAGCACGTTGTCGCTCGAGGGCTTGATGCCGCCACGCTCGTCCTCCGATACACCAGCAGAATTGGCGTTGGGGTCCGCAGCGGCGTCCTTCGCCTGCCCGATATAGGTGTACTTATACATCGACGCGGCGTTTTCGCCGTTCTCTATCAGTGCGTGGACGAAATGCTCGATCTGCCCCGTGTCGTCGCTTTCTGCATCCGCCTCGAGTTCAATGCGCGTGACCGCTTGCTCCCAATCGCGTGCGACAGGCGCGGCGTTTACGACAGCGGCCTTAACCTCGGCGCGTGCGAGCAGCTCGGCGTTGGTGACGATGGTGGCCGATGCGATAAATTGCGGCACGCCGCCCGCCTCGATGTTGCTGGGCGTGCCGAAGCGGGCATCCAACGTGTAAGGCGTATCTCCACCCAATGCGAGCTCAGAGCGCTGGAGCACATACTGGTTGCCATTGTTCACCGACATATTCCACGAATCGAGGAGTGTGGGCCACGACCCCGACCAAGCCTTGGTGGTCCACTTGAACATTACGAACTGGAGTATCACATCGACATCGACGTCTGCACCTACGCGCAGTCGCGGAAGCTGGTGCCCATCTGCCTTCTCGTACCCAATGAACAGCGTGAGGGATGCGGCGCCGCGCACGGCAGACGAAGCGACGCCTGCAACGCCGGCGCCAAAGGTGACGGCAAGCCCGATCTGGATGGTGAATGAGCCCGAGGTGTTTGAAAAGTCGAGCGAAATGTTTTTAAAAAACGCCGCGCCGCTGCCGTGCGTGTGGGCACCCACGGCGAGCGCCAGCTTCGCCAGCACCCAGGGGTTGACGTTTAGGAAAAACGGCACCGGTCCTAGGGTAAACTGCTCGGTCCAATTGAGGTCGGTTCTTACTTGAAAGAGCGCCTTAATATTGCCGTATGCGGGGTCGTTGTTGTTGCCCCAGGTTTTGCCCACCCAATCGTAGGCGAGCGAGCCGTACAGCTGTGTGGCGATATCCATCGTGAACAGCAGCGTGCAATGGTGGCGAAGGAGCTTAGTGTTTCTTGGATCGGTTCCCGAACCGGCACTCATACTCTTGTACTGATTCCACTTCCCCTCCATCTCGTCGAGGTAGCGGTTTGCTTGCTTGGCGCCCGACTCGCGCGGTGACTTCTTCCAGTATTCCGGATCAGGGTTGCCCGAATCGTTCATGTAGCTGGCTGGTTTGTATCCTCCGCCAAACAGCACGTACCCGGCAAACGAGAAATCGAACAAAATGGGGAACGAGGGCATCCAGCAGGTGAACTTATTGCCGCCGATGCCGGGAAACGCCGCCGGGAAATCAAACGGAGTGATCTCTTGGTCCATGGTAGTGGGGACGATAGTGGTCGATCCGGATTCCGCCTTTGCCGCCGGCGCGGTAACAACGGCCATAGGGGATGAGAGCGTGTAGGTTTTGCCCTGGTAGTCGAGGACAAAGCGCAGCTTGCACCCTTCTTCCAGAAGGCCCGAAGCTGCATCGAGGAACGTGTCTTCAAGCGTGAACGTTGCCAGATTATCCGCACCCGATGCGCTGGCCTTGACTTGGCCAATCTGCGTGAAGGTTTCGGGTGAGCTGCCCGCGGCAGGCGCCACTTTGTTGATGCGCAGCGTTGCCTGTCCACCCTGTGGCAGATGTGCCTGCACGGTAAAGGCGTGCGTATCGGGCTGCTCGTTTGCCGTGTCGTCCTTCGGCAATGTCATGAACGTGGCTTCAGCGTACTGGATGTCCCATTCGTCGAATGTGAGCTGGCGGAAGTACGGCTCGCCGTCGGAAAGCGGACGCGTGGGCGCGGTTATGGCGGTGCCGCCCTGGATACGCGCAAGGGGAATCTCGACATCACGGTAGCCCGCCATGCTAATGGAGATGCCGCCGTTAAAGTCGTACGCGTCGAGAAGCGTTGCCTCGTCCACGTAGCCTTCCGAAAGAGGCGCGACCTCAAAGATGGCCGTGCCCTCGTCGTCGGTAGTGGCGGAGAGCTGCTTGCCCGCGGCATAACGCGACGCGAGCGTGACCTGGGCTCCCTTGATGGGCATATTCTTGTTGGCGACGTCGATCACAACCACACCAAACATGGTGCGCGAGAGCACCAGGACCTTGAAGGGGTCTTCTTCGTCGGCATAGGCCGCGGTGGGCGCGAACGGCAGCAGGAAGGCATTTTCGCTTCCCGGCACGCGAGGCAACATAATGCTCGCTAGCGAGGATGTTCCGGCGATAAGTAGCGAACGGCGATCAAGCATTTTGGGCTCCCATCCCGCAAATTTCGGTGGAAATAATCCAATTTTGCGAGAAGGTGCCCCGTGGCGGTAGTGCCGTTCGAGGGTCAAAATGTCCAATTTGAGCGCGCGAAAGCGCTAGGCCCCCGGAGTGCTTTCGATACGCCGGGCAGTCTGGCCGCTAGCGCAACATGTGGGCAACCAGCTCGGCGCGAGTTCCGATACCAAGCTTGGCATACACTCCTGATAGGCGGTTTTTGACGGTGCCCGGCGATACTCCCATATGGCGTGCGATTTCGGCGTTGGTCCACCCGCGACAGGCGAGCATGGCCATGGTGAATTCCGTGGTCGTTAGATCGTCGGCCACGTCCTCGCCCGAATCGGGGTTGTGGATGCGCCGCCAGCCGTAGCTGAATCGATACGTAATCTCGATGATGCGTGCGAAGTCGTCAGGGTATTGCGTTTTTAGACACGCCTCGATAAGCCCCTGCAAAAGGCCGTGGTGCTCGCCGATAAGTTCGACAAGGCCGTCGGGGCGCGCAACGTTCCAAGCAGCTCCGAAGTGCGTTTTTGCGGCGTCGATGTCCTTGAGGCTCATGCATGCCATGGAAGCTGCCAGGTGCAGGAACAGCTCCGAGATGGGATAGCTTCCCTGTTTCATAATCAGGGCGTTTTCCGCCATGCCCAGGCTGCGGCCGTAATCGCCGCGCAGGTACAAGGCGTGCGCCATCACGTAGCTGGCGAATAGGCGCAGGCCTTCGGGCAGATGCGCCGCAAGTGGATAAAACTCTTCAGCAGAATACGGGGAAGGCAAGTGCAGCAGGACACTCGCGGCCGAGGCGAACAGGATATGCGTGGCGTGGACGGCGGGCGATTCCTCGTCAGTTGGCGTATCGAGGATGCCAGCAAGGCACCGGCGGGCGTCGGCGATACGGTTGAGCGACAGACTGGCATATCCGCAGATAAGGCATGCGGAATAGCGCAGTGCGGGATCGGTGGCGTCAAGATAGGGGCGCGCCGTCTTGGCAGCGAGCGTGGCCTGTCCGCGAAAGTACAGCGCTTCTGCCGTGGCGATGGTGCGTGAATCGGGGTCGGAAATGCCTGCAACCGCAGCGTCAATCTGCCCCGGCACAAAGGCGGTGCACATCAACGGCATGGGAATGCGCGGGTAGCCATCGCAGTCCATCTTCCATCTCCCAACAGCTGGCAACAATAGCAGCAATTGTACTCCTGTTGCTCGGGACTGGAATTGTTGGGCATTGCCTACGATTATGTCGAACGCATAAAGGAAGAGTCTATTGGCGATGCTCTCAAGGTGGCTACCGAAGCCAAGCTGACCTCGATATTAGGAAAAACTGCCACCCCTGCAAAAAGCTCTGCCGCAGCGATGGGAAACGCATCTTCTGGGCATTCCGGCGTCTCCAGCCAGCGCTGGACTGCTGCTGTCGCTTGCGCGTTGGCGAGCGGGGCGTGGGGACCGTCCGGCGACCAGCGGTGACGGGCGAGCCCTGCCGCGTACGTGGGACTCCATCGGCGTAGACCCATGACCCCCATGGCATCGGAGAAGTTCACCATGGCGTCCAGGACTTTACCGTCCGGCACGTCCAGCCTAGCGGCTCTCTTGAACCCAAGGTTGAAAGGGGGCGTTGTACAAGGCGAATGGGGCCGAGTGGAAGTGGATCAAAAGAGCGTTACTTGACGTTTCATGCATAATGCCAACCGCCCCGCGACATCACGTTCGCAGCGCGCAGGGGCCGGAGAATCTTCGCGATGAGAGTTGACGTCTAATACCTTGCATCGTATAGTGTGTATAGCATAGTATATGACGAGAGGAGGTGTGCGGATGGAGGCACAGATGAAGCGCGGCTTCCTGGAGGCCTGCGTGCTCGCGGCCGTCTCCGGCGAGGAGTCCTACGGCTACCAGATCGTGAAGGACGTACCGGCGAGCATGGGGCTCACGGAGTCGACGCTCTACCCGCTGCTCAAGCGCCTGGAGAAAGCCGGGTGCATCACGGCGCGCTCCGCCGAGCACAACGGGCGGCTGCGCCGGTACTACCGCATCACGGACGACGGGCGAGCACGCATCGAGGAGTTCCTGGCCGAGTGGCCGTCCGTACAGGAGATTTACGCATACGTTGAGGGGGCGCACCATGACGCGCGATGAGTTTCTGGGCCGGTTGGGCGAGCTGCTCGCCTGCCTGCCGGCCGAGCAGGTGGAGGAGACCAAGGCGTTCTATGCGGAGGCCATCGCTGACCGCATGGAGGACGGTATGAGCGAGGAGGAGGCCGTGGCCGCCATGGGCACACCCGGCGAGGTGGCGGAGGCCACGCTCGACGACCTGCCCGCCGTGCCGCGCGCGATCGCGAGGACGCGCCGGCGCAGCACCACGCTGCTGTGGGTGCTGACCATCGTGGGCTCCCCGGTGTGGGTGCCGCTGCTCGCCGCCTTCGCCGCCGTGGCCGTCACGGTCTATATCTGCATCTGGCTGCTGGCACTCTGCGTGTGGATCGTCGCGGCGGCACTCGGGGGCGTGGGCGTAGTTGAGCTCCTGCTTGCCGTAAGCGGCGTCACCATCGGCCACTTCCCGTACGCCCTCGCCTCGGCGGGCGTGGGGCTCGGCCTCGTCGGCGTGGCGCTCTTCGTTGGTGCTGGCGCTTGGGCCGCCTCAAAACAAATTGCGCGCCTTTCGGCGCTCTGGGCGAGGAAGGCCGCCTCGCCCTTCTGGAAGGGCAAGGGCGAGAAGGGCGGCGCTGCCGCGCATCTCGCGGCGTAGAAAGGAGTGAGTACCATGACCAGCGCGAAGAAGATCTACCTCGCCGTGGCGGGCGGGCTCGTTGCCGCGGGTGTTGTCCTCGCGGGCATTGGCTTTATCGCTTCGGGCTTCGACCCGGCCGTGTTCACAACCCAAATCGACACGCGCGACAGCACCATCGTGCTCGGCGGCGTCGAGGTGGACGACCCGATGGGCCTCCCCCTCATCGAGCAGCTCGCCAATCTGGGCGAGATCGACACCTCCGGCGTCGCGGATCCCGCCGCGCCCTAGGCGCAGCGAGCCCGGGCGCTCTGCCCGCCAAGCTGCGTAAGCCGGCGAAACCCGAACCTCAACCTCTACGCAACTGGCCCCAAGCCTGCGCCGATTCGCTCTCGGCGCCGCGCGGGGGCCTGTGACGCATGCCCAAAAGGTATGAGGAGAAAGGAACGCGATGACGACAACCACGCCCTTCCGCCTTCATGGGGCCACGCGGGACCGGAAGCGACTGGGCCGTGCGGTGGGGCTGTGCTTGGATTGGCTACACTGATATGGACAGTTCCGTGAGGGGCGCGAGAGACGGGACTCTGGGGAGATCTTCGAGGAGGAGTGTCTCGACTGGAAGCGCGGGTTCAGTGGAGCAGGAACCTAATCTCTGTCTCTCCTGCTTTTTTGATTTGTTGAGAAGCCGGCATTTGGGGGCATTTTGGATAGCGAACAGTTCAAACAAGAAGCTGAGAAAATAGAACAAAGCCTGAGTGCCTTGAGAGTCGCCGAGCGCAATGCAGTGATTCCCTTCATGAACGGCGACTTTACCCAATGGGATCTATATCTGGCATCCTCCTCTGAGTATGCGATGAGACTGATAGACGGATTCATCTCCATGCTCGAGTCGAGGAATCTTGTTTGCGTCGCCCAGCTTCTCCGCGCACAGGTTGGAGTCTGCCTGCGGACATTCGCATTATTCGCCGCCGAAGACCAGGATGACTTTCTCAAGCAGGTGTTTCAAGGTGTGCCTGTGAACAAGCTGAAAGATTTCTCGGGTGAGAAGATGTCCGATGGAAGACTTCAAGACTTACTCGAGTAGTTCGATCCAAAGGTAAAAGATGTATACAAGGTGACGTCTGGATTCGTCCACTTCTCCATTGATGTTCTGCCGAGCATGGGTGTGCCTGGGGAGGGCTATGAGGTCGAGTTTAATTTTGGAGCCGAGCCCAACGAGAGAAACAATGCGCCTCTCGTGGAATGCGGCAAGGCGTTCTGCCACTATGTCGACCTGCATCTCCAGATGCTCCATAAGGTGATTGCTTCGGATGAATGGTATGCCGATCGATTCCGTATCGATTCCGATGGTCCTGCAGACGAGGCCTCGAAAAGCGAGAAGGTGTAGGTCGAACGCATTGACGCTGCCTTGACAGCATCCCGATATGATAACGAATGGGAGGTTCCCTGCGAAATGTGCGCCTCTGTATATTCTCGCTAGGACGCCCTCGACCGATAAGGCATCGTTGAGTTCAATTTGAGTTCAGCTCGGGTGCCTGAAATCGCCCAACTCTGATAAAAGGGGAGACGACGGTACACCACGTAGACGAGAGGCTATGGAAGTGCACGATTTGATTATATTGGCGCGCTAAACCGCCCCGCTGCCCAACTTGAACTCCGCTCACGCGTGTATGGGGCTGCGAGAGGTAACGGCCTGCGGCCTCCTTTGTGTGCTCGATGATATCTTCGAGCATGCCGGGCATGGCGGAGACATTCGCTGCAATCCAGCCGTGTTCAAGCGCCGTTTCGGATAGGAGCGAGAGGGGGCTGTCTTGCCCGTTTCCCTTGCACCCGTAAAGATGGTTGACAGTTTGGGATCTCCCGGGTCTTTAGCTTTTACCGTGCTAGATGCCTCATGGAAACTGTTGGACTTTAATCAGACAGACCCAGCATGTCGTTTTCCTCCATGAGGACATCGGCTAAAACCGCAACACCTATGCTTGTTTAAGCAAACTTCCTGATAGTCGTGGAGCTGCTGTAGCCCGACATGCAGGACATCGCTCGGCTTAAACACCGGATGCCGCATGCGCGAAACGAGTTGCGGTGCACCCTGTTCCAAAAGGTTGC
The DNA here is from genome assembly GCA_902489955.1 of uncultured Collinsella sp. Taxonomy (GTDB): domain Bacteria; phylum Actinomycetota; class Coriobacteriia; order Coriobacteriales; family Coriobacteriaceae; genus Collinsella. Next base: position 20,056 of record CABUBY010000004.1, on the reverse strand, counting down.
CAAGTACCATGGCGTGAGCGTTGGGGTAGCCATCATTCAGCGTGGATACATCCGGATGCGCATAGATCCAGACGATTCCAACGTTCTCGTATTTCCCGTGCAGGTAATCGAAGAGGGCAAGCGACGCCATACAGTTGCCGCCGACGGTCACGACTCTGTCGGGGTTTTCTGCCGTAAGCTTCCTCTGCGCATCCTGAATTCCCGCCAGGACTTCGTCCTCGGCACAGATGCGAACTGCCTCCCATTTCTCATGTCCAAGTTTTGGGACGCGTTTCGCAATGCCGAGTGGGACCCCTGGACAGTCGGATCACGTGGTGGCCCCCTTTGAGAGGGTCACGAGCATGGTGGTCCCGTTCTCGGAACTTGCTTCGACCTCTACCGTGCCACCGTGAAGCGCTGCAATCTCCCAAACAAGCGCTAGCCCGAGTCCTGCGCCGCCGTATGCCCTGCTGCGGGATGTGTCTAGACGAAAGAACGGCTGGAAGATGCTCTCACGGTACTGCTTGGGTATTCCCGGGCCCTCATCTTTGACTCGCAAGAGCACGTGGCTGTCGCTGCCGCTGATGGAGACGCTGACAGTCGAGCCGGAGCGGCTGTAACGGATGGCGTTTTCGACCAGATTGAACACCAGCCGATAGAGGAGCGTATCACTTCCGATTGTCAAAGCGTCTCCGGCGCAATCGAGGGTTACGTCCTTATTCTCGGCAAGTGGCGCAAGGTCGGTGAGGACCTCTTCGGACAAGGGACCGAGTTCAACATCGTCCTCGCAAGGAACGCTGCGGAGCTCACTCATCTCGAGTAATACCTTGGTCATTCGAGACATGCGCTCGGTTTGTTCTTGTAGCAAGCCGAGCAGCTCGGCTGTTTCGGGCTGCAAACCGGAGTGCTCGGAGATGAATAGTTCAATCTGTGCTTGCATAAGGGCGAGCGGGGTGCGCAGCTCGTGTGCGGCGTTGCCGGTAAACTGACGCTGCGCAGAGAACCCTTCGCCAAGACGGGCGATCATGTCGTTGAAAGAGGCGCTGCATCGCTGTAGCTCGGTGGGCACATCTTCACTGAGTCTGATTTCGCTTAGGTTGTCAGGCTGCACACGCTCGACCTGGGCTGCAAAAGCCCGTAGCGGTTTGAGTGCACGGCCGCTCGCAAAGTATGCCAGCGCGCCGCCAAGGAGTGTGACTCCAGCCGTGATGTGCCAGGTTGTCGTGCCAAAAGACTCCTGTGCGTCGTTTACGACGATCGTGACCTTGTCATCGGGGGTCGCTTTCGTTGGGTCGAACGCCTGGGGCGAATCTTCGCCGGTTGCGTTAAATGCCGAGATGTTACTGCCGATGGCATCCATGTAGCGCATGCCCGTATAGCCGACCAGGCAGTTTGTCAACACGCACGCCGCACACGTCAGCAGTGCCGTCATGATCGTTATGCGCCATTGCAGCGAAAGCCCTTTCATTCGCCATCCTCCATAACGTAGCCCTCTCCAATCCGATTGCGAATCGGGTCGTATCCCAAAGCGATGCGTAGCTTTTTGCGGAGTGACGAGATGTGAACGCGGGTTGCGTTGCTAAAGCTGTTTACGCTGCTATCCCAAACGTGCTCGATAAGCTCCTCTTGACTTACCGGACGCCCCTGATTAAGCATCAGGTATTCCAAGATTCCCGTTTCCTTGCGCGTAAGAGATAAAGCCTCGCTGTCCGCGGAAGCGATGCGCGCCTTGGTGTCAAAGCGGAGCTTTCCGCAGGTTAAAACTATGTCGCTTTGTGTAAAGCGTCTGAGGGTAAGGCTGCGGATCCTTGCCGCAAGCTCGTCCAGATGGAACGGCTTGGTGAGGTAATCGTTGGCGCCGGCATCGAGTCCGGCGACTTTATCGGATACTTCGCCGCGTGCGGACAGAATCAGTACCTTAGTCTCGCAGTCAGTTTTCCTAAGTTCCCTGAGTACGGTCATGCCGTCGATGCGGGGAAGGTTGAGGTCGAGTACCACGAGGTCGAAGGCCTCAACGTCCAGTAGGTCGAGCGCCTCCTGTCCGTCGTGACAGCAGTCGACGCTGTACGCCAGGTTTCGCAAGCTGCGCGCGATTGCGTCACACAGCGCCCGCTCGTCCTCGACGATCAAAATACGCATAACAGTCTCCTTGCACATTTCAAATCGCGCTTAACACGGATTTTATAGCCGATATGGTCCAATGGTCGCGTAACGAAAGGAGTGGTCAGGTTGTTCAAAGCGGTAAAACCCGTGGTACAGGTCGCTTTGTTGATCGTCGGAATTGCCATGGTGTGCTTTGGCGTTATGCGTGGCGAGGCGGATGCCGTGCTGGCCAAAGCGATTAGGCTGTGCTTGGAGTGTATCGGAATTGGATAAAAGAGAAAACACTGCGTCGCATGTTTTGGCTCGATTTCGCGGATTCATTCAGGCGGCGGCGACGCTCGTCACCAACATTCACCTGCCAAACTTTGCCAAAGGCGGCATCTATCAGGGCGCGGGAAAAACAGTCTGCGTACCTGGACTTAATTGCTATTCGTGCCCCGCGGCATCGGGTGCGTGCCCCATCGGGTCGTTCCAGTCGGTGGTAGGTTCATCCAAGTTCAACTTTTCTTACTACGTCACCGGTACGCTCATTTTGCTCGGCGTGCTGCTGGGACGCTTTGTATGCGGCTTTCTGTGCCCGTTTGGCTGGCTGCAGGAGCTGCTTCACAAGATTCCCGGCAAAAAGATTTCGACAAAAAGGCTCAAGCCGCTCACGTACATCAAGTACGTTGTGCTGCTGTTTGCCGTGGTGCTGCTGCCCGTCTTGGTGGTTAACGACGTGGGGATGGGAGACCCGTTCTTTTGCAAGTACATCTGTCCACAGGGTGTGCTCGAGGGCGCCATTCCGCTGGCGGCTGCCAATGCCGGCATTCGATCTGCGTTGGGACAGCTCTTTACTTGGAAACTTGCCGTTCTCATTGCCGTGGTAGTGCTGAGCGTTTTGTTCTACCGCCCCTTCTGCAAATGGATTTGTCCACTCGGCGCATTCTATGCGCTCATGAATAAGGTGTCCCTACTGGGGATCCGGGTCGATGCATGCAAATGCGTCTCGTGCGGCAAGTGTTCAAAGGTTTGTCAGATGGACGTTGATGTGGTCCGCGCGCCCAATCATGCCGAATGCATCCGGTGCGGAAAGTGCATCGGGGCCTGTCCCGTCGATGCCATCAGCTATCGCTATGGCCTGGATGTGTCGGCGGAAAAGCTCCCCTTGACCGCCGATAAAAAGTAAACAAGCTTCGACAAAACGGAGGAATGACCATGAAGCTTTCTAAGATTGCGGCCCTGTTTATGGTGCCGGTATTGGCCTTGTGCCTTGTGGCATGTTCGGCGCCCGGTGGCAATGCGAGCGAATCTGCGAGCTCCGATCCTAAGATCGCAGAACTCACTGCGCAGAAGCCGGCCAATGCCGACGAGGCCGCCGAGCTGTATGCGAAGCTCATGCAGAAGGAGAACGAGATCTTTTCGAGTGATAACGCGCTGTGGGAAAAGGTATTCAATGCGGCAAATAAAGGCTCGGCAATGATTGAGGACGGCAGCAATTACGGCGATTTCCTGCTCAAGACCATCGACGGCGCCAAGGATGAGTTCACGGCGGATGAGCTTAAGACGCTCAAGGCCGGTGCACAGCAGATCAAGGAGATCGAGGACAAGCTCGAGAGCCTGGAGAAGGAGTTCCCCGGCTGTGGAAGCACGCCGAGCGCAGGCGAGAGCGTCGACGCTTCGGCCGCTGGCATGACGGCTGGTGCCAATGCTTCGAGCGAGGCGACGAAGTTCCCCAGCTTTACGGGCAAGGACCTGGATGGCAACGACGTGAACAGCGACGAGCTGTTCTCTAAGAACAAGGTCACCGTCATGAACTTCTGGTTCACCACTTGCAAGCCGTGCGTGGGTGAGTTGGGCGACCTTGAGGACCTGAATAAGGAGCTTGCCAAGAAGGGCGGCCAGGTCGTGGGCGTCAATTCCTTTACGCTCGATGGCAACAAGGGCGAGATTGCAGATGCCAAGGACGTACTGAGCAAGAAGGGCGTGACATATAAGAACATCTGGTTCAAGTCGGATAGCGAGGCCGGCAAGTTTACGTCAAATCTGTTCTCGTTCCCGACGACGTATGTCATCGATCAGAATGGCAACATCGTAGGGGAGCCCATCGTGGGCGCCATCAGCTCCGCTGAGCAGCGCGCAGCGCTCGACAAGCTTATCGACCAGGCGATTGCGAATAGCGAGCAGTAGAAAACGCGTAAAGCATGGCGATGATCGTGCACCGCTGTGCGGAGTAGTCTGCTGCCTTTCAAGATAATCTCCACCATTTAGAGGTCCCGCTCGGGACCTCTTCTTTTGGACGTCGTCCCGTTCGTTTTTTGATGCGGTTCCCTACATTCCTCACTAGCGCCGGTAAAAAATGGGGATAGAGTAGGACAAACGCGTCGAATACGAACGGCGGGGGAGAGCGGGCGAGTGCGCCCGCGTGGGAGAGGTTGCCGTCCATGTTGGAGCTCAAAGGAATTTGCAAAAGGTACGTTACGCAGTCGTTTACCCAGGTGGCGCTCGACAGCGTAAGCCTGTCTTTTCGGGATAACGAGTTCGTGGCCATTCTGGGCCCCTCGGGCTCGGGTAAAACCACGATGCTCAACGTTATCGGTGGACTTGACCACTTTGACTCGGGCGACCTGCTGATCGACGGTATTTCGACCAAGGACTTTCACGATCGCGATTGGGATGCCTACCGCAACAACCGCATCGGCTTTGTGTTCCAGAGCTATAACCTCATTCCGCATCAGACCATCTTGGAAAACGTGGAGCTGGCGCTTACGCTCACAGGTGTGGGGCATGCCGAGCGCCGCCAGCGTGCGCGCGAGGCGCTCGAGGCGGTTGGCCTGGGCGAGCACGTTAACAAGCGCCCGAGCCAGCTATCGGGCGGACAGATGCAGCGCGTGGCCATTGCCCGCGCCCTGATCAATGACCCTGAGATCGTCCTTGCCGACGAGCCGACTGGCGCTTTGGATTCAACGACATCCGTACAGGTTATGGATTTGCTCAAAGACGTTGCGCGCGACCGCCTGGTTATCATGGTCACGCACAATCCCGACCTGGCGTACCAGTACGCCACGCGTATCGTCAATCTGGCGGACGGCAAGATCACCGACGATTCCGACTCCTTTGATGCTGCCAAGGCCGCGCGTCGCGAGGCAAAGCCTACGCGCAAAACCTCGATGAGCTTTGTGACGGCGCTGGGGCTTTCTGCCCGAAACCTCATGACCAAGAAGGGCCGCACGGCCATGACTGCCTTTGCGGGCTCGATTGGCATTATCGGTATCGCGGCGATTCTGGCGCTGTCCAACGGCGTAAACGGCTACATCAAAAAGGTCGAGGAGGATACGCTCTCGAGCTACCCGCTCACCATTTCCAAGCAGGATTACGACCTGTCGTCCATGATGGGCGGACAGGGAACTGCGGATGATGACTCGCCTGAAAACGTGGATTCGTCCGACGACAGTGCCGGCGGCAAGGCTAAGGGAACCGATAAGATTCCTGTGGTCACGGCCGTAAAGGATATGTTTGCAAGCGTTAAGTCCAACGACATGACGAGCTTTAAGGCATGGCTCGATGCCGGTGGCGACGGCATCGATAAAGAGGTCAACGCCATTCAGTACGGCTACGGTGTATCGCCGGTTGTCTATCGTGCCGGCAAGGGCGATGAGAAGCCTGTCCGGCTGGTGCCCAACGCCATGACCGAGGCCATGAGCGGAGGCGCGAGCTCGGCGGCAACGGTGAGCATGGAATCCATGGGAACCTCGGTCTTTAACGAGATGATTGACGACCAGAGCCTGCTCGACAGCCAGTACGATGTCGTCACCGGTCATTGGCCCACGTCTGCCAACGAAGCCGTGATGGTGCTTTCGAGCCGCGGTACGGTGGGTGACTACACGCTCTACAGCATCGGCGCGCTGGATATCGATGAGCTCAACGATCTGGTAAACAGCGCTATGGCGGCTGACGGTGGGGTCGAAACGCCCGAGACCGGCACCGACTTTACCTACGACGATGCGCTGTCTACCGCGTTTAAGGTGCTGTCGCCGGCTGATGCGTATCGCAAAAACGAAGAGACCGGCATGTGGACTGACATGTCTGGCGACACCGACTTTATGGCCGCCAAGGTTGCCGACGGTATCGACGTGCACATTGTGGGCGTGGTGCGACCCAACGAGACCGCCAACGCGAGCGCGTTGTCCCCGGGCATTGCCTACACGCATGCGCTGACTCGCCAGCTTATGGAACGCGCCGCAAATTCGCAGATTGTGCAGGAGCAACTCGACCACCCCGAGACGGATGTCTTTACGGGCAAAACCTTCGACGAACTGCAAGGCGAGGCCAAGCAAGGCGTGGATCTGGGCAGCATGTTCAGTGTGGACGAGGCGGCGCTCAAGAGCGCGTTCTCGTTCGATACCTCCGCGCTCTCGGGTGTTGTCGGCGGTATGGACCTTTCTGGCATCGATCTGTCGGGGCTGGACATTGACCTTTCGGGCGTTGGCAAGGACATCGACTTTGGTGACATCATGGCCAAAGCGCCGGCTCCAGATTTCTCGGGCATCTTTGACGGCCTGGAACTTACGCCCGAGCAAATGCAGCAGGTGGGAACGCTAGCCAACCAGCTGTTTGAGGGCTTTTTGCAGTCTGATCAGTTTAAGGCGCTGTCGCCCGAAGATCTTAAGGACGCGTCAAAGCTCGCTGCCGCATTCTCGACGTATCTTGAGAATGATGCCGCAGCCCAGCAATGCCTGGCTCAGCTGAAGGCCCTCGGCGGCGATGCCCTGGCCGCGCGCCTGCAACAGGCGATGACCGACTATGTGCAAAAGCAGCTGGCTCCGTATCTGCAGCAGGCTATGGATCAGGTGATGAAGACAATTAGCGAGCAGATTGCGACGACGGTGTCAGCTCAGCTCAAGGCAGGCACAGCAGAGCTCATGGGCCAGATGGCGACGCAGATGTCGTCGAGTTTTGCTAACCTGGCGAGCGCCATGCGCGTGGATGCGAGTGCCTTTGCTCATGCCATCCACTTCAACATGGACGCCGAGGACCTGAGTTCGCTCATGATGAGCTATGCCAAGGCTTCGAAGCTCACCTACGACAACAATCTGACCACGTTGGGCTATGCGGATGAGGCAGACCCCATCTCGGTTAAGATTTTCCCGCGCGACTTTGAGGCCAAGGAGCGCGTACTCGATCACATCGATGCGTACAACAAGCAGGTCAAAGCCGCTGGCCACGATGATCGGGCAATTTCGTACACCGACTACATGGGCATCATCATGGGCTCGGTGACCGACATCGTGAACACCATCAGCTTGGTGCTCATCGCATTCGTGAGTATCAGCCTGGTGGTGAGCTCCATCATGATCGGCATCATCACCTACATCAGCGTATTGGAGCGCAAGAAGGAGATCGGCATCCTACGCGCAATCGGTGCGTCGAAGCGCAACGTGGCCAACGTATTCAATGCCGAGACCTTTATCGAGGGCCTCATCGCCGGCGTCTTTGCCATTGTCGTCGTGGTGCTCGTGAGTTTCCCGGTCAATGCCTGGGCGCTTGCGGCCAAACAGGTCCCCAACCTGATGAGTCTGCCCGTGCAGGATGCGCTGGTGCTCATTGCAATTTCGGTGCTGCTGACGGTTGTTGCCGGCCTGCTGCCGGCCCGTAGCGCATCCAAGAGGGACCCCGTCGAAGCCCTGCGCTCCGAATAATGTGACAAAGGGACAGTCCTTTGTCACGTTCGTTGATATGAGAGAAGAGTAGATGATTCTATCGTTGGCCCCTATGGAGGGGATTACCGGGCATGTGTTCCGTCGCGTGCATGCGGAGTGCTTTAGTGCGCTCGACTGCTACTACACGCCGTTTTTGCCGCCGCCGCGGGTGGGAAACCGCTTTGGCGGCAAGGCGTTTAAGGAGATCGATCCTGCCAATAACCAGGGGCTCAACGTAGTGCCTCAGCTGATGTCTAAGAACGCGGACGAGTTTGTGTGGGCGGCACAGGTGCTCGCTGACATGGGCTACCGCGAAGTCAATCTCAACCTGGGCTGCCCCTCGGGGACGGTTGTCGCCAAGGGCAAGGGCTCGGGTTTTCTGCGCAAACTCGATGAGCTCGAGGTGTTCTTGAGTGACGTGTGCGAGCGGTCACCGTTGCCGGTATCGGTCAAGACCAGGCTGGGGCTGGAGAGCGACGACGAATACGAGCGCGTGCTCGATCTATATTGCCGCATGCCGCTGGCAGAGCTGATTGTGCACCCGCGCGTGCAAAAGGACCGCTATACGGGCTCGCCGCGCAAGGAGTTCTATGGCGAGACGCTGGAGCGCGCGCCGTTTCCGGTCGCCTACAACGGCGACATTTTTGATCTTGAGGATATGGATGCGCTGGTGGAGGCCTATCCCGGTACGCGCCATGTGATGCTGGGGCGTGGCCTGCTCGCGAACCCCGCTCTGGCTCGCATGGTCAAGGGCGGTCCTGCTGCCACGGCAGCCGAGCTGCAGCGTTTCCACGACACGCTGTTTGCGGCCTATGCAGAAGAGATTGGCGGTAACGCGGTCTTTCGTATGAAGGAGTGGTGGTTCTACGCCAAGTGCGCTTTCGCTGACCCCGCTACCGTTCACAAGCTCGTACGTAAGACCAAAAAGGTCGACGAATACCGCGCCGCCGTCGAGCGCGTCTTTCGCGAGCAGTCACTTGCGCCCATAGCCCGCTTCCACGGCCAGTTAGTCATTGGGGACGTTCTTTAACGACTAGTCATCTAAGAACGTCCCCAATGACTATGTTGCAAAAAGCTGTACGCCAGCATCCAAAGATGTCGAAAGATGTCGACTATGGATGCCGGCGTATATGTTTGGGTCGGCGGGGGAGTGGAGTCTAGGCAATCATTGCGTCGAGCGTGATGAGCTCTCTGAGTCGCTCCGTGCGTGTTTGCCCATGGCGCTTTGCTTTTGCGTCAAAGGCTTCAAGGACCGATTCACCCACACGTGCCGATAAAACAACGCTTGGCTCATCAGAGATCGACGGCCTTCCCAGCTTGATGGTGCGACCCTTCGGCCACCCATCTTTTTCGTATGCCTCTGCGGCTTTCTCCAACTCTCCGGGAGCAAACCCCATCATCTTTTCGAGCTGCTTAGCGTCCATAACGCCTCCTATCGATCGACATAATGTCGAGCGCCGGTTCTCGGATTCTCTTTTTGTATACAATTTTGTAGACAAAAATACAAGCAGTTTATCGGGCTAATTAGCTTGTTTTGACCCGCCTGTTCGATAGGAAATGAGCATTGACGGCTTCGCTACTCCTTTGCTTTTCAGCTTGGAATTTGGATGCTCATTGAACTTCCGGAGGGGAGCGCTTTATTAAGCTATCGAGATTCTGGGCATGAACTCTCACTGGTCTTCGGTAATGGGACCAGCTTAATTCGCGACACAGTGTGTCGCGAATGGGAGTAGTCGTTAGGTGTCCTTCAATGGCTACTCATATAAGAACGTCCAAGTGTCGGATTTTGTCATTTAGTGTCGTTCTCAGCGACTATTCTGGAGGGTCGTGGTCAAAAAAGGGCAAATATGAGTACTGTTGCCATTATGGTTGCATTTATTTTGCTATAAATAGCAGCTCCTGATGAGATTTGTTCCCATTAGGAGCTACTTTTATTGAACATATGAGGAGAAATAACGTCGTCTGCGGACGAGTGGAACGTTGAATAGTTCCTGAAGTGATCAAAATCGCTGCTACTAAACAGGTAGCAGTACTCATATTTGCCCTTTTTTGACCACAGCCCTCTCGGAAACCTTTCCAGAGGCGTCAAACAGCCATAATCCAAAGGTCGCCTCAAACAATTAGCCGGCTAAGAGCGTCCATGGCTACCCAAAAGCTGTACGCCAGCATCCAAAGATGTCGAAAAATGTCGACTTTGGATGCTGGCGTACATGTTTGGGCCGTATGGGTTGGGGTGGCCGGCTGCAATGCGCGTACTAGAGCAGGTTCTTCTGGACCCACGCGATGATGTCACTCGATTCGTAGAGTGGTTTGCCGTTGATGAACAGGCAGGGAACCTGGCGCTTTCCGCCGACGGCGATGAGCGTCTGCTCGGCTTCGATATCGGTCGAGATATTGCGCTCGGGGATGGTCATGCCGTTATCGGCCAGAAAGCGCTTGGCCTTTATGCAATACGGGCAGCCGGTCATAACGTAGAGCACGAGCTCGTGATCAGTAGCCATGGGTCTCCAATCGGTTGAGGTTTCGATTGAAATACCCAAAGCCGCCGCGGTCTATGCGCGCATCAACGACGACTCGATTGCCTGAACCAGAAACGCCGTGGCTCCGGTGCCGCAGGGCTTGTCGTAGTAGTCAACAAAGCACTGGTCGGCAAGATAGCCGTGGGCGAGGCCCAGATACGCTTCATTCTGGGGCTCGTGTCCCCAATTAAGGCCAATCCAGCGACGATGCATCGCGACAAGCTTGCGAGCCTCGCTTCCATCCGCATCGCCGTCGCCCATGGCAATCGAGAGCTGACCCAGAATGGCACGCTCAAGTTCCTTCATGTCGTTCCATGTCTGAGGATCCATGTCCAGTAACGTTTCGTTTGCCGCATCGATGACCTCGTCGCCATAGCGCGCTCGGGCCTCGGCGCCGTAGCGTTCCTCGTTTTCCTGCACGGTGCGCCAGCGTTCCAGTTGCGGCAGGACAGCGCCCATGAGCGAGACGGCTTCGTCGAGCGACATGCCGGTGTTTTGTGCCAGGCGCGGGGCACAATCCTCGATCATTGCCTCCATCGTGGTCTCGTAGGTGTACTTGCCGTGGTCGTAGCACCACTTGCAGTAATGATCGGTCGCGGTGCCCGCAGCATCGGTGCCGCAGTCGTCGGGCGTGAGTATCATGCCGCAGCTCTGGCAATAGTGCTCGGGCATTTCGAGCAGGTGAGACAGGGGCTCGCCGGTTACGGTGGCAATGAGCTTCATCATGTCGATGCCCGGGGTGACCTCGTCGCGCTCCCAACGGCTGACGGCTTGGCGCGTGACAAAGAGCTTGGCGGCGAGCTGCTCTTGGGTAAGGTGATGGGCGCGACGGATGGCAATGAGCTTTTCTGCAAAGGCCATAGCGGCTCCTTTCTGCTGGTTGATGGCTTAAGCATACGCGGCGGCAGGCGCCCCTCCAAGCAACCGTTGGTTGCACGACGGGAGACCTCGGCGAAGAATTGCGCGCAACGTCCCACGCCTCCATGCCGTACAATGACCGGCATGGAACCTATTGCACACATACATACCGACCTGCCGCAGAAGTTCGGCATCCCACGCAACAGCTTTTTGGCGCCCCATCTGCAGGGACGCATCGTTTTTGAGCCGGAATTTGCCTCCAATGCAGCAGTTGAGGGCTTGGACTCCTTCTCTCACCTATGGCTGCTGTGGCGCTTCGAAAACGGCACGCCCGGCGGCACGGCTAAGGACATAGCTGCCGACGCCAAAACGCAGGACAGGTCCGGCACCAACGCAAAATGGTCGAAAACCGTGCGCCCGCCGCGTCTGGGCGGAGCCGAACGTGTGGGAGTGTTTGCCACGCGCAGTCCGTTTCGCCCTAATCCCATCGGGCTCACCTGCGTCAAGTTCGATCGTGTCGAGCTCACCGATGACGGCCCCATCATTCATGTGCTGGGGGCCGACCTGCGTGACGGCACGCCTATCTACGATATCAAGCCCTACATCCCGTTTGCGGACTGTCATCCGGATGCGACCGGCGGCTGGATTGAGGACGCTCCGTGGCAAGAGCTCGACGTCGAGTTCCCGCAAGCTCTTCAAGACATGGTCCCACCCGCAAAGCTCCCCGGTCTGGTCGAGGTTCTTCGCCAAGATCCGCGCCGCGCGGGCAGCAAGCACGAGCCAAACCGCGTTTACCACTTGGCCTACGCCGGACTCGACATATCTTTTACGGTCGATGAAACCCAGCTAACCGTAGTCGCCGTCAACGACGCGCAAGACTAACCAGCCATCCGTCTGCACCCGTCAAATTAAGCGCCAAACCCCATGCCAAAATCGCCTACGCTGGTGGACAATAACGCCTATCGAAACAGCCTACTTTGCACGGGAGCTCAGCATGAAATACGACTTTAGCTCGCTTATCGACCGCCACGGCATGGACTCCATTGCCGTTGACTCTTGGGGCGAGGTCCCCGGTATGGCCCCGAACGCACCCGACGAGGGCTTCGACCGCATACCCATGTGGGTGGCGGACATGAACTTCGCCACGGTGCCCACGGTCCAGGAGCACATCATTCAGCGCGTCCATCACCCCATGTTTGGCTACTTCAATCCGCGTCCCGAGTACTTCGATCGCATCATCGAATGGCAGAGCCGCCGTAATGGCGTCGAGGGCCTGGCACCTGAGCATATCGGCTACGAAAACGGCGTGCTGGGCGGTGTCGTGTCGACGCTGCGCGCGTATGTCCAGCCGGGCGATGCGGTACTGGTCCACAGCCCCACCTACATCGGCTTTACCAAGTCCATCGAAGCCGCGGGCTATCGCATTGTCCACAGCCCGCTTAAGCTCGACGACCAGAGCGTGTGGCGCATGGACTTTGAGGACATGGAGCACAAGCTCGCCCAAAACCACATTCATGCTGCGGTGTTCTGCTCGCCGCACAACCCCTGCGGCCGCGTATGGGAGCGCGACGAAATCGAGCGCGCCATGGACATCTATCGCCAGCACGATTGCGTGGTGATCTCGGATGAGATTTGGTCCGATATCATCCTGCCGGGACACAAGCATATCCCGACGCAGTCGGTGAGCGAGGATGCCCGCATGCGCACGGTTGCCCTCTACGCGCCCAGCAAGACGTTTAATCTGGCGGGCCTGGTCGGCAGCTACCACATTATCTATAACGAGACGCTGCGCGACCGCGTGTGCGCCGTGTCCAACAAGACTCACTACAACGAGATGAACGTCCTCTCCATGCATGCGCTTATCGGTGCCTACCAGCCGCAAGGCTACGAGTGGGTGGACGAGCTCAACCAGGTGCTTGCCGGCAATATCGAGTACTTCTGCACGTATGCAGAAAAACATTGGAAGGGCGTCGCGTTTTCGCGTCCGCAGGGCACGTACATGGTGTTTCTGGACTGCACCGAGTGGTGTCGCGAGCATGGCCGTGATATTCAGTGGCTGCTCGACGAGGGCGCCCGCGTGGGCGTGGGGTATCAGGATGGCCGTCCGTTCCACGGGCCCTGCCACATTCGCGCGAATCTGGCGCTGCCGCTTTCGCGCGTGAGGGAAGCGTGCGACCGCCTGGACCGCTACGTTTTTAATGCACGGTAAGTGTGCGCTGCATGCGGGGCCTTCTGCCAAGTCGGCTAGAAGGCCCCGCATGGTAGAACGTCTGTAACCATTGGGCACTCGAGTGGTTTCGTTTGCTATTATCTTTAACCATTTCAGTCTGTAAACAGGATCGTCTGGAGCTCGATGAAAAGACCCCGTCGCTCGGTTGCCATTTCGTTGTTTGTCGCGCTTGCGGTGGCGTGCGCCTTTGCCGTAGCGATAGCCGGCTGTTCCGGGTCGAATGACGGAGCCTCGACGTCTGCATTAGAAGGTCTGGATGCCTCGCAGGCCAAAGACGACGACCTTAAGACGCTCAACGTTGGCAGTGACCTCTACCCACCGTTTGTGTATACCGACGAGTACGGCGATATTGTTGGTCTGGATGTCGAGATATTGACCGAGGCGTTGGCCCGCATTGGTTACAAGCCAAAATACCAGCTGATCGACTGGGAAAAGAAGAAAGAACTGCTGGCGAGCGGCGAGCTCGATTGTGTCATGGGTAGCTTTAGCATGACGGGTCGCGAAAACGAGTATCGTTGGGCCGGCCCGTACCTTGCGAGCCGCCAGGTGGTCGCGGTCGATCCCCAGAGCGATATCTACACGCTTGCCGATCTTGAGGATAAGGTCGTGGCCGTTCAGTCCACCACCAAGCCCGAGGACATTTTGCTCAACCGTACAAATGAAAACGTTCCGCAGATCAAGGAACTCTACAGCTTTTCGGACCGTTCGTACCTGAACCCGGCGCTCGTCGAGGGCCTGGTCGACGCCATCGCCGCGCATGAGTCCTCGCTGCTCACCTACGAAAAAGACTATGGTGTGACGTATCGTATTCTGGATGAGCCGCTGCTAGTGGTTGGTTTGGGCACCGCTTTCGATATCAACGATACGCGCGACATCGATGTTAAGCTCACCCATGCCTACCAGGAAATGCTAGCCGACGGCACCATGGAACGTCTGGTGTCAAAGTACTTTGATGACCCTTCGCCATTTTTGAATATGGAGAGCCTGTCATGATCGATGCGCCCGACCACGCCGCTCAGGAGCGGGGCAATCGTTCGGCAGGGGCATGGCTCCTTGTCGCTCTGCTGGGGATAGCGCTCTCGGTTGTTGCCGGCATGATGAGCTACGGTTACACGACGGCCCAAGCCGAGCAGCGCTTTGCCGACGTTGTCGATTACGTGGCGACGCAGAGCCTTTCCTACGATGCGTTCAACAGTGCCTATACGACCAAAAACCTGATTCGCGTTATGGAGATTGCCGGAGAGGCAGCGCGCGATATGGAGCGCGACGGCTTGGTGGATAACGCCACGCTGGAGCAATATGCCGACCAGTTCAACGTGAGTGCACTGATCGTGACGGACGCATCGGGCAATTTGGTGTCCGAGTGCTCGACGGATGACGTGGGCTACGAGTCGCTCGCTACGTATCTCAAGGAAGCGCCCGTGCTGGAGGTGGCAGCCCGTCCGCTTAAGTCCTATACCGCCCGTATCACGCTTGCGGATGATTCGGTCGCAGACATTGGCTGCGTGACTCGGCAGGATGGCGAGGGCATCGTTGTCGCAGTGAGGCACCAGAGCGCCAAGGCGGTCGCGAGCAATACGCTCAAATTGCAGAGCCTGCTCGGTGGTTATGAGACCATCGACAGCGGCAATATCGTGATTGAAAGTGATGGCAAGGTCGTTGCGACCAATGCCGTTGAACCCACCATATTGGGCGTGTTCGATCTGCCTACGACGGATGTCTTCATTGTCGACGGTATAAAGGATCGATGCCCGGCTGGTAAGGTCAGATTGGTCAACGCCAGCGGCGAGTGGTATTTGGGCACATTTGGAAAAGCGCGCGGGTTCTACGTGTACACCTATGCCTCGGCGCGGCGCTACTTTGAGGTCGTCGCGGCTGTTGCTGCCGGCGTGCTGGTGCTCTACAGCGGTGTTATAGCCGTTGTTGTGCTGGTGCGTCGCCGCGCTGATCGTCGACGTTTGACGGACTTGTTGCAGCAGGAGCGCGACTATGGCGACAAGCTGGCAAAGGCAGCGCGTGAGGCCTCGTCTGCCAACTCGGCAAAGACGGAGTTTTTGCGTCGCATGAGCCACGATCTGCGCACGCCCATCAACGGCATTCGCGGTATGGTCGAGGTCGGCGATGCCAATGCGGACGATCTGCAAAAGCAGACTGAGTGCCGCTCAAAGATCTGGACGGCATCGGGACTGCTGCTCGACCTTGCCAACGAGGCCCTGGATATGAGTCGTCTGGAGAGCGGGCAGATCGATCTGGAGCTTGTTCCCGCAAACTTGGTGACCCTCAACCACGAGGTGCGCGATATTCTGGAGCGCCAGGCAGAGGAGCGTCTGGTGACAATTATCTGCGACCAGCAGACGCTTGATCATCCCTATGTTCGGGTGAGCGTGACGCACCTCAAGCGCTTGTTGCTCAATATTGCCGGCAATGCCGTCAAGTACAACCGCCAGGGCGGCTATGTTCGCCTGGTGTGCCGCGAGGTGGAGCCAGCGGATGGCGTCCCCGTCTATGAATACACGATTACCGACAACGGTATTGGCATGAGCGAGGAGTTCCAACAGCACCTCTACGAGCCGTTTTGCCGCGAGGAGCAACAGGTGGAAGGCGCTTCATCGGGAACTGGCCTGGGCGCGCCTATCGCAAAACAGTTGGTCGAGCTTATGGGCGGAACCATGAGCTTTACGAGCGTCTTGGGGCAGGGGACGACTTTTACCATCCGCCTGCCGTTTGAGAAATGTAAGCGCTCCGAGATTCCTCAGGCAGTTCGCGTAGATGCGGGCGATGGCGATGCGCTCCAGGGCCTGCGCGTTTTGCTCGTAGAGGATAACGATCTGAATGCCGAGATCGCGCAGTTTACGCTCAGCCGTGCCGGTGCCGTCGTGACGCATGCTAAGGATGGCGAGTCTGCCGTTGAGACGTTTGCCGCGAGCGCACCGCACGAGTATGACGTGGTGTTGATGGACATCATGATGCCCGGTATCGATGGCCTTGAGGCCACGCGTCAGATTCGAGCACTCGATCGCGAGGATGCCGCGACCACGCCGATTATCGCCGTGAGCGCCAACGCCTTTGCCGACGATCGCAGGCTTTCGCGCGAGGCGGGCATGGACGCGCACCTGAGCAAACCCGTGAACTCGCAAGAGCTCGTCGAGGCGCTAGTGCACATCGCCGCCGATGCTTTATAAGCATATGGCCCGGTTCCAAGGTGGGTCGGAACCGGGCCATATTGTTATTGATGAGTTTTGCTTTTGAGGCTTACTTTTCTTGAATCTGCTTGCCGCAAAGATGCTCAATCGAAATCTCGTAGAGCTGGACGCCCTTAATGTCCTTGGCGATTTCCTCTTCGACTTCTTCGGCAGAAGGGTAGTACTTAAGCGCGAGCTGGCGGACTTTATCCTCGATAAACGCGGGGGTGTCATTCGCCAGGCGACAGCGGCCAAAGACCACGGTGCTCATAACGTAGGGAGCCCAGTCACCGTCCTGGTACCACTCGTTGCCGTAAACGGTAAAGCAGACCTTGTCATCGCGCTTGAGTGCGTCGACCTTGTGGCCAGCCTTGGCGCCATGGAAATAAATCTTGTCGTGCTCGGCGTCGAAGAAGTAGTTGACGGGAATGGCGTACGGGTAGCCATCGTCGCCGTTGACGGCAAAGACGCCGCGCTTGCATGTAGCGAGCAGTTTGCGCGCTTCCTCGTCGGTGATGGCGCGTTTCTTTCGACGTAAGGGCCTAAACATCGTTGGCTTCCTTTCTGCTGCGTATGGTTGTTGAGCACAAACTATAGCGAAACGGATCCGTTTTTCTTGATGCGGGCGAGTATGTTTTTGAGCTTGTTAAAGTCGAGCGGTTTGGACAGATGGGCGTTCATGCCGGCGTCGTGTGCCGCCTTGGCGTCCTCGGCAAAGGCATTGGCGGTGAGCGCCGTCCATCTCCGGCATCATAATGTCCATCAGGATCGCATCGAAGCTGCCGGCGGGATGAGACAGGTACAGATCGACGACTTCGTTGCCGTTAACGGCGCGGGTGACCACGACGCCCTCGGATTCTAGCAGCGCCTGGGCAATCTCGGCATTCAATTCGTTGTCTTCGGCGAGCAGCACGTTCATGTTGGCAAGCGAGCAGTCGAGCGCCTTCTCGACCGTATCCGTCCGCGCCCGGGGGTTCTTGTCGATATCGAGCGGAATTTCCACGTAGAACGTGGTGCCCACATGGAGTTCGCTGGTGACTTCGATGGTGCCACCCATCAGTTCAATAAGCGACTTGACGATTGGCATGCCCATGCCGGTTCCTTGGAACTTGCTGCGCGCATCGTCACCTTCTTGGGCAAACGGCTCATAGATATGCTTTAAAAACTCGGGAGCCATGCCAATGCCGGTATCCGAAACGCTAAAGCAAAAGAGCGCGCGCCCGTTATCGAGTGGCTTGGTCTTTGAGCTAAAGGTGACGGAGCCGCCGTGCCTGTTGTACTTAATGCTGTTGTCTAACAGGTTGATCATGATCTGTCGGATATGGATGGGACTGCCGACCATGTATGGCCCCGTGGCGTATGGCAGACTATTGTCCTGCATGGTGATGCCGTTATCGGATGCGCGGAGCTTGCACAGAACCAGCGTATTGTCACAGAGTTCTTTGAGGTTAAAAGGCGCATGCTCCAGTGTTAGCTTGCGGTCTTCGATTTTGCCCATCTCGAGGATGTCGTTGATCAGCGAGAGCAGGTGATTGGCGGCAACGCGCGCCTTGGCACGGCTCTCGCGGGCGACTTGCATATCGCCTTCCTTCAATTCCTCGATCTCGATAAGGCCCAGGATACCGTTGAGCGGCGTACGGATGTCGTGGCTCATGCGCGTGAGGAATGCCGTCTTAGCAGCGTTGGCAGCATCGGCTTTTTTGCGCTCGGTTCGAGCGCGCACGAGCGCCCAGATGAGCAGGACGATGCCGACCGACAACATACCGATGAGGGTAGCTGCAATGGCGGTGCGGTTGCGATAAAGGAATTGAAGCGTGTTGGATTCCTGGGCCGTGTACGACGTGGAGGAGAAATTGCTTGCGGAGAGCGATTCTCCGGCATTGATGATGCCCTTGTTGATGATTCCCAACAGCTCGGGTTTTCCGCGCGAAATCCAGCACGAGATCTCACAGGTGTCAGGGAGCTCGGTCGTCTCGCAGTCCTCGAGATCGTAACGGTCACCGATGGTTTTTACGCGTGAACTGGGAGCGACGATGCAGTGCGCCGTTCCCTTCCCGAGGGCGTCGAACGCTTCATCGTCGGATTGGTATTCGGTTACGGTCGCTGTGGGGAACAGACTTTCAAGTGCATTTTTGTTGACAAACGATGATTTGGTACAGGCGATGTTCTGAAGGTCTTTGTTCAGGTTGCTGCCGGTGTGGATGGCGGTGAGGGATATGGTCCCCAACGATATCGACTGCACAACGCCTGTTTGCTCGGCAAACCAGTAATCTCGGTATACCGGCAGCGCAACGTCTATGCTTTCCTTTGACAGGGCCTTTGACATCATCTTGTAGCTATCAAAGGCGACGGTTTTGACCGTAATGCCAAATTTATCGTGTAGCGTCGTCGCAAGCGATGCGAGCGAGCCTTCCATTTCGCCGTCTTCGTTCTCGTTGCAGTAGGGGAGTTTGCCCGTAATGTAGCCGAGCGTGATGGTGTTGTCATTTGCTTTGAGCCAGGAACGTTCGGGTCCGTTGAGCGATGATGAGCCGCTGTTTTGGGTCGAGTAGTGAGATTTTACTTCGTCGTTATAGCGTGGGTTGACGCGGGCGATTGCCGTCATGGCAGCATTGATGTCGTCCATCAGGTCGGGGCGGCTTTTGGGAACGGCAAAGTAGTAGTCGTTCGAACCAATGTAGAACATGGGGGAGGCATTGGGCGACGAGATTGTGTCGTTCATGATGACGGCATCGACTTCGTCGTTTGCGAGCGCGTCAAAGAGATCGGATCCTCCGTCATACTCCTTGTATGTGCAGGCGATTCCTTCGCTGGCGAGCCATTGCTGGCCAACGAAGGTTTGCATGACGTCGGGGTTGCAACCGATAGTGAGACCCTGGAGTGCTTGAGGGTCACCCTTTGCAAGGTCGTCACGGTCGGGCCTGGCGTAGATGTAGTAGCGCTCGGTGCCCTCGGGGTTCGAGGAAAAGAGCAGCTTTTGGGCACGTTCCTCGGAGTAGGAGATGTTGGGCATGAGGTCGATCTCGCCTGCCTCGAGCATGTCCATAAGCTCGGTGAAGGTGCCGGAGACGTATTCGTACCGCCAGCCGGACGTGTAGTACGACAGGGTCTGGAGGTACCCGTAACCCCATCCCGAGAGACGCTCGCCGGGGGTGCCGTCCTGGAAGCCCTCGTTGCTGACGAGCCAGCCGACGCGGACCGTTTTGACTTGCTGACTAGAGTCATCGGCAAAAGCCTGGACAGGCGCGATAGAACTTAGTACGGCAAGCGCGGCAAGCACAATGGCCAGAGCGCGATATATAACTGAACGAAGGACAGTGGCAGCTCGCACATGCAATCCTAACGAATCGAGACATAACTACATAAGGATACCAGCTCAGCCTGCCCAGCCGGCAGCAGCACCGCTAAACGATTCCGCCCGGCAGTTGGGGACAGTCCCTTTCTGCCGGCACAGACGATATGAGCAGGACATAAAAACATTGAGAGCCCCTGCTGCATGAAAGACCG
>CABUBY010000003.1 GCA_902489955.1 uncultured Collinsella sp. | reverse complement strand
GAGTTGATCCTGCGGCCCCGTCGTTTTTATGCCGATGCGTAACGAGCGCTAGCGCTCCATATTGGGAACGATGCTGCCCTCCGTTACTGCGCGCACGGCCAAACGCATGATGTTGTCGTAGCCGGTCTTGTTGAGGATCTCCGAGATGCGACGCTTGATGGTGCCCTCACTCATAAACAGCTCGGCCGCGATCTCGCGACGGCTCTTGCCCTCGCAGGCAAGGCGCAAAATCGATAGCTCAACATCGTCGAGTGCCGCCGTACCCGAAAAAATACTCTCGGGCGGCTTGGGAAACGTGCAATAGCCCGCCAGCGTGGAGCGCATCACGGCGAACAACTCGTCGATACCGACGTTCTTGTACACAAAGCTATCGACGCCCGCCTCGCGGGCCTGATCGACAAAGGTGATCTCGGGCATGCCGGTCATGATAATGACGCGGCACTCGGGCAGTTGTTCTTTAATGCGCGCCGCCGCCACGATGCCGTTGGAATCATGCTCGGTGCATACGTCCATCAGTATCATGTCCGGGCGCTCTTTGAGCGCGACACCCAAGGCCTCGGAAGCATCGGCAATGGCGGAAACAACGGTCATATCGGGCTGGTCGCCAACGGAACGTGCCAGGCTCTCGCGCAGGATGGCCTGGTCTTCGACTATAAGGACGCGGATCATGAGCTTCTCCTTTGAGCTGTGGCGCTGGCGTTGAGCGGGATGGACACCGCAAGCGTAAAGGGCGGGGCGGCATGGATTTCCAGGCAGCCGCCCAGATCTTGCGCGACATGCCTCATACCTGGGATACCCGTTCCCTCGCGATACGATACGGGTGCAGGCGCGCCGTCGTTAGAAACGGTCATCCGCGCAACAGCGCTGTCTTCCGACGTCTCCCGCCACAGGCGCACATGGACCCGATGGGCCTGTGCATGCTTGGTGGCATTGGTCGAGGCCTCACGGATAATCTGCAAAAATGCGGCGGCGACACGCGCGTCCTCAGGCAGCGCACCCTCAACATCGATCTGCACACTCACCAGGCCAAAAGCATGGACGATATCACCCAGCTGCTCTGCAGGCTCGCTGGCACCGCCACTGCGCAAATCGGCGGCAATTGAGCGCAGCAGCGGGTCGATCTGCTCGAGCGACTCGTCATCCAGGCGCCCCTCCTCCAGATAACGATGGAGGATGGACAGGCGCTGCCCGATCACGTCGTGCACGCGAGCGCGCATACGCAGATAGGCCGCATTGTCGGCAACCTTTTTAACTTCTTCGATCTGGGACTGGAGCTCTTGGCCCGCAAGCTCAAGCAGGTGGTTTGCTTGCGCCAAGCGGTCGTAGGCGTGTGCGTATTCCGTCACGTCCAGTCCGATAATGCGCTCAAAGAGGCGGCCCGAAACCATAACCTCGTCGTGCACAAATAGGCGAATCTCGGCGGGAGAAATCTCGATCACCGCGCGAGCCTCACCAAAACGGTCCAAGTTAATCCGCACGCGATTCCTACTGCTTTCGGGCATTTGCATGCTAAGTTTGCGCAGGTCGTTCCATGTGCCGCTCATGTCACCTAGATCAGTGGGCATATGAAGTTCCACCAGGTTTTTGCGCATGCAGCGGTTCATGAGCAGCGGACGGCCCCTCGGGTCTAGATACAGGATGCCCACGGGAATCACGTTGATGGTCTCGATCGTCGAGAACGCGGTGATGTCCTCCTGGCGGTTACGGACGTCCATCAAGAGCGCCGCGATGGAACGGAACAGGAAGAACGTTCCCTCTGCAATAAGGACAACGGTCCACGCCGAGCCCATGGCAAAAACCACCGGTGGTGTAACGGCGACAACGAGCAACAGTTCGGCCAGCATGACGGGGCGACGATAGTGCACCATAAGTAGCACGCCATAGGCAAAGATCGCGGCATTGAGCCACAACGCTCCGCCCATTGCCCTGGCGCAAACGTCAAGCGGCGCCACCAGATACGAGCCAGACGACGCGAATAAGATGAGCGCCGAAATCATCAGGTGAAGCACAAGGCTCGCCTCATAGGCGCAAATCACCTTACGGTTATAGGACGAGCGACGCGATGCGATGAGCGGGACGTGAATCGTCTGCAGACACGCAGCCAGGGCAAAGACAACATCGAGCGCAACGATTTGGGGAAGGATGAGCGAAATCTGCATCGTCACTCACCCGCCCTCGGCATCAAGACGATCATGCGCAGCTGGCCGGGCTCGCCCTCAAGGCGGTATGCCACGTTGCGCCCTTGCAGAGCGCTTTCGAGCTCTTGCGCAGCGGGCGTCTGCGAAAGATCTTCATCATCGTTGGAAAAAAGTGTGGCGCGCAGCTCGACACTGCATCGGTCATGGTCGTCCAAGTGATACATAAGCGCCGGATGGTCGGTGGTGTAGGCAAAAAACGCAAAGTCATACACGCAGTCGTACAGCGCGCTTACCGTACTGGCGTGCAGCGGGCGCCGTATGGCGATAATCGAGGCGCAATCGACATCGATCGTGCGCAGGTCGCTTGCGAGCTCGTTGGCGATGAGCTGAATGCGGTCGCGATCAAAACCGCTCTCCCCGTGCTGTGCCAACGTGAGCGACCCCTTGCGCTTGCAATAGGCGACGAGCATCTTGGCGCGCTGCAGCATGCGGTAACGCTCGTGCGAAGACGCTTCGTCGGTCAACGGCGGCAGCGAGCTCAGCAGGCCGTACATCCCTTCGAGCGCGCGGGCAAGCGCCTGGTCCACGTCTTGGACCAGCAAGGTCTCGGCCTCTTGATCTGCCAAATGCGTCTTAAGGTCGTAGTCGGCGGCGAGCAGCTCGTTTTGACGCTGCAGCTCCATGCGACGATGTGCCAGTTCACGGTTAAGCTCATTGAGCTCCGACACGTCTTGGGCAAGCAGGGCCGATCCGCCCAGCAGTGGAAAGGCACGGTACATCACATCGGGATCGGACGCCACGGCAAAGGCATGGGCGCGGCCGTGCTCCTGGGTCCGCAACTCCTCGCGCACGCCTACCGGCATTGGCTTTGACACCGGCGTGGCATAGACTTCCTGCAGGTCGTGCGTTAGAACTTTGAGGTCAAGCGGCAAGGTATCGAAAATGCCGGCGATGTCGTGATATGACGGAATGACACCGCAATCGAGACAGATTTCCATCGCCACCACGCACAGGACGCAATAGACGAGCGAAAAGTTGAGCCTCCATGCCCAGGGCACGCGCAACGCATACGAGACGGCAAAGAATGCGCCACCCAGCAGTACGAGCGCCGCCGTGCCCGAGAAACGTTGGATGCGAAAGGACGAGGACCGGCCCACCAGGATAAAAAAGGCCACAAAGTTAAAGGCCGTCCACACTAAGACAGCGAAATAACCCCAGCCGTACGTGTAATCGTTGCTCCAGGTGTCGCTTGTACGGTCAAAGTGGAAGACCTGCTGGTGAACATCGTTGGTGAGCACAAATCCGATAAGCAGGATAGCCACAATCCACAGCGCAGCGCAGTAGCGGCGACCCAGGCGGTGTTGCTCCAGACCCGCAAGGCGCAGACCACACAACTGGTAGAGCAGCGGAATGAGCGTCATGGGCACGTAGTACAGGTACCACAGCACGGTGGCATAGAACGGCGTGAACGACTTGTACTTGAGAATGACTTCGATCATCCACAGGGCGCAGATGGTGGCGACGGCAACAAGGCGGCGGCGCAGCACATAGTCCAAACAGCGCAGATAGACCGATACGCCCCAGATCGAAAATATAATTGCGGCGACAAGAAGCGGGAGAGAGCTCGAGTGGACGAGCGCATCCACGACCTCTTCGGACACCTCGCTATAGGCGGGCACGGCGTTAGAAAGTTTGGGGTCGAAGGCGAACAGCGCCGGCAAGACTGCCAAAAACATGAGGAACAGCGCGGTGATGGCGCCGGCGATAGCAAAGACGCGGTGACGGTATACCCGATGTGTTATGCCAACAAGGAATCGCGGCATGGCGAAGAGCCTGCCGCCCCTGGGATCCGCAACCGGCGCGGTCCGGGCGGCCGCGTGGCCGATATGTCGCTCGCGGGTACCCATAGTGCTTTTAGTGTACCGACAGATGGGTCGAAAAAGCGGGCCGCATGTCCCAAAATCCGCAGACGGCAAGGCGCCCGGCGAACACATACTCGCCGGGCGCCTTGATTAGGAGACTATGAGGATGAGCCCGCGAAATTCACAGCGGTCAGGCCCGTCCCCTAAGGGCCTGAGGTGCTCAAGATTGGGAGCGACAAACCCGACGAAGCGTACTTAGGTACGCGAGGAGGGTTGGAGCCCCAAGGTTGAGCGCCTCAGTGCCCTTAGGACAGGTCCTCACCGTTCGTTTCGATGACATGCTTGTACCAGTCGAAGCTCTTCTTTTTGGAACGCTTGAGGGTGCCGTTGCCCGCATCGTCGCGATCCACATAGATAAAGCCGTAGCGCTTGGACATCTCGCCCGTGCCGGCAGACACCAGGTCGATCGGGCCCCAGGTGGTGTAACCCAGCAGGTCAACGCCGTCCTCGGTCACCGCGTCGCGCATGGTCTGGATGTGCTGACGCAAGTAGTCGATACGGTAGTCGTCGTTGATGGAGCCATCCTCCTCGACAACATCCTTGGCGCCCAGACCGTTCTCGACCACAAACAGCGGCTTCTGATAACGGTCGTACAGGTCGTTAAGGGTGATGCGGAAGCCCAGCGGATCGATGGCCCAGCCCCACTGGCTCTCCTGCAGGTAGGGATTCTTGGCGCCGGCGAAGGCGTTGCCCTGGGTGCGCTCGACATCGGGGTTATCGGCACCGGCAGAGCAGCGGGTGCTGTAGTAGCTAAAGCTGATGAAGTCGACGGTGTTGGCGGCCAGGATCTCGCGGTCCTCGTCGGTCATGCCCACATCGATGCCTAGACGCTCGAGCTTCTTGACGGCATAGGCCGGGTAGTAGCCGCGGCTCTGGACGTCGACGAAGAAGTAGTTGTCCTGGTTATCGAGCTGCGCCTGGCGTACATCGCCCGGACGGCAGCTGTAGGGGTAGTAGCTACCTGCGGCGAGCATGCAGCCGATCTTGATCTCGGGGTCGATCTCGTGAGCAATCTTGGTTGCCCAAGCGCTGGCGACGAGCTCGTTGTGGGCGGCCAGGTACTCGACGGCCTCCTTGTTCTCGCCCTCCTCAAAGACCAGGCCGGCACCCATAAACGGCAGGTGCAAGATCATATTGATCTCGTTAAAGGTGAGCCAGTACTTCACCAGGCCCTTGTAGCGGGTAAAGATCGTGGTCGCGAGATTCTTGTAGAAGTCGATGAGCTTGCGGTTGCGCCAGCCGCCGTACTCCTTGATGAGATGAATCGGGCAGTCGAAGTGCGTGATAGTCACCAGCGGCTCGATGCCGTGCGCCTGACACTCACGGAACACGTCCTCGTAGAAGGCCAGGCCAGCCTCGTTGGGCTCGGTCTCGTCACCGTTGGGGAAGATGCGGGTCCACGCCAGGCTCATACGGAAGGCCTTAAAGCCCATCTCGGCAAAGAGAGCAATATCTTCCTTGTAGTGGTGATAGAAATCGATGCCAGTCTGCGCGGGATAGTAATAGCCGTCCTCGAAGTCGAGCATCTTGCGCTGGCCAGAGACCACCGCATAGCGCTCGGAGCCGTGCGGAGCCACGTCCACGTTGGCCAGGCCGCGGCCGTCCACGTCGTAGGCGCCCTCGCACTGGTTGGCAGCCGTTGCGCCGCCCCACAGGAAGTCATTACGGAAAACCATGTATCAATCCCTTCATACGCTGCTTGTCGTGGTTTCAGTATCCCCGCAAATAGGGCCTCGCCCAACGACAGCGACGCAGGCCGACACTTCTTTTCGCACACGGCGGCCCGGCAGCCGCCCCCGTCTGACACTTTCTGATACCGCCGCCCCAAACCACCACAAAGGGGACAGGCACCTTTGTGGCGGCTTGGGCCCGGTTTGTCTCGATCTGTAACAGGTAGAGACGATTTAGCCCGCTAGATGTTACAGATCGAGACAGAAGATTCTAGTCGCAGGTGATGTCGAGGTTTTGCCGACGAGGCCTACGTAACCGCCTTCGCTCAGCAATTCATTTGACTGAATAGGAAAGAAAGGAAAAAATAGGGAAAAAAGGAAAGGAGACTTATGACTGAAACCATCTTCTCCCCCTCATTTGGAAATCGCCCGTCCTATCTGGTGGGTCGCGGGAACGTGATTTCGACATTCATCTCCGGTCTTGAGCAGGAGCCGGGCAATCGAGACCGAGCCATGCTCATGCTCGGCCAGCGAGGCAGCGGCAAGACGGTTCTTCTGTGGGAACTTGCCGACCGCGCACGCAAGCTCGGTTTTGTTGTCGCCACACCCACCGTAGCCTCCGAAGATATGCTTGAGCGCATTGTTGAAAAAATCCAAGAAGCAGGCGAGCCTTATGTCAGCAAGCGTCATCTCCCCAAACTTTCTGGCGGTAGCTTGAGCGTCTTCGGCTTCTCAGCCGGTCTCGAGTTCACACGCGATGTGCAGGAGACCAAGAGTTTCCAGTTCAAACTCACGCAGCTGGCGCGCAAGCTGACCGAGCAGGGGCACGGCATCCTCATCCTTATCGATGAGCTCCAAGCTAATTCACCTGAGATTAGACAGCTCGTCACCGCCTATCAAGAGCTGGTCGGTGAGGGACTCAACGTCGCGCTTGTTATGGCAGGTCTCCCGGGAGCCGTCTGTGCAACGCTCAATGACCGCGTGCTGACATTTCTCAACCGCGCTCGCAAGGTCACGCTCGAACCGCTTTCAGTCGGAGATGTCGATGCCTATTATCAGCGGGCTTTCGAAGAGCTCGACCTTGATATTCCAGGCGATCTTCGCCTCCGTGCCGCTCGCGCAACCCAAGGCTCGCCCTATATGCTGCAGCTCATCGGCTATAACATCGGCAATCGCTGCAAGACAGGAGAACACGTAACGCCAGAGCAAGTCGACGGAGCTATCGAAGCGTCAAAAGCCGATTTCGAAAACGATGTTTGTGAAACGACGCTCGCCGCGCTATCGGACCAAGACGTCGCGTTTCTCGACGCAATGACTGATGACGAAGACGCCGTTTCGCGCATTTCCGATGTAGCGAAACGTATGTCAGTCACACCCGACTATGCGCAAAAGTATCGCCGGCGCCTCATCGACGCCGGCGTAATCGAACAGGCGCGCCGCGGTTACGTGCGTTTCGCCGTTCCATATATGGCTGACTATCTGCGCAGCCAACTCTAGGCAGCCACCGCAATGGGGACAGGCGCCTTTGTGGTGGTTTGGGCCCGTTTTGTCTCGATCTGTAACAGCTAGGCCGTCAAAACCGGGCCTGGTGTTACAGATCGAGATCTTTCGGGCAGCCCCTGCAGTTTGTCTAAATCTGTAACAGGTAGAGACGATTTGGCCCGCCAGATGTTACATATCGAGACAGAAGATTCTAGTCGCAGGCGATGTCGAGGTTCTTGCCAATGAGGCCTACGTAGCCGCCCTCGGCAGCCTTGGGGCTGTCAGCATGGCAGAGAACCCACTTGTCGGCCTTCCAGTAGCAGTAGCTGTCACCGGTGGCAGGCATGTCGGCTGCGGCCTCGGGGCGCGGGCCGTTGGTGCCCGCCGGCAGCGCCACCATCACCTGGAAGCCGCCTTCGTCGACCATGCACGGCGTGTAGTGGAGCGTGGTGTTGAAGACTTCGACGACCGTACCCGCCGGCACGCGAAACGCCTTGACGCACGCGGTGTCGAGCTTGCCGTCCTCGATCTCCCAGCGATGCGCCACGAGCAGGATAAAGTCGCGAGCGCCCAGGTTGAATTCGCTCGCGCGGTGATACTCCAGGCAGTTGAGTCGTGTATTGTGGCCGTTGCACCAGCCGAGCTGGAAGGGACGGCCACCAAACATGAGAAAGCCAAGCTTGTCGGCATCCTTGACGTCCTCGAGCTCCGGCGCACTTGCAACGTACTTGCTGCCCTCGGGAATGGGCGTGGCAGAGAGCGCCTCGAGCACGGGCGACGTAAGCTCGGACGGAACGTTATCCCAAACGTTGCCATAGGACTTGAACTCGGGATCGTTGACAGAGTAGATATGCATGTTCACTCCTGTTCGTAAATGTGACTATACGAACATTCTAGAACAAACATGAGCGATTTTGAACGCTCGTCCCGACCAATCAACAAAAAGGCGCCCCCGCATAAGCGAAGACGCCCAATGCGCGCGTTTTGGGCGATAAAGCCCTTATGCCTGCTGATAGTGCAGGTGCTTCTCGTCGATATCGGCCAGGTCGCGGTCGAGGTAACGGCGCGCGAGCCAGTTAGCCATGGGAAGGTTCTGGTCCAGGTAGTTGCCGCACTCCTCGGGAGCGGCACCGGGGACATCGCCCTCAAAGTCGGCGACAAACTCGAACAGCTCACGCACGAGCGGCAGGATCTCCTCGCTCGTCACCTCACCAAATACGACGAGGTAAAAGCCCGTGCGGCAGCCCATGGGGCCAAAGTAGACAATGCGGCTCGACCATTCGGCATGATTGCGAAGGAACGTCGCGCCCAGGTGCTCAATGGTGTGACACTCGGCGGTGTTCATGACCGGCTCCTTGTTGGGCGTGGTCAGGCGCAGGTCAAACGTGGTGACGGCAGCACCGGTCGCCGGATCGCGGTCGATGCGGCTCACATACACGCCGGGCTCAAGCAGCAGATGGTCAACGGAAAAGCTGGCGATGCGCTCCATGGCAGATCCTCTCGATAGTCAAATTGGGACGGGGCTCTTTTAGCTGGTTCGATTGGTCGCACCAATCATACCAGTCAAAAAGCCCCGTCCCAAAAAGACAACTTAGCCAAGGACACGGGCCATACGCGTCTTGAACTCGGACAGGAAGCGCGGAGCATCCACGGTCAGTGCCACAAGCGCGCTCTTGTCCGGATCGGACAGGCGACGCTCATCGCAGATGGTGCGACCGCGGTACTCGCCCAGCAGATCAACACGCAGGTTGCAGCCGAGCGCACCTACGAGCGTGGGGTCGATCGCCACGGCAACGGCCAGCGGATCGTGCAGCGCACAACCACCCAGGTAGGGTGCGTTCATCTCGTACGAGCCAATGTAGTGCTCGACCATGCTCGCAAATGCGCAGCCCGCCATGGTGCCCGAGCCCGTCCAGCCGGCAATGTCGCGGCGTGTGAGCACCACGCGATGCGTCACGTCCAGACCCACCATGGTGAGCTTACGGCCCGAGCGCAGCACTGCGTCGGCTGCCTCGGGGTCGCTCGCCATATTGGCCTCGGCGCCCGCGCTCACGTTACCGGGCACGGTAAGGGCGCCGCCCATTACGACCACGCGGCCGATGGACATCATCGCCGCCGCATCGCGCTCCAGGGCGAGCGCCAGGTTGGAGAGCGGGCCAGTCGCTACGTAGACCAGATCGGGACCATAGGTGCGCGCGGCATCGATCAGATAATCGACCGCAGCGTTGCCGTCGGCCGAGGTCGCCCCCACCGGCTCGTAGGGCGACGCGGGCACGCTCGCGCCGCCGATGCCGTTCTTGCCGTGAATGAGCGCGGTGGACGCCGGCGGCGTATAGGGCTCAGTCGCCTGCAGAGGACGGTCGGCACCCAGGTACACCGGAACCTCGGGGCGACCCAGCAGATCGAGCACCGCCAGGCAATTGTGCGCCGATTGCTCGACGCGCACGTTGCCAAAGCACGTGGTGATGCCCACGAGCTCCACCTCGGGGCTCGCGATGGCATAGGCCAGCGCCATCGCATCGTCCACTCCCATATCCAGATCAAGGATCAGCTTCTTGATTGCCATTGTTCTACTCCGCTTCTCCGTCTTTATCGTTTAACCAAACCAATGTTCAACTTCGGCGCGCGTGGGAATCGATTGCTGAGCGCCCAGGCGCGACACCGTCACTGCCGAGGCGCGAGCACCCGCGGCCATGCACTCAAAGAGCGGCAAGCCCTCTAGGCGAGCCGCCGCCAACGCGCCGATAAACGTATCGCCGGCGGCCGTGGTATCGACTACCGTGCTCGAAAGTGCCGGCATGCGCAGCAGCTCACCGTCATCGCCGAGCGTAACCGAGCCGGCACCGCCCAACGTGATGACCGCAGCTCCGGCACCCCTAGCGAGCAGGGCGTTGAGCGCCACGACGCAGCTTGCATCGTCCGCGGGCAAGATTCCCGTCAGAACCTGGCACTCGGTCTCGTTGGGACAGACCAGGTCGACCGCAGGCCAGACCTCCGCAGGCAGCTCGCAGGCAGGCGCCGGATTAAAGACCGTATAGAACCCCAGCTCGTGAGCGCAAACAAGCGCATCGGCCGTCGCTGCAAGGTCACATTCACCCTGGGCGATAAAGACGCTTCCGGCAGCCGGGGCAATCTCGCTGGCGTCGCCGTCGAGCTCATGGGCCGCCAGACGCCTCAACGCGCAGGCAACGTCCGCGCCCGCAAGCGCATGGTTGGCGCCCGGTGACAGTATGATGCGGTTGTCGCCCTCGCAGCGAATGATGGTTGCCGTTCCCGTCTCCACGTCATCGCGATGCACTACAAAGTCACAGTCCACACCGGCGTCTTGGAGCCCCACCACGAGCGACGCGCCGAACGCGTCGCGACCGACAGCGCCGATCATGCACGTGCGCGCACCCATGCGCGCGGCGGCGACGGCCTGGTTAGCGCCCTTGCCACCGGCGTTGGTGATAAAACCGCTACCACCGACTGTCTCGCCCGCGCGCGGCA
The DNA here is from genome assembly GCA_902489955.1 of uncultured Collinsella sp. Lineage (GTDB taxonomy): Bacteria > Actinomycetota > Coriobacteriia > Coriobacteriales > Coriobacteriaceae > Collinsella. Next base: position 27,520 of record CABUBY010000003.1, on the reverse strand, counting down.
TGCGCTCGCACGCCACCGAAAGGTCCATGTTCATGCTGCCGAACACCGCAACGATGCCGCGATCTGCCATGGAAACCTCCTCATCTGCGGGCTTTGCACCCACCGTCGACCGTCGATTGCGCGCCTTCGCACCTCTATAACTTTAGTTCACTTTGATGTGAACGCACCCTTGAGGTTGCGCCAGCAGCAAGCATTCACAGGAGCAGGCAGCTACAATGAATACGTGCTGATTATTCTCGTCATTGGATGATGTTTTATGGAACAATTCTCGCAATCGGGCTCGCGCGGTCGACGCCGCACGGGCAACGAGCCGGCGCCGCACGAACGCGTGAAGAGCGAACGCCGTGCCAACGAGCCGCGACGCACCGCGAGTCCCCATCGCGCTTCTGCCAACAACGCGGGCCGCGCCAACACTCCCGCCGCGGAGCAGACGCCTGCTCGCCCCAAGTCCCGCTACATCCCTGCCCTTGACGGCCTGCGCACGCTTGCCGTCGTCGCGGTGGTGCTCTATCACCTCAACCTCACGTGGGCGCAGGGCGGTCTGCTCGGCGTCACGATCTTCTTTGTGCTTTCGGGCTATCTGATCACACGCCTGCTACTCAACGAAGTCGCTAAGACCGGCCGTATCGACCTCAAGAGCTTCTGGATCCGCCGCATCCGTCGCCTGGTCCCCGCCGTGGTGACCGTCGTGGTGGTGACCTGTGCACTGTGCACCGTCTTCAACCACGTGATGCTCACCAAGATGCGCCCCGATATCCTGCCGTCGCTGCTGTTCTTCAACAACTGGTGGCAGATTGCCCAAAACGTCTCGTACTTCAACGCCCTGGGCGATCCCTCGCCGCTTACGCACTTTTGGTCGCTCGCCATCGAGGAACAGTTCTACCTGGTTTGGCCCCCGCTGCTGCTCGCTATGGTATCCATGCACATGAGCAAGCCCAACACGCGCCGCGTGGTTCTGGGCCTTGCCGCGGTATCTGCCCTTGCCATGATGGTGCTTTACAACCCTGCCGCCGACCCCAGCCGCGTGTACTACGGCACCGACACCCGCGTGTTCTCGCTGCTGCTGGGTGCCTGGATGGCCTTTATCCCCGATCGCGACCTGGCGCCGGTGCGTCTCGCTCGTCGTTTGGGGCTCAATCGCCTGGCCGGCGCCGCCAAGCACGGCAAGAACGCCGAGGGCAAGCCTGGCGAGAAGGCCGACGAATCAGCCGAGACCGGCCCGGCACAGCCGAGCGCCCTCGTGCGCTTTTGGTCCTCGCCCGCATCCATCGATGTGTTGGGCCTCGTGGGTCTGGTTGGCCTTGCCGCCATGGTCGCGCTCACCAACGGCTACACCGCGTTCCAGTATCGCGGAGGCACGCTGCTGTGCTCGATCCTCACACTCATGGTCATCGCGGCCTGCGTGCAGCCCCAGGGAATGGTTGCCCGCGCGCTGTCCGCCGAGCCGCTCGTATGGGTTGGCAAGCGCTCGTACAGCATCTACCTGTGGCACTATCCCCTGCTGTTGCTCATGAACCCGGTCGCCAACATCAACGATACACCGTGGTGGCAGTACATTTTGCAGGTGCTGTTGGTGGTCGCCGTGGCCGAATGCTCATATCGCTTTATCGAGACGCCGTTTAGGAAGGGCGCCTTTGGGCGCACCGTTGCCGAATTCCGCGATGGCACCACCACGCCCGCCAACTGGGCACGCACGCACGTCCCCGTCTGCGCAGCCTGCGCTGTCGTATTGGTCGTTGCACTGGGCGGCCTGATCTTTGTGCCCGAGACGTCTGCGCTGAGCGGCGAGGGCGCCGAAGTCCTCAACAAGGAAGCCAAGAACACCGCGCCCACCGACCAGCAGGCGGCCGACGACACCGACAAGGACAACGACGGCTTCCCCGATGGCTCCTACGATCTGCTTATGATCGGCGACTCCGTGTCGCTGCGTGCCGTAGACACCTTTGACGGTGTGTTCCCGCACAGCCATATCGATGCCGAAAAGGGCCGCCAGTTTGATGCGGGCCGCGCGACATTTGAGGGCTATATCCAGCAGAACCTTGCCGGCAAGATCGTGGTCTTTGCACTGGGCACCAACGGCTTGGTAACCGACGACCAGATCGACGCCATCATGGACGATGCAGGAGATAAGCGTATTGTGGTGTTTGTGAACACGCGCAGCCCGCAGCCGTGGGTTGGCTCTACCAACCAGGCCATCGCTAACGCCGCTACGCGCTACAAGAACGTGCGCGTTATCGACTGGTACGGATACAGCGCCAACCGCAACGACCTGTTCGATGGCGATGGCACGCACCTATCGACCACTGGCGTGACTGAGTACCTCAACTTGATCCACGATGCCGTCAAGAAGGACCTGCCCGTGCATCCCGAGGATCACGTCAACGATCCGCAGCCGGCAGCCGTCAAGTCTGCCACCGACGCACTCGTCAATGCGCTTGCCTTCAAGCCGCACAAGCTGGGCACCGACAAGTAACCTGCAGCGCAAACTTCCCACATCCGGAGGGGGTGTCTGCCACGGCAGACACCCCCTCCGGCAGTTAGGGACACTCCTGGCGCAGCCAATGAAGACCTCTACGGATGAATTCCAGGCCGCTCCGTCGCTCCAGACATCGTTTCCGCGCCTCGTGCCTGCCCCAAACAATCAAAACAAGCCCTTTTCGCCGCACCCTCAAAGGTCTGTGGGCAAAAAAGGGCAAATATGAGTACTGTTACCATTTTAGTAGCAGGCAAAACCACCCAAAATGACGTCCGAGCGACCCCTACAACCCCCTAAAGCAGCCAACCTGACTGGTTTAAGGCGTATTGGAGCCAATTTTAATGAACATACTAAAGGCTATGTTCATTATCTTTTAGGATGTAAATGCTATTCACTTAGCAACAGTACTCATATTTGGCATTTTTTGTCCATTGCTATATAACTAACACCCTATAGCAGACAAAAAACAGGCCGCAGCCCATCGCTGCGGCCTGTTCGGAAGCAAAAGTGGGCGTTAAGCGCTGTAGCCCATCGCTTGCAGCACAAACATGACGACTGTCAGCACCGTAATCACGGCGATAGTCGCCCAAGTGAGCACGTTCCACACGCGGCCATTGCGGTTGGCACCCATGATGTGACGGTCGGCGGCGATAACCACCTGGAACACCAGAACCACGGGCAGTAGCACGCCATTGATGACCTGTGAGGTCATCATAATCTGGAACAGATCGACGCCGGGCATAAGCACCAGCACGGCAGAGATACCGATGATGGCCGTAATGATGCCGCGGTAAACCGGGGCCTCGTCCCAGCTGCGGTCGGCACCGCGCTCCCAGCCAAATGCCTCGCAGATAGCGCTCGACGTAACGCCCGGCAGCACGCAGGCGGCCAAGAAGCTCGCCGCGACCAGGCCCGAGGCAAACAGTACCGTGGACCACTGACCCGCAATAGGCTCCAGCGCGCGGGCAGCATCGGCGGCATCGCTAATCTGAATACCCGCCGGGAACAGCACCGTACCGGTCGTGATGATAATGAAGCCCGCAATGATATCAGCAGCGATCGAGCCGCTCACGGTATCAATACGCTGCAGCACGATGTCGTCCTCGCCCGCGTTCTTATCGACCACGTTGTTCTGCGCCAAGAAAATCATCCACGGCGCGATGGTGGTACCGATCGTTGCGACCACGAGCGACACGTAGCTGGGGTCATTTTGAATGTTAGGCACGACCAGGTCGACCGCGACCTCACCCCAGTTGGGGCCAGCCATAAACGCGGCGACAATATAGGTCACGAAGACGCAGCTTACCAGCAGCAGAATCTTCTCGATGCGCTGGAAACTACCCGACATGGTAAGCATCCACACCAGCAGCGCCACCAAAGGCACCGAGATGCTCGCCGGCACGCCAAAGAGAGCAAGGCCGCTGGCGATACCCGCAAACTCCGAAATGGTCACAGCCGTGTTGGCGATCAACAGCGCCGCCATAGCAAGTACACTCTTGCGCACGCCAAAGCGCTCGCGGATGAGCGATGCCAGGCCCTTGCCCGTGACGCAGCCGCAGCGCGCCGCGGTCTCCTGCGTCACGATGAGCAGCACAGTCATGACGGGAAGCATCCAGAGCATCTTGTAGCCATAGTTGGCGCCCGCACTGGAATACGTTGCAATGCCGCCGGCGTCATTGCCCGAAAGCGCCGCCAGCAGACCGGGGCCCATAGCGCCAAAGATGGCCGCGATGGTCAACTTTTGCTTGGTGCCCGACTTTTGCTTGGTATTTTGCACGCGACCACCTAACCAATGACCGACATGGTGAGCAGCACCGCAGCGGCGCAGTACGCTACGCACGAGATCATGACGGCAATAACGTTCATGGCGGTGCCCGACGTGTTGAGGTCATGCTCGTCACGCCAGAACAGCACCATCAGGTAAATCACGGCACTCATGTTGCCAACCAGGCAAATGATGGCAGCGATATTAAAGCACCCGGTAAAGAGTTGCTCCTCAAACATGGGCGCATCGGGGAACGCAGCGGTGCGCACCAGCTGGGCGCACAGGTAGGTCACGAGTGACAGAATCAGGCCCATGCCCGTGCTCTGGAAGAAGAACCCCAGATACGGCTTGGGCTCGTCGTCGTGACCGTCATACTCCAGGAAGTAGTTCTTGACGAACGACACCATGCGCGAGGCCGCCAGCAGCACGAGCGGCATGGCGCACATGGGGAACACCACCAGATGCGCGGAGCCGAGCGCCGTTCCCAGCACGGTCGCCATGATGCACGACGCGATGCCCCATACAACAACCCAGTACTGGCGATGCACGAACCAGCTGAGCACGTTCGTCGAGTCGTCCGACGCGCTATCGCCCGAGCCGACACCGGCGATCTGCAGGTCCTCCTGATGCTCCTCGGCAATAACGTCCATGGCGTCGTCGAAGGTCACGATGCCCAGGATATGACGGTTCTCGTCGCAGACAGGGATGGCAACCAGGTCGTACTTGGTCATCTCGTCCGTCACGTCTTCCTGGTCCTCGTCGGGTGACACGTAGACCAGATCGCGATAGGCGAGCTGGCCCAGCGTGGCGTCGCGGTCGGCCACGATTAGCGTGCGCAGCGAAAGCACGCCCGTCAGCATGCCGCTCGGGTCCTCGGTATAGACGTAATAGACGCTCTCAAAGTCCTCGTCGAGCTTGCGAATCGCCTCGATGGCGTCGCCGACCGTCGCCGTGGCGGGCAGCGAGACAAACTCCGAGGTCATGATGCGGCCGGCGGTGTTGTCCTCGTAGCCCAGCAGATTACGAATCGCCTTCTCCTCCTTGACGCCCATCAGGCGCAGGAGCTTCTCGGCCTTCTCATAATCGAGTTCGTCGATCAGGTCGGCAGCGTCGTCCGGGTCCATCATGGCCAGCATCGACGATGCGTCGGTATCGGACAGGCCCTCGAGCATCTCGGTCATAAGCTCGTCGTCATCGAACTCCGAGATGGCCTCGGCGGCCTGGGCAGTATCGAGCTGCGCAAACACCTGCGCACGCAGGCGCGGGTCGAGCTGCTCGATAATGTCGGCGATGTCGGCAGGGTGCAGCTCGCCGAGCGTCTTGTGCGACACCGAGAGTTGAATGTTCTTGGTCGAGCGGTCGAGCAGGTCCATGTAGGACCAAGCGATGATGTCCTCACTGAGCGGCTTGCCCAGGTGCTTCATAAAGCCTTCGACGATATGCTCGAGCGCGGGGCTGATGGCGCGTAGCAGACCGCGGGCACCGACCTCGGCGCCCAGCAGGCGCAGCTGGTTTTCGCCCGACATGGAAAACTTGATGTCGTTGACGCGCACGACCTTCATGCCCTGCGTGTCGACGATCTGCTTGTTGAGCACGTCGCGGGCGAGCAGGAGTTCGGTCGGCTGCAGGTACGAAAAACGAATTTCGGTGGCCGACGTCTTAAGGTGTACACCCGTCTCGTCGATACGGTCGACCCATTTGCGCCAGCTAATCATAAACGGCGTCTTGCCGGGTCCGCGGAACGCGAGCGACGTCACGTGTGGAAAAACTTCGCCGGTAGCAATGCCAAAATCGTTCACAACGCCGAGCTTTTCGCCATCGACGTCCAAGACCGGCAGTTTGAGCATCTCACTCAGATAATTCAATGGTGCTCCCCATCATAATTCCTCCAGACGCGGCCGCGCGTGCGGCGTCCGGGGGCTTCTGGATATGTATACGCATGCGCGGGCGGCACGCCGCTCGACGCTTACACCCCGTGCATGCGCAAAAAGCACCTGCATGGGGTCATCGACTGTATGGTCGAGGTTTGGATTTCACCTGTAACCTTTCTCTTGACCCTCATTAACCGCAGTAACTATAGCATCAGCATCGCCCTGCGGCATCGAATTTATGCGCTGCACATTGCAGGCATACCAAACACTGACGCATCCGTGACATAGTCATTGGGGACGTTCTTAAATGACTACCCAATAACTACTCTGTGGTGTCGTCGTCCTCGGCAAGCTGGGGGAACACGGCGTCCTTGGGCATGGTGGCCTTCGTCAGCGAGGTGAGCTTTTTGCTCAGCGACGTGTCCGTCTTGACCAGGTCGCTGAGCGTCACGATCTTGTAGCCGTCGGCAATGAGGCCGTCGATAATCTGCGGCAGCGCCTCGAGTGTCTGCTCAGCGCATTCGTCTCTATCGGTGAGCAGCACGATATTGCCCGGCGTCACCGAATCGAGCACCGTCGAGACCTGCTCGTCGGCACCGTTGAGCAGCCAGTCGCCCGAGTCAATATTCCACGAGACCACGGCGGAGACCAGGTCCATCGCATCAATCCAGTTTTGCTCGTCAAAGGCAGCGTAGGGAGCACGCAGCAGCATCGTCTTCACGCCGGTCGCCGACTTAATCGCATCGGTGCCTTTCGTGATCTGTTCGCGTACCGCCTCACGGTCCTGACCCTTGAGCGAATCGTCGCTGTAGCTGTTGGATCCGATCTCGCACCCGGCGTCGACAATCGCCTTGGCCGTGGCAGGCGAGGCCTCGGCCGCATCGCCCGAAAGGAAGAACGTCGCGGTGACGCCCTTTTCCTTGAGCACCTGCAAGATCTGTTTGGTGGCGCCGCTCGGACCCTCGTCAAACGTCAGTGCCACGTACTTTTTGTTGCCCTTGGGCGCCACGCTGGCGCACGCAACAACGCAATCGGTGGCGGGCACAACCTCGCCGCGGTCTTGCGTCTTGCCTGACTGCTCACCAACCCACACCTCGGATCTGCCCTGGACACCCCATGTCTGCACATACTCGATAGCGCCCGTGCCCTCGACCTTGAGCTTGGGCTCGATAACCGTAGCCTGAACCTCGTGCTTCTCGTAAGTGTTACGGCCATCCTTGACCGTCACCTTCTCGCCGCCCTCGAGTTCGCGGCTATCCCATTTGCCCTGCTTCACGCGCTTGCCGTCGACCTTCACCGACAGCTTTTCGCCCCCATGGCGCTTGAGCACGCTGTCATCGACGGCCAGCAGGTCGCCTGCGTCGTAGGTGTCAGTCAACTCCTGGTCGTCGATGAGGTTTTGTAGCGTAGAGCCCACGCGCACCGCGGTCTTCTGGCCGTTGAGCTCCACGTCCACGCTGCGGTTGACGTAGCCCACGACGGCAGCGATAAACAGCACGAGCGCGCAACCCACGGCGATGAGCGCGTAGGGCAGGCGAGACGAACGACGGGGCGTACGGCTGTTGCCGATGCGCGCACTGCGATCGCTAAACCCACGGCTATGGTTGAGGTACATCGCGCCGGGCTTACGGTGACGCTTGCGCTGACCGCTGGGCAGCTGCCCCAGATCGCGGCGCGCCGTCGGACGCGCACCCGAACGCCCGTTTAAGTTGGATCCGTTTTGGCGCATGTGCCCTCCCCCATAAACACAGCAAGCCGGAGCAACAGGTCTCCGGCTTGCCTCCCATCATTTGGTACGTCGCTATTTTGTAGCTTTTGACGAGCCTCCGCTCGCCTTTTGGTATTCGTCCTTAAAGGCCTTGAACATGCCGCGCGTCTTGCCGAGCTGCTTGCCCAGTGCGCGACTGCCCTTGTCCACGGCAACCGATCCCTTGTCGTCGAGCACCTTGGCGCCCTTTTTGACCTTGTCGCCCACCACGACGCTGGCCTCGGCGGCCTTGGCAGCCGCACCGCCCGAATACCCGAGCGACTTGACCTCGTCCGAGACGACCATCGCGCCGTTCTCGTAGCCGCGCAGCATCGTCGGCGGCACCTGCGTGTCACCAACCAAAATACTCGAAGCAGCACCGGCGGTCACATAGAATGCCTGCACGATGCCCGAGCGTGGCTTGAACTCAACGTCCGAGCAATAGCCCACGACGTCGCCCGATTCCGTGCGCACGTCCATACCGACCCAGATGATGCAATCGTCCAGGTTGATGTCGAGGCGCTTGGCAGCGGCGGCATCGTACGTGTCCTTGACGTCATCGACCGCAATGGCGCCCTCGTAGACACCAATGGCGTCGAGCGCTACGAATCGGTCGGGACGCTCGATCATGCCCGCGATATCGGACTGGCGGACCATAAAGCCGACCACGCGCGTACCGCCCGGGGTAAAGACCGGAAAGTGAATCTTTCCGAGCTTTTTAGGGCTGCGCGGCGTGCCGTCCTTTTTGGTGCGCTTGTCCTCGGTAGGCTTGCGATAGATCTTGGCGCCGACAAAATCCCCGGCGCGCATTATGCCTCGGTCGAGGGCTCCGCAGCCTCGGTATCAGCCTCGACGGCGTTTTCGACCACGACGTCGGCGGCAGGCGTCACGTTGCCGCCCGAAATGGCGTCGTTGAGCTGCTCGCGCAGCTGGTCCATGCGCTCGCGGGCCAGGTCGACCTTGGCGCGCAGGTCGTCGGTCTTGGCGTCGACCATCGGGCCAAAGTCATTCACCGCAGCACGGGCCTCCTCGGCGCTGTGCTCGTAGGTGTCGCGCATATTGTCCCAGGCGTCGTTGGCGATATCGGCAGCCATGGCGCGGGTCTCGGCGCCCGAGCGCGGGGCCAGAGCAACGCCGACAATAGCGCCGGCAGCGGCACCAAAAAGTGCGCCGGAGACAAAGCTGAAAGTCTTACCCATGATCATTCCTCTCCTGCGGGCACGTCGGTGCCCACCGTTTGAATGCTGTCCATTATACCCGCAGCGCATCACTTGCCGCTCCGCTCATCTGCGTACGGCAAAGGCGCAGGTATGTGATGGTGATAAACGCCTAGGCCTACTCCTGGGGCATAGCCGGCATGGCCACCGTGGCACCCGGGTCCTCGCCGGCGCCGTCCACGAGCGGCAGACCGCCCTCATGCGCAGGTCCTGCCGGAACCGTCGCCGCACCGCCAAAGACGGCAGCGGAGGCCTCGTGGTTCTCGGCAACCGCACCCTCGGTATCAATCGCCACCTGGGGCTCGTCGTCAAAGTTGGGGACGCCCTGGGGCTCGGTGGGAACGGGCTCGGCGGTCGCATCGGCAACGGGCTCGGCGTCGACCGGCACATCGCCCTCGTCAGCGCCCTCGTCCTCGGCAGCATCTTCGCCGTTCGCAGCGGCGACGGCCTCGTGAGGATCCTTGCCCTCGGCCTCGGCGCGCATGCCCAGCACCAGGTTGCGCAGGCCCGCGACCGTGCCTTCCACGTCGGGGGTAGGCTGGTCGGCGTGCAGATAGGCCCAATCCATCATAAAGGTGGCCGAAGACAGCGCGCCGATGGCCAGTGCGTCGTCGGGGCACGAAAGCTCAACCTCAAAGACACGCTCGTCATGCTCGCTCACGCGCGTGCGACCGCACGAGATGCTGCCGGCAAGCCCGGTCTCGTTCATGAGCTCGACCGTCACGTGCTCCAGCAGGTGGCAAAGCTCGGTCTGGCCCATGCAGTCCTGGAACTCACGACCCGAATCGCCCAGGCACAGGTGCTTGGCAATCGCGGGCACCAGGTAGTACACGCGCGCCGTAGCCTCGATATCCTCCGAGGTCATGAGCGGCATGCCGGGGTTCACCAGCACGTGCGCGCAAATCTTGTCCTCGCTGACGGTGACCTTAAGGATGTTGAACAGGCCTGCCATAACTCTCCCCTACTCTTCCTTGCCCTACTCGTCGCCGTCGTGCGGGTCCGCAGAACCCGCGCCCGACGCCGCCGGCTTCTCTGCCGAGGACTCGGAATCCTTCTTATCGGTTTCGGCCGGAGCGATCACGCGAATGAGCGAGATGCGCTGGCCACGCATCGACTGTACCTTGAATTTGTACCCTGCGACCTCAAACACCTCTCCGATGTCGGGCACCGAGTCGCAAAGCTCCAAAATCCAGCCGGCGATGGTCTCATAATCATCGCTTTCCTCGAGCGGCCAACCAAGCTCAATCGCGTCATCGCACGAAAAACGCCCATCGACGAGCCACTCGCGGCGCGAAAGGCGCGTGAGGTACTTGTTGTCGGGGTCGAACTCGTCTTCGATTTCGCCGACGATCTCCTCGACGATGTCCTCGATGGTGATGATGCCGGCCGTGCCGCCGTACTCGTCCACGACGACCACGATCTGGTCGTGCGAGGTCTGCATCTCGGACAGCAGCGGCAGGATGTCCTTGGTATCGGGCACAAAGGTGGCGTCGCGCAAAAAGCCGGCGATGGGCTGGTCGCCCTTGCCGTCGAGCGCGGGCTGGATCAGGTCCTTGATGTGCGCAATGCCCGCGACATTGTCGGGGTCCTCGTGATAGACGGGGATGCGGCTGAAGCCGGTCTGGCGCATGGTGGACAGCACGTCGGCGACCGTCTCGTCGTCCTCGCACATGGTGGTGTCCACGCGCGGGACCATGACCTCGCGGGCAACAGTGTCGCCCAGGTCGAAGATCTCGTGGATCATGCGCTTTTCCTCGTCGAGCAGGTCGTCCTGCTCCGAGACCATGTACTTGATCTCTTCCTCCGAGACGTTTTGGCGGTCGTCGGCGCTCTTGATGCGCAGGATGCGGGCCAGGCCATCGGAGCAGGCACCGGTCAGCCACACGAGCGGGCGGGCGATCTTTTGGAACACGGAAAGCGGCCCCACGACCTGCTTGGATACGCCCTCGGCGTTGGCCAGACCGATGCGCTTGGGCACGAGCTCGCCGATCACGATGGACACAAAGGCGACAGCGACGGTGATGATGACCGGCGCCAGGCCGCGCGCGATGGCGGAAAGCGGCGCGATGCCAAAGCTCATGAGCCACGTGGCAAGCGGGTCGGACAGGCTCGTCGAGGCAACGGCGGATGAGGCGAAGCCCACGAGCGTGATGGCGACCTGGATGGTGGCCAACAGCTGATCGGAGTCGGCAGCGAGCTGGACGGCGCGCTCGGCGCGCTTATCGCCCTCCTCGGCATCGTGCTCCAACACGGCGCGCTTAGCCGTGGTGAGAGCCATCTCGGACATGGAGAAGTAGCCGTTGATAAGCGTCAGGACGAGCGTGGTAATAAGAGAGATGGTTATGTCCATCGGGAGTTTCTCGAACCTCCAAGATTCGGGACGTTAAGGTAAAACGTTGATGGCGGATACGGCAATTGCGCCGGTCGCCCGCGCGAGCGGGGCCGTGGGCGCGGTCGCTAGATTACGAAGAGGATCACCGCCATGAACTGGAAGATGCTGCCAGCGAGCACCCACAAGTGGAAAACACTGTGCAGATAGCGCACGTTTTTGGCGATATAGAACGGCACGCCCACGGTATAGCACACGCCGCCGACGGCGAGCAGGGCAAGCGCGACGGGGTTCAGCAGCGCCACGAGCTCGGGCAGCTTAAAGACGACGAGCCAGCCCATCAGCAGGTAGACCAGGCCGCTTACCCAGTGCGGCTGACGCTCGCGCAAAAAGCACTCGAGTGCAATGCCGATAATGGCGATGGCCCATACGGCAAAGAACAGCGCAGGGCCGCCGTCGTTTGCAAGCGTGATGAGGCAAAACGGCGTATAGCTGCCGGCTATGAGCAGGTAGATGCAGCTGTGGTCGATGATGCGAAACACGCGCTTGGCGCCCGCGGGCTGGATCGCATGGTAGAGCGTGGAGGCAAGGTATTCGAGAATAATGCTGACACCATAGACAATCGCCGCGGCCATGTGGGCCGGGCCTCCGCCGCGCAGGGCAGCGAATACGATCAGGAGCACCAAGCCAGCGATACCCAGCAGGCAGCCGACGCCATGGGTGACGGAGTTCATGATCTCCTCGCCCACCGTGTAGTGTGGAACGGCCGCGGTCTTGGGCCGCGGCTTAGAACTGTCGCTCGAATCGGACATGCCGGTTACATCCTCCAACGTAAAGAGTTCTCAACACTATATCAAAGCGTTTGGGTGCGTGCGAAATTTGCACCATATGTGACCCTTTGTTTACCCATTCCTTGCTTGTTGACGCATCAACGGCGAACATCCATAATGCGCTTGTTTTAAATGTTGATGTATTAACATCTTTAAGGAGAACAGTAAATGCCTCAAAGCGCACACCCCCATCGAAAGCTCAAGATAGCCGGCATTGTTGCGCTGGTGCTCGTTGTAGCGCTGCTGGGGTTTGCCGGCAACTTTTTGTTTGACTTTGCCCTGAACCCCCAAGCGCCGTACACCATGAAGATGATGCAGGATAGCAAGAACGACAAAGAAGGTGAGCAGCCGGATGCCGAGGACACCGAGGCGCGGGCGTGGTTTAAAGAGAATCGCGAGAGCAGCGGCCTCACCGCAGATGACGGAACCGAGCTTGCCGCTTGGTATTTTGCTGCGTCGGAGAGCACGCACGACTACGCCGTCTGCCTGCATGGATATACCAACGAGCCCATCGGTATGGCCCGATACGTCAAGCGATTCCACGACCGCGGCATGAACGTACTCGCACCCGCCGCCCGTGCCCACGAGCGCTCCGGCGGCGACTATATCGGCATGGGCTGGCCCGAGCGCCTCGACATCGTCGCATGGATCAATCAAATCGTTCAGGCTGACCCCGAGGCGCGCATCCTGGTCTTTGGCGAGTCGATGGGCGCGGCAACCGCCATGAACGTCGCGGGGGAATCTCTGCCCGCAAACGTGAAATGCATTATCGAGGACTGCGGCTATACGAGTGTTTGGGACGAGTTTTCTCTGCAGCTCAAGGACGTGTTCGGCCTGCCCAGCTTTCCCTTGCTCGATGTAGCAAACTTGGTGTGCAACGTGCGCGCAGGCTACGACTTTCATAAGGCGAGCAGCGTGGAGCAACTCAAACACGCGACGGTTCCCATGCTGTTTATCCACGGCGACAAGGACACCTTTGTGCCGTACAGTATGCTCGACCAAAACTACGACGCGTGCGCCAGCAAGGTCAAGCAAAAGCTCACCATCCATGGCGCCACCCACGCCAAGAGTGCGCAAGTTGACCCCGAGCTCTACTGGAGCACAGTCAACAACTTCCTCGACGAGTATTTTTAGGCAAATAGTACGGTTTACTGGTCTATCTGACCCCCTGTTTTCGGAAGTGCGGGGAAAATCGCGGGAAGCCCAACCAGACCACAGTTTTACCAACAATTTATCAGGGGTTTTGTTGCCAAAAAACGGTTTGTGGTCGGCGGTATTCGATTTTTCACCGCACTTCCGAAAAGCCGCCCGCGGGCGCTGTGCTCACGGGCGGCTTTTGCTAACGTTGCGCTACAAATGCGCTTGTTTTGTCCAATAGCTAGGCGCTACTTGACCTCGATGAGCTCGTACTCGCTCGTGCCCAGGCCGATTTTTTCGGCGTGCGCGATGCACGCGCGCCAGTCGGTGTCGGGATGCGTGATGCAGAAGGGGTCGCGCGCCTGCTCGCCCTCCAGATGCTCGTGATTGTGCTCCATCTTGGCCGCGCTATCGGTGAGCTCGGTGTTGGGCAGCGGCTCGGATGCCATGACGGCATCGGCGCAGGCCTGGTCAATGGCGACCGGGTCGAAGCTCGCGAACATGCCGATGTCGTTGACGATAGGCGTGTCGTTTTCGGGATGGCAATCGCAGTTGGGGCTGATATCCATGGCGAGCGAGATATGGAAGCTCGGGCGGCCGTCGACAACGGCCTTGGTGTACTCGGCGATCTTGCAGTTGAGCACGTCGGCCGCGGCCTCATAGCCGGGCTTGATGCAGTCCTGGTTGCATGCCGCAATGCAGCGTCCGCAGCCCACGCAGCGATCGTGGTCGATGGCAGCCACGTGCACCGTGCGGGTGTTGCCGTTGGCAAGCTCGCGCTCGCGGGTATCGTCAAACGAGATAGCGTTGTGCGCGCAGATCTTTTCGCAGGCACGGCAGCCAATGCAGTGCTCGGTCGCGACGTTCGGCTTGCCGGCGGCATGCTGCTCCATCTTGCCGGCACGGCTGCCGCCTCCCATGCCCAGGTTCTTCATGGCGCCGCCAAAACCGGCCTGCTCATGGCCCTTAAAGTGGGTGAGGCTGATCACGATATCGGCGTCCATGAGCGCCTGACCGATCTTGGCCTCGTGTACGTACTCGCCGCCCTCGACCGGGACGAGCGCCTCGTCGGTGCCCTTAAGGCCGTCGGCGATGATGATCTGGCAGCCCGTGGCATACGGGGTAAAGCCGTTCTGGTAGGCGGTATCGATGTGCTCGAGCGCGTTTTTGCGGCTACCGACATAGAGCGTGTTGCAGTCGGTGAGGAAGGGCTTGCCGCCCAGCTCCTTGACGACATCCGCGACGGCGCGGGCGTAGTTGGGGCGCAAAAAGCTCAGGTTGCCCAGCTCGCCAAAGTGAATCTTGATGGCGACGAACTTGTTCTCAAAGTCGATCTGCTCGATACCGGCGTGACGGATGAGGCGCTTGAGCTTGTCAAGCTGGCTCTCGCGAGCATGCGTGCGCAAGTTGGTGAAGTACACCTTGGCAGGTGCTGCGGGTGCAGTTGCGGTCATAGATCTATCCCCTCGGTCTATATGGCGTTACAGACATAGAGGATGGTACCAGTTAAAGCAGAGGTAAAGTCAAGTACGGCACCTAGTCATTGGGGACGTTCTTAAATGACTACTCCTGCACCTTGAGAGCTTCGGCCAGGCCCACACGTTTGATGGAACGCATGTGCAGCAACGCCACGACCAGGTAGGTCGCAAAGCCAATGCCGACGCATGCAACCATGGACCAAGCGGGCGCATAGATTTCGATATTGCCGTTGTAGGCGAGCAGCATCGAGCGGAAGATGGCCGTGAGCGAGCCAATAATGACCGGCAGACTCAGCACGAGCGACGCCGCCACGCACAGCGTGATCGAGCGGATGTACAGATGCGAGATCTCGCTATCGCGATAGCCAAAGACTTTCATATAGCTAATCGAACGGGCGCTGTGGTCGATCACAGCCTTGGTCAGTAGATACATAAACAGCAGGAAGATAAACACCGCGAGGCCAACCATCATGCCGATCATTTTGCTCATCATGCCGATGAACTGGTCGCCCACGGCCCGCATGTCGTCGGGCGTGGTGTCGCCGGCAAAGTAACGAGCATCGAGGTCGAGCTTCTCGTCGCTCACATAGCCGTTAAAGTAGGTGGCGTCATTGCCGAACAGCTCGTTAAAGTCATCGATGCTCATATAGATATTCATGTCCGACTTGGAGCCCCAGGCACAGTCCTTGCCCGCGTACTCAAGGGAATAATGCTCCCCCTCGTACTTGTCGATGAGCGTGACCTTCTGGCCCTCGCTCCAGCCGAACTTATCGAGCAGACCGCCGCCAAAGACGACGCGCCCATCGCCGACGTCGAGGTCTTTCCAATAGCGCGAATCGGGCGAGATGCCGTAGACGGAAATCGTCTCCTCGCCATTTCCATCGCCGCGGTCGTATTGCAGCTGGTAGACGGCGTATTTCTCGGCCTGCGCGATTGCGCCCGCGCCATTGTCGATCGTATTGACCGGGTGGATATCGTCGTTGTCAGCATCGATCTTAGAGGCCTTGTCGATCAGGCCGATGGCCTCATCGCGGTCGCAGCCGAGGGCATCGGCAAGATCGTCAAGGCGCGCGTAGAGCGCATCCTTCTTGTCCTGAACCTTGGCAAGCGCGTTCTGCGCTGCGGTCAGGCTCTCGGCAGACGGAAACGCGGTCGCGGCATCGGCTGCCGTCTGCGCTGTATCGGCCGCGTCGTCAAGCTCGTCATCGGCATCCTGAGCGGCAGAAAGCAGTGCGCCGTCAACCGACTGCAAACGCTCGAGTGCCGACCACTGCTCGCGCTCCTCGGCAGTGCCCTCGAGCTCCAGCGGCGCCTTGAGCGTGTACTGGTGCTCGGCGACCAGGCTTGTCTCGAGGTTGTCGGCGTAGTGCGTCATCGTGGGCAGAATCGCCAGGCCAAAGAGCAGCAGCAGCGACGCAAATGCAATGCCCACGAAGAGCGTGGCAAAGTTGCCCAGGTTGCGCAGGAAGATGCGCAAGCGGAAGCGGGAAACAAAACCCATGCGCTCCGGCAGCTGCAAGCCGCGCTTGGTACCCGACTTGCCGCTCGCCTCGTGACGAAGGAACTGCAACGGCGTCTTGCCCATTTTGCGAAGCAGGCCCACCAGCGTGATGAGGATGAGCGCGGCGGCGGGAACCACGGCGCACTTCACAAAGATCTCCCAGCTCCAGTACACCTGGAAGGGCGGCAGGCTGTACGAACCGTAATAGAGGCTGCGCATGGGCTCGGTAAAGAACGCAATGCCGAGAGCGGTGCCCAGTAGCGCCGCGACCACGCCTACGATGGCGGGAAGCGCCAGGTAGTGAAGCACAATCTCGCGACGACTATAGCCGCTGGCGAGCAGCGTGCCGATGATGGCGCTCTCCTCCTCGATGGTGGCGTCGGTAAGGACCACAAAGACAAACGCCATGATCACGATGATGATGTCAAGCAACGTCATCCACATCATGGAGTCGCCGTCCACGTCGTCGCGCGCATAGCCAATGCCCTGGTTGGAATCGGCGTCGATGAGGTCGTCCACGCGCGCATCGGCATCGGTCAGCGCCTCGACCATATCCTGCTCGGCATCGACGCGATCCGCGGTGGGGAGGTCGCGGTCGTTAAAGGTAAAGGAGTACGTATAGGCGGGCGCGCCGCCGACATCCTCGAGCGCAGCAAAACCGGCATCGGTAACCTCGGCCACGCCATAGGTGATGGTGTTCACCGTAAAGTCCGAATTGTTGAGGAACAGCGCCTGGCTATCGGGCTGGGTCATGATGCCGCAGATGGTGTAGCTTCTGCCTTCAAGCTCGACTTTATCGCCCACGGCGAGGTCGTTGTTGGTGGCGAAGACACGGTCGATTGCCACCTCATCGTCCGTCTTGGGCTCCTTGCCCTCACAGTAGGACGCGATATCGACCTTGGTGCGGTGCGCATAGGTGCGCAGCGTGCGCTTGGTGCCGTCGTCGCCGGCGGTCTTTTTGATGATGGCGTCGATGGAGAAATTCTTGTAGAGCGTGATGCCGCCGACGTCACTGGCGGCACCCTCGGCAGCCTTGAGCTGGTCTTTGGTGGCCTCGAAGGAGGTGGTCACGCGACCGTCCTCAATCGTGTACGCATCGCGCATGCCGTCGATAAGGCAACCGATGGAATGCGCCGCGAGCAAAAAGCCCGAGGTAAGGGCGATGCTTCCGCACATAAGCAAAAAGATGCCCAGGTACTTGCCGATATTGCGGTGCAGCTCGCGCGGGAGACGTTTTGCGAGAGGTGTCATGGCGCCGCCTACCAATCGAGCTCGGCGGCCGCGACGGGCGACTCGTTGAGCTCATCCTCGACGATGCGCCCGTCGCGCAGGCGCAGCACGCGATTGGCCATGCGCGCGATGGCGGCATTGTGGGTGACAATGATGATGGTGCAGCCGTACTCGTGATTGACATCTTCCATGAGCTGCAAGATTTCCTTGGACGTCTTATAGTCAAGCGCGCCCGTGGGCTCGTCGCACAGCAGCAGGCCCGGGTTTTTGACGAGTGCGCGGCCGATGGCACAGCGCTGCTGCTGGCCGCCCGAGACCTGGCGCGGGAACTTGTTGCGGTGCTCGTAAAGACCCAGCGAACGCAGCAGGTCGTCGACATTGAGCGGGTTTTTGGACAGGTGCGCCGTGACCTCGATGTTCTCCTTGATGGTGAGGTCGGGCACCAGGTTGTAGAACTGGAAGACAAAGCCCAGCTCACGGCGGCGATACTCGCCCAGGTCGGCAGGCTTGAGCACCGTGAGGTCGCAGCTGTCCACCATGATGGAGCCGCCGTCAGCATCCTCCAGGCCGCCGATCAGGTTGAGAAAGGTCGACTTGCCCGAGCCCGAGGGCCCCAGCATGACGCAGATCTCGCCGCGGTTGATGGACGCGTCGATGCCATCGAGTACCGTCAGGCGCGCATCACCGTCGCCGTAGTGCTTTTTGAGATCCTTAACCTGGACGTAGGCTTCCTGCGTTGCCATGGTATCCCCCATTGTTAGCCTCGTACTACTTTATGAACGTAATAGTAAACCTTGGCGAACTATTTTGGGGCGAGGCCTAGGATTTATTTCAGACTAGGCGCGGGATTTGGCGCGTGAGAGGGCCAGGCCTACGGCGGCAATGGCGGCGGCGAAGAGCACGGTGACGCCCAGGTCGCAGGCGATGTCGCCCAGCACGGTGGACGTCAGGTCCGCGGCGAGCGCCTTGCCGATCGCGTCGTTCACCCAATACGTCGGCACAAAGTGCGCCACCGTCTGCACGGCCGAGCCCATGAGCGACAGCGGCATCCAGGCGCCGCCCAAAAACGTCATGAGCATGCCGAGCAGGTTGCCCACACCGTTGAGCAGCTCCTCGCGCGCGCCCAGGCTCGAAAGCGCAAAGCCAACGGCCAGCGGCGTGCACGCCAGGGCAAACGTCGCCGCCAGTGCCAGACACACGCGACCCACGCCGACCTCGGCAACCGCGCCGGCAAAGCCCACGACGCCCATCATGCTCGACACAAACCAGATGCAGACGGTGAGCACCGCGGCAGCCGCAAACACGGCAAGCGAACGCCGGCGCTCGGAGATTGGGCCGGCATCCATACGACGCACGCGCTCGGGCTCGTTCATGCCCGAGAACACCAGCCCCACCGACACGATGACCGACGAGATAATCGCATACGCACCAAAATTGAAATACGACTCGAGCGTGGCGGCGGCAGTCGAGTCGACCTTGACCTGATCGATCTCGACCTCCGCGCGCTTCGCGGCCGCATGCTCGGCAGCCTTGGCAACGTCACTGTTGGAGGCAGTGGGCTCAAGTGCGGCCGCAGCGCCCGCGAGCGAGATCCAGCGCGAGGCCTCGGCAGACGAAAGCGCCGCCGCCATGGTGCCAGCGCCGTAAGTCACGTCGAGCTTGGGCAGAGACTCCCCCGCGCGGGCGGCTGCAACGAGGTCGCCCTCAAACCCCTCCGGGATAAAGAACACGCAGTCGGCGCTGCCCTTGGCGCTGTTGCTCTTGGAGAGCGCGTCCGCAAGGTCGTACGTGTCGTCACCAACGCCCGTGACCAGTTCAAAGCGCGAACCCAGGTGCTTGGTGAGTGCTCTCGAAAGGTCGCTATTGTCGCGGTCGACCACGATCACGTTGGTGTCGTAGGGCTTGTACTCGGTAAGCTGCGACGAGTTCCAGCTCACCGAGGCCGCGATGAATACGCCCATGAGCGAGATGAACACCGTATAGATGAGCAGGTAGAACGGGTGCGCCAGCGCCATGCGAAGCGCAGTCTTAAAGGTGCTCATAGCGGCTCCTTCCAAAGATCAGCGTGGCGGCGGCGACAAACACCAGGGCCATGAGGACCAGCGCGCCCGCGCGAACGGCAAAGGGACCCAGGTCCTCAAAGAAATACAGGCGGTTGAACATGTCGCAGATAAGCTTGACGGGGTTGAGCCAACACTCGGCCGGGCAGGCGCGGGCGACGTCGTCGGCAAGCGCCATCGCCGGCTCGCCGTAGAGGCCGGCGAACAGGGCGCACGTGGTGGCAAAGCCCGTGAGGATGCCCGACTTGGACGCCTTGCCGCCCTTAACGGGAAGCGTGCCCACAAAGAGCCCCAGGCCCGTGGCGGCAAGCGCAGAAGCGGCGCCGCCCACCAGGCACAGCCCCTCGCGCCCGCCAAAGTCGACGCCCACGACCAGGTGCACGTAGCCGATTGCGATCGTCATCGAGGCAAAGGAGACCAGCCACGAGCCCACAAAGATACCGGCCAGCGACGCCGTCTTGGAAAGACCGCCCACGCAGCGACGCGCGCCAAGGCCCGACAGATTGGGCTGCAGGTCGACGACGCTCAAGGCGGCAAACTCGGCAGACATCATCGCGACCAGGCCAAAGAGCGCGTAGTAGTAGATGACCGTGCCATCGGGTGTGGTGCGTGTCAGGCTTACGCGGCGGGTGCCGCCCTCGAGCGACAGGGCGCGCGCAACCGCCTCCGGGTCGGCGAGCGCCGCCGGGTTGTCCTGGGCAATCTGGCGCATGAGCTCGGCATTTTGTGTATACGAGCTTGCCACCGTCTCCAGAATGCTGCGATCGGTGAGCACCGACGACGCACGCGAGTTGTCATAGCTCGAAAGCAGCGTGAGGTTGGGCGTGCCCGCGTCGTCGACCGTATAGATGCCCGCGACCTCGCCGGCCTTAAGCGCACGGTTCGCATCGGCCGTGTCTTCGTACTCGCTCACATCGAGCAGCTGGTCGTCGCCTTCCTTGGCAAGCGACGTCGCCACGTCCTTAAAGGTCGAGGCGTCCCAGGCTTCGTCAGCGACAACGGCCACCGGCACCGGGTCTACCGTACCGTCGGAGCTGAGGTTCGCAAACATAAACATGAACATCGTGGAGAGCGCGACGGGAAAGATCGCGCCCCAAACCCACGTGCTCGGCCGGCGCAGCAGCGTCTTGACCGTAATGATAATGGTGTTGAACATGGCCGCCCCCTAGTCGCGCAGCTCGCGGCCGGTGATCTCGAGGAACACGTCGTTGAGGGTCGGCGGCTCGCTCCACACGCGGCCGAGCGCCACGTCGGCGGCGCGCAATGTGTCGAGGATGTCGACCAGGTTGTGCGGACTCGCCTCGCAGGTGCAGACGAGTTCGCCGCCGGACAGCTCGACGCTGAGCACGTGCTCGAGGGCGCGCAGCCGCTCGACCGTGGCGGGCTCGACGGCGCCGACCTCGACGGTCACGCGCTCGCCCATCTGTATCATGCGCTTGAGCTCGTCGTTGGTGCCCTGCGCCAGCACGCGGCCGCCGTCCATGATCATGATGCGACTGCAGATCTGCTCGACTTCCTCCATGTAATGGCTGGTATACACCACCGTGGCGCCCTCGTCGCGCAGGCGGCAGATGCCCTCCAGGATGGCGTTGCGGCTCTGCGGGTCGACCGCCACCGTGGGCTCGTCAAAGAAGATGAGCTCGGGCTTGTGCGCAATGCCGCAGGCAATGTTGAGGCGACGTGCCAGGCCGCCCGAGAGCTTGCCGGGGCGGAACTTGGCAAAGTCGCCCAGGCCGACAAAGTCGATCGCCTCGTCCACCAGCGCACGGCGGCGCTTAC
The DNA here is from genome assembly GCA_902489955.1 of uncultured Collinsella sp. Lineage (GTDB taxonomy): Bacteria > Actinomycetota > Coriobacteriia > Coriobacteriales > Coriobacteriaceae > Collinsella. The sequence continues at coordinate 6,100 of CABUBY010000003.1, read as the reverse complement.
GGTCGCTAACGTAAAGGCTGCAGAAATAGTCGATATTCTCGCGCACGGTGAGCTCGTCGAACACCGCCACCTGCTGCGGCACCACACCGATGCGGCGCTTGAGGTCGTAGCGGGCGGGCGTCATGGGCTCGCCGAACAACTCGATGGTGCCCTTATCGTAGGCAAGCAGCTGCAGGATACAGTTGATGGACGTGGTTTTGCCCGAGCCGTTGGGGCCGAGCAGGCCAAAGATCTCGCCGGGGGCGATGCTCAGGTTAAAGTGGTCGAGCGCGATAAGATCGTCATAGCGCTTGACGAGGTTTTCGACGTGGACGATGTCTGTCATGAGGCGGCCCTTCCGTTGATTGCGGCCCGGTACGATTGCATCATCGCAGGAGCCGCCGGCGCGCACCAGGGAGCTTTGTCACGAGTGCGAGGCTTGGCCGCGTGGCCTGCCGACGCCCCCGATTTGCCGCGTGGGAGGAATGTCACAGTTGCGCAGGCGGCCCCTCCACCACGCGCGGCTTCGCGTACAATACCCGTATGAACAGGCTTTTCGACAAATCGATCGTGCTGGCGTGCTGTATTGCGGCCGCCATGGGTCTTGCTGTGGACGCTCGCCTAGTCGCGGCGTTTTGCCTTGGCGTTATTGCCACCTCGCTGGCCGAGGTGGCACAGGATGAACGCACGCGCCGTGCAAGCGAGGCCGCGGGCTACGTTTACATCATCGCGGCCGTCTTTATACCGCCGTTTGTGCCGTTTGCGCCCCTCGCCCTCTATGACATCGCGCGACGCGTGCGCCGTGAACGCATCTGGCCCGCGCTGGTGATTGGCGCCGTGTTTGTCTGCGCGCTTGTCGCGGACCTTCGCGGCGGCGCGCTCACCACCCGAACGCTCCTGCTGACCGCCATCCTTTCGGTTGCCGCCACCTTGCTATCGCTACGTACCGCCCAGCTGGAGCGCGAGCAACAGCGCATGCGCCGTACCCGCGACGGGCTGCAAGAACGAGCCCTCGCGCTCGAAGCGCGCAACCGCGACCTTGCCGACCGCCAGGACTACGAAGTCGAGCTCGCGACGCTCGCCGAACGCGCCCGCATCGCGCGCGAGATCCACGATAACGTCGGGCACCAGCTCACGCGCGCCTCGCTGCAGGCCGAAGCCCTACGCGTGGTCCACGCCGACGAGTCTGGCGTCGCCGCCGATTTCGCCGACGTTAAACGCACGGTTGACGAGGCGCTCCAGCTTGTGCGCACCAGCGTCCACGCGCTCAACGACAACGCCGTCGACCTTTCCGTGCAGCTCGAACGCATTGTTGAAGGCGCGCGCTCGGACGGCGGCCCGCAGATTGAGCTTGAAGTTTTGGCCGAGCATGCGCCCGCAAATGTCGCCAACTGCTTTGCAGCGGTCCTGCGCGAGGCACTCTCCAATACCATGCGCCACGCTTGCGCCCAGACCGTCACCGTACGATGCATGGAACATCCGTCGTTTTACCAGCTTGTCGTTACCGACGATGGCGCGGGCGGGGTCCAAGCAAGCGGCCGCGGCGCTGCGGAGGGCATGGGGCTCGCCTCCATGCGCGAGCGCATCGAGGCGCTTGGCGGCACCTTCACCGCCGGCCCGCGTGCCAGCGCCGGCGGCTGGCGCGTGTTTGCCACCGTTCCCAAACAGCAAGGAGATGAGGACCGATGAGGCTCATCGTTGTCGACGACGACCGCTTAGTGGTCGATTCGCTCAAGATTATCCTGGGCGCCCAGCCGCAGATCGAAGTGGTGGGCACCGGCGCCAATGGCGACGAGGCGGTCGCGCTCTACAGCGAGCACGCGCCCGACATCGCGCTGCTCGACATTCAGATGCCGGGACGCGACGGCCTTTCGGCGGCACGCGAAATCCTTGAGCGCGACCCCACGGCGCGCGTGGTGTTTCTGACGACATTCTCGGATGACGAGTACATTGTGTCGGCGCTTAAACTGGGCGCCCGCGGCTACCTGATCAAGACCGATGTCGCCGCCATTCCGCCGGCGTTGGCACAGGTCATGGATGGCAAACGCGTGCTCGAGGGCAAGGCGATCGAGGATATCGATTTTAATGGGGCGGGCACCGAAGCCGACGCGCCCCGCCGGCCCACAGCCTTTGCCGGCCTAACCGACCGCGAGTTCGAAGTCGCCGAGCTCATCGCCCGCGGCCTCGACAACAAGGAGATCGCCGCCACCGCCTACATGGGCGAAGGCACCGTGCGCAACCACATCAGCTCGATCCTTGCAAAGATGGGCCTGCGCAACCGCACGCAGATCGCCATCGCCTACCTGCGAGGGTAGTTGCCCAACGACTGACCGCCCCGGCATAGCAAAATGGCTGCCACCGATTTAATACCATTTCAAAACTATGCCGGTTTACGGGGCTAAACTCAGGACCCCCATCCATACCCGCGTTTTCTGCAAAATGACGGCTCGTCTACCTGCGATTTTATTTTCACGAATATCGGCATGGTTGGGGACTCGTGACTCAGCCCCGTAAACCGGCATAGTTTTGTTCGGGCGGCCCTGCACGAGTGCCTCCGCCAGCCTCACGGGACCAAAATGATCCGTTTTCCTCCGCCCCCAAGGGATCAGCCGGAACCGCGCGCCACGAAACCGGCCCATCTACTACGTTTGACTCGACACCCCTGACCATACCTTCGTTTTGAGCATAACCGCAGGCGTTCTACCTGCGGTTATGTTTTGGCGTTTTTTGGCATGGTTGGAGGTAAGGGGCCAAACGTAGTAGATGGGCCGATTTCGTGGCGCACCCACCTCCCCCACGCACAAAAATGCCGCCACGGAGGAGGGAGATACCTCCGTGGCGGCTGGGGGGTGGGGGTGGGGGCTATGTTCTGGCTCCCCGCCGGCCGCCCGGGGCCTTTTGGCCCCGGGCGCTGTCGACGTGCCTAGCGCTTACGGATACCCCAGACCAGGGCTCCGACGCCAGCCATGGCGATGACAAATGCCATGAGCAGTGCGGCTGCCTGCTGGTCACCCGTGGTGGGCAGATAGCCCTTGACCGTCTTGACGATGTTCGTCACGGTCTTGGGCGTACCGGGGTCGGGCGTCGGCACGGGCGTTTCGGGCTTCTTGTACGTGTTGTTGAACACGATACCCTCGACGCTCTTGTCGCCCTTGGCGTAGGCGACGCTCGCCTTGAGGTTACCCTCGCCGTCATCGGCCACGTTGACGGTCGCGGTGAAGACGGACTTGTCGTAAGTCATACCGGTCTCGTCGCCCTTGACCTCGCTGATGGTGTAGACGTACGTTCCGGGCTCGTCGTACTCGAACTTGTCGAAGTTGATCTTGCCGTCGGCATCGTTGGTGACGGTGGACTCGATGTCCTCGCCAACGAGCTTAAAGCTAAACTCGTCCTTCTTGAGCTCGCGCCCCTCGAGCACCTTGATGGCGCCGATGGAAACCTGCGTGGGCATGGCGTGATACTTGTTGGTAAAGCCAGCCGACTCGGTAGTTCCCTCGAGCTTGTGCGTCGCGGTCAGCGTGCCATCACCATTGTCGGAGACGGTGGTCACGACGGTGTAGGTCGTTCCGTCATAGGTGACGCCCTTGTACAGGCCGAGCGCGTTGGGGCAAGCCTCGCGCAGCGTGTACGTGTGCGTGCCGGGTGCCTCGTAGCGGATCGGGCTCAGCGTAACGTTACCGTTGACGTCGTTGGTACCGCTAGCGACAACCACACCGTCCTCGAGCAGCTCAAACGTGAACTCGCCAGCTGCAAGATCGCGGCCGGTCAGACGCTTGACCGTCTTGACCTGATCGGTCACGGACGAATCGGTAGGTGCCACGCCGTAGGTGTTGGTAAACGTGAAGGCAGCACCGTCGTCGCCTTCGCGCTTGACGCTCAGATGCCCGGCACCGTCGTCAGACACGGTGTAGGAAACCTTGCGCGTGGCGTTGGTGTCATTGGTCACGCCAGGGGCACTACCGGACTCGGTCACCGTGTAAGTAAAGGTGTGCGAGCGCGGAGCGGTGGGGGCTGCGGGCTCGGGCTCGTCGCTGGGCTCGTCGGCGTTGGCATCGGTGTCGGCCTCTTCAGCCTCTGCCTCGTCGGCCTCGGCTTCGTCAGCTTCGTCTGCCTCGGCCTTATCGGTCGCATCGTCCGTCACGCCCAGAGCGCGGTTGAGGTCCTCGAGCGTAAAGTGGATCTTGCCAAAGTCCACGTTGCCAGCCGCGTCGTTGGTTGCGGTCGTGCGCTCGGGCATCGGGGCACCAGACTCGTCGGCGGTCACGGTAAAGGTGAACTTGCCCGTGATGTCAGCCGGGGTCAGGCCCTCGGCAGCTTGGAGCTTCTTAATGCCGGTGAGCGCGGCATCGACGGCTTCGGCGCCGTAGACGTTCTCGAACAAGGGCTCGACGCCGCCGTAGTCGACCGTTGCCGTCAGGGTACCGTCACCGTTGTCGACGACGATAACCTTAAAGCCAAAGCTCCACGTTGTAGCGGAAACGCCATTCGGCAGCCCGAATAAATCTTCGTAGGCCGTGTAGTTAATGGTCCAAGCGAGCTTACCGTCCTTGTCGGTACGATGGGCAAGCCCAGCAGCCTCAAGATTAGCAAGCATCTTAGTGTCGTAGTGCAGCGTATCAAAGCTCACGTGCCCGCCGATATTGGGCTTGAGGTTTTCGTATGCCACAAGCTCACCCTGATAGGCGATGCCGAACCAGAACTCGCCGTCGGCCATCGGGCGGCCGGTCAGAGTCTTGGTGGCAACGACCTGAGCGGCGGTGCCGCCAGGCGTGTTGGTCGTAGCGCTGTAACTGTTGTGGAACGGCACCAGGGCCTTCTCGACCTTGTTCTCGCCACTCTTGTGGACCGTCTCATGCGTGCCCTCGGGACCGCCGGAAACGGTCGTCGTAGCAGTGAGCGTGCCGGCGGTGTCGTCGGCGATGGCGATCGTCACCGTGCGCACGGCGTCGTCGTAGGTGTAACCGGGCTGGCCGTCGTTCTTCTCGGCCACGGTGTACGTAAAGGTCTTGCCGGCGTCAGCCTGCGTAAATATAACCTCATGACCAGCCAGAATGTCAATCAGTCCGACCGTTGCCTCTGCCGCTGCGGGGGACTTGAAGCTATTAGCCCCGGGCAGCAGACCGAGCGCGCGAGCCGAAGCGTCGTCAGCAGGTGTCACGGTAAAGGTGAACTGACCCTCGGTCATGGGGCGGCCGTCCAGATACTTGCTGAGCCACAGACCGCCGGCAGCGGTGTAGTTAAGCCCAGTGCGGTACGTGTTGGTAAAGCGTCCGTTTTCCTTCTTGGTGACGTTGGCGGTCAGGCTGCCATCGCCGTTCTCGGTCACGGTCACTTCGGCGGTTGCGACATGCGCGTCATACGTCATGCCGACCGTGCTGCCCGCGTTCTCGCGGATCTCGTACTTGTAGGTTCCGGTGGCCGTGTAGCGAATCTTGCCGAACTTGATGGCGGCAATGCCGTCCTTCGCATCGTGCTTGCTCACGGTTACGGTCGCAGGATCGGGGAGCGGGGCGCCATCGGGGGCGGTAATGGTAAAGCTGAACTCGTCCCCATCCGTCCACTCGCGGCCGCTGATGACCTTGCTCAGGTCAAAGTCGAGCTCTGCATCGAGCGGGGTCACGCTGTAGGTGTTCTTGAAGGTCGCAGGCGTGGCGCTCTTCAGCTCGTGCGTAGCGCTGAGGGTACCGTCACCGTTGTCGGTAATGGTGGTCTCGATGGTGTACTTGGTGTCGCTGTACGTGATGCCCTTGCTGGTGGTTCCGCCGTTGACCTCGCGCAGCGTGTAGGTGTGCTCGCCGGCCTCGGTGTACTTCACGGCGCCCATCGTGATGTTGCCGCTGGCGTCGTTGGTGCCAGTGGCGACGACCTTGTCGCCCTCGACGAGCTCGAAGGAGAACTCGCCCTCCTTGAGGTCGCGGCCGGTCAGGGACTTGGTCGCGGTGATCTGGTCGGTGACGCTGAACTCACCAGGATTCGGCTTGTAGCTGTTGCTGAACTTCGCCTCGCCGTCGCCCTTCAGGACATGCTTCGCCTCGAGCGTGCCGTCGCCCTTGTCGGTGATGGTGGTCTCGATGGTGTAGGTCTTGCCATCGTAGGTGATGCCGTTGCCGGCGTCGCCCTT
>CABUBY010000002.1 GCA_902489955.1 uncultured Collinsella sp. | reverse complement strand
TCGACGGCGGGCGCCTCCTGCTCGCTTGCGGGCTCAGACGTGGGCTCCGGTTCACCAAACGGCAACGAGGGCTGCACCACGCCGCCCGGAAGCTTGGCCTCCGGCTTAGGCTCGCCCAGCAACTTGCCGCGACGGCGACGGGCCGGCTTCTCGGCCTCGCGCGCGGCCTCGGCAGCCGCCTCGCGCGCCTTCTCGGCAACAAACGCCGCTGCCGAGGTATCGAGCTGCACCGTTGCGTGCGTGCGCGCGGGCGCGGCGACCTCGCCGGCATGCATCACGATGACGCCGCAGGTGCTCGTCTTAACAAACTCGACCATCTTGGGGTCGGTGAAGCCGGTCACGTCGTTGACGATCGAGGCGCCGCAGCGCACGGCCGCCTTGGCAACCGCCACGTGACGCGTGTCGATCGAGACGATGGCGCCCTCCTTGGCCAGCGCGCGCACCACGGGCAGCACGCGGCGAGCCTCCTCGTCGGGATTGACCGGGGTAAAGCCGGGGCGCGTGGACTCGCCGCCCACGTCGATGATGTCGGCGCCGGCGTCGAGCATCGCCAGGCCATACTCGATGGCGGCATCCGGGTCGAAGTGCTCCCCGCCGTCGCTAAACGAATCGGGCGTCACGTTGAGGACGCCCATGATGCGCGGACGGTCAAAGCTGAGCTCGTACTTTCCGCACCGCCATGTCTTGCTGTCGTTCGCCATGAACATCCTCCTAAAATGCCCACGCCGCCGAGCTTGGGGAGCTGGCGGCGGGGTCGCTTTGCACTCAGTCTTTCTATTGTATCCGCGCGCGCGGGCTAGAACGCAAACGCGGCCGCGATGTCGCAAGAAATCAGCAGGTCGGCATTTGCATCCTGATCGGTGGGAGCAAGGTTGCATATGGCCAGCGTATCGCCGGTAAAGTAGCGTGTAAGGCCCGCCGCCGGATACACCACGAGCGAGGTCCCGCCTACAATGAGGGCATCGGCCGCGGCGATGGCGACAACGGCACCGGTCAACACATGCTCGTCGAGCGGCTCTTCGTAGAGCACCACATCGGGCTTGATGCGACCACCGCACGCGGGGCACACGGGCACGCCCGCGGCGTCCTCGTGCTCGCGCGAGCAAATCCACTCGGCGCTATAGACCGCTCCGCACGACTGGCAAATGTTGCGATGGACCGATCCGTGCAACTCAAACACGCGCTGCGAGCCCGCCATCTGATGCAAGCCGTCGATGTTTTGCGTCACCACGGCGTCGAGCTTGCCGGCTCGCTCCAGTTCGGCCAGCTTGGTGTGGCAGCGGTTGGGCTTAGCGTTAAGCGCGATCATCTTGGTTCGGTAAAAGTCGAAGAACTCCGCCGGATGTGTCTCGTAAAAGCTGTGCGACAGCATGGTCTCGGGCGGATAGGCAAACTGCTGGTGATACAGGCCGTCCACGCTGCGAAAATCGGGAATGCCGCTTGCCGTGGAAACACCAGCGCCGCCAAAGAACACCACGCGCTCGTGGGTATTGAACAGCTCCGCCAGCGCGGCGGAGGCCCGCCTGGGATCTGTTATCGCTTGCGTCATGTTTGTCCTCCGTCCATGTTGGTCGGGGCGGCCGCGATTGCGCCGTCGCCCACAGAGCCCACCCCGCCCCTGTTGCGCTAATCTTAAGCCTGCAAACCCCGTCGAAAGGACACCATGCCTCAGACTTACACTTTCGCCTCGTGGAACGTCAACGGCCTGCGCGCCGTGCTCAAAAAGGACCCGAGCTTTATCCAGATCGCGCAAGAACTCGACGTCGATATCCTGGCGCTGCAAGAGACCAAGCTGCAGGAGGGCCAGGTCGATATCGACCTGCCCGGCTACCACCAAACCTGGAGCTACGCCGAGCGTAAAGGCTATTCGGGCACCGCGGTCTTTAGCCGCCAGGAACCGCTGCGCGTGCTGCACGCCGATGCGCTGCTACCCTACGCCGGCGAAGGCGAGGCTGCCGAGCTCGTTGCCCAAGCCGCGACCGAGGGCCGCGTCTGCGCGCTCGAGTTCGACAAGTTTTGGTTTGTCGACGTCTATACGCCCAACGCCCAAAATGAACTCGCCCGCATCGACGTGCGCATGGCCTGGGACGATGCTTACCGCGGCTTTTTGAACGCGCTCGAGCGCGAGACCGGCAAACCCGTCGTGACCTGTGGCGACTTTAACGTGGCGCACGAGGAGATCGACCTTAAGAACCCCAAGTCCAACCGCGGCAACGCGGGCTTTTCGGACGAGGAGCGCGGCAAGTTCACCGAGCTACTCAACGCCGGCTTTACCGATACCTGGCGCACGGCAAACCCCGGCGTCGAGGGCGTCTACAGCTGGTGGAGCTATCGCTTTAATGCCCGCAAGAACAACGCAGGCTGGCGCATCGACTACTTCCTGGTAAGCGACGCAATCGCCGACAACGTACGCGACACCGGCATCCGCGGCGACATCTTCGGCAGCGACCACTGCCCCGTCACCCTCGCGCTAGAGCTCTAGCCCCAGCTGATCCCCTGGGGACGGAGGAAAACGGATCATTTTGGGCCTCGTGAGAGTATCCGCGTGACCCATCCGCCACGAAACACGCCCATCTACTACGTTTAAGCCACCACCCTCAACCACAGCGAACAACGCAAAAAGAAAACCGCAGGTAGAAAGCCTGCGGTTTTTCATAAAACGCGGTCATGGTCTGGAGTATCAAGCTAAACGTAGTAGATGGGCCAGTTTCGTGGCAAGCGCCGTCAACTGATTCCCTGGGGACATCTGGGGACGGAAGAAAATGGATCAATTTGGCTCTCTGAGGGCCACGATGCCCGTCATATCAGCCGGCCATTCCAAAACTATGCCGGTTTACGGGGCTGAATCGCGAACCCCCAACCATACGCAATTCCGAGATAATAAAACCGCAGGTGAACGGCTTGCTCTATTTCGAAAAAAGCCGGCATGGTCTGCCTGCGCCAATCTAGCCCCGTAAACCGGCATAGTTTTGAAATGGCACCGAAGCAGTATTGATTCTCGCCCCAGTGCAACCGGCCTTACAGCCCGTATTTCACGACGACACGGTTAATGCGACGGCACCAAGGCTTGTACAAGGCGGCCAAAAACACGCAGGTCGCAAGGCCGTGCGTAATATCGAACGGCACTGCCGTGGCAAGACGCGCCACGGCACCCGCCCAAGTAAGCGGCTGTACAAAACCAATGATGTCATACGCGTTGATCACGACGCCATAGAGCAGGCCCGACGCAAAGCCGTACGCCAGCAGTGCTGGCATGCGCACGGTGCCGTCGACGCGGTCGAACGCACCCGCATACGCTAGCGCGCCGCCAACATAGCCAACCAGCCCCCAGGCATACATCTGCCACGGCGTCCACATGCCCTGTCCAAAAAAGAAATTGCTGGTCAGCGCCGCCAGTGCGCCAACCATAAAACCATTGCGGCGACCAAGCGTCGCCCCCGCGATAATGGCGATGGCACTCACCGGTTTAAAGTCGGGAATGGGACCGAACAAGATGCGCCCCGCCGCGGCCAACGCCGCCAACACCAGCGTGGGCATAATCTGGCGCAGGCCCGGGCGCGACGCCTCGTAACCCGCAAAGAACAGTGCAAGCACCAGTGCCACCACGACAAGCATGGCAAGCGCCGCCTGCTCAATACCTGCCAGCAACGCCGCAGCCATCACCGCAGGAACCGCCAGCAGCAGCGGGATCTCCAGTTTTGCAAGCAAGCGCGAGAAACGACAGTCCGTCATCCCATCACGCCCTATAGAACACGTTGTCGGCAAAGAAGTCGGCCGGGAGCTCCACGCAGGCAATCTCGCCGTCAAACATCATGGCGACGTCGTCGGCTACCTGCTCGGCAAAGTCCAAATCGTGCGTAGCCATGATGACGGTGCCGCCTGCCTGTGCGTGGTCACGCAGGGCGCGAGCGATAATGCGGCGGCTGGCCAGGTCCAAACCCTTCGTGGGTTCGTCGAGCAGCAGCAGCTCGGGGCCAATCAGCAGCAGCTTTGCCAACGCAAGCAGCTGGCGCTGGCCGCCCGAAAGGTCGTACGGATGACGTGCCTCCAAGCCCGCCAAACCCAGGCGCGCCACCTGCTCCTGTGCTGCGGCCTCGTCGTATCCGCAAGTCGAAGCCCATTCCATCAGTTCGTCGCGCACCGTCTCGGCAACCAGCAATGCTTTGGGATTCTGAGGCAGCAGCGCCGCCGAGGCCGCTCCGCGCATCATGCGGCCGCGCTGCAGCTTGGCGGTCTTCGCCAGCACCGAAAGCATTGTCGACTTGCCGCAGCCGTTACCGCCAACAACCGCATGCACCGCGCCAGCCGAAAACGACGCATCGAGCCCGCGCAGCACCCAACCGCCCGCGCGATCGTAGCGAAACCAGCTCCCTGCCAGGGTGGTAGCCGACCCAGCGTGCATTTTTTGGAGTATTCTGCTTCCATCCGTGCGCGGGAAGGCTTCCGAGCCGTTCTTGAGCGACGTTTGCGCCACAAATTCGGACGATTTGTCCAATTCCGAACTTTTTTTCGCGCTCGATACGTCCCCGGGCGGCTCCAGAGAGCCCAAATTGTCCTCACGCCTGCTGAATACTCCGTTTTTTGCACATCGGATGGCACCCCACCCCAACATGTCATCGGAAAACAGCGATTCTCGGCGTCCCAAAGAAGCCATATCCGCCACCTCGCGCACGCGACCGTCCTCAATCCGGTACGCACACGTCGCATACTCGAGCATCGGCCGCGGTTGATGCGTAGCCACAACAACCGTGCAGCCCAGCTCGCGATTCACACGAAACAGCGCGTGCAGAAAATTCTTCTCGGCAACGGGATCGAGCTGAGACGTGGGCTCGTCGAGCAGCAGCACACGCGGACGCAGCGCCAGGACGGCCGCCAACGACAGCAGCTGCTTGCGGCCACCAGAAAGCGTATCGGCATCGCGATGAAGCCAATCTTCCAGCCCAAAGAAATAGCTGGTCTCAGCTACGCGACGGCGCATCTCGTCGCGCGACACACCCAGATTCTCTAGGCCAAACGCCATCTCGTGCCACACGGTTTCGCACACGATCTGGTTCTCGGGATCCTGGAACACATAACCCACGCGCTCCGCCGATGCCCGCACGTCCATGTCGGCGACGGGCTCGCCCAGCACGCGCAGCTCGCCGGAGCGCGTACCCGCCGGAGCGATCTCGGGCTTGAGCAGCGACAGCAGCGTCGACTTGCCCGAACCGGTACCGCCAACAAGCAGCGCAAACGCACCTTGGGGAACACACCAATCAAGCCCCTCGAGCACCGGTGCCTCGGCCCCGGGATAGGCAAAACTAAGGCCTCGCACCTCAATCGCCGGCGCGGCCGAGCCATATGCCACGCCCGCCGCCGAGCTCCTATCAAACCGAGCCATCAGCCAAACCTCTCCTCATCAATCGCGTGCAACGCACAAGGCAGCACCATCCAGGCAGCGTACACGACATAGCCCGGCCACGGCGCCGGCACCGAGAGCTGCGGATAAAACGAATACTGCGTCGTCGCGGTCCACGCCACTGTCACCGTGACCACGCCAAACAGTGCAAGCCCAACCAGCGCAGCAACATCGCCGCGCCCCAGTCGATACCGCGCATACGTCGTACGACGCGTCGCGGCACCCCACCCGCGCGAGCGCATCGCGTCCGCGCGCTCCAGCGAATCTTCCATGCCCCAGCCCATCAACACACTCGATGCCCGCAGGCGCGAGCGCACGGGGTCGGCCGGCGCGCGCCCCGGCACGTCAATCGCATCTTGCACCGCCAGCACCGTGCGGCCGCGGCGCAAAAACTGCGGGATAAGCCGCATGCACATCGAGATCATGAGCGCAATCACCGGTGCGGCATTGCCCAGCAGCGCAAGCACCTTGTCGTATTCGAGCATCGATGCCGCGGCCTCAAACCACAGCACGCTCGCCACAAACAGCCCACCCATGCACAGGCCATATACCATGCTCTCCAGATACACCGCGCGCATGCCAATACGGAACAGCTCCGTCGAGCCCGAGGCGCTAAACAGCGGATTGACCAGCGCGATAATCAAAATCACCGGCAGCTGCCAGCGGAGTGCGCCCAGCGTGCGGGCAGCCCCACGCGTCGCAAATCCATACGCCAGCCCGCCCGCAAGTGACAGCGCGATCAGCACTGGTTGCATCGAGAACATGGTGAGCCCCAGCGTCAGCACTATATAGAGTGCCGGCACAGCCGGATGCGACATCGAGAACGCCGCGACGGGCTCGCCGCCAAACTCCTCTTGTATGTTGTCCACGGGCACCCCCGTCCCCTCGCTCAAACGACAGCTCCGCAGCACCGCCAACGCCGCACGCAAGCAGTGCAAACGCCACGCCGGCGGCGCAAGCCTCAACCGCCGCAAACCAATCGCTACGCGCTCAACATATGCCTGCGGTATCATATTGCGCCGTGTATCGTTTCCAAACGCACGTCTCTATAACGTAACAGGAGATCACATGGACGCAACCGCAATTATCCTCGCTGCCGGCGAGGGCACCCGCATGAAGTCGAACCACTGTAAGGTTTCGCACAAGATCCTGGGCAAGCCCATGGTCCAGTGGATCGTCGACGCTACCATCAAGGCCGGCTGCAGCCGCGTCGTGGTCGTCATCGGCAGCCACGCCGACGAGATGCGCGCCCTGATCGACGGCGCCTACGCCAACAGCGCCACCAAAGTCGAGTGCGTTGAGCAGACCGAGCGCCTGGGCACCGGTCACGCCGTGAAGGTCGCGCTCGAGGCCTGCGGCATCACGCAAGGCCCCGTCGTCGTGCTCAACGGCGACCTGCCGCTCATCACCGCCGACACCGTCGCCAAGTTCGCGCAGACCGTCGCCACCGGCGAGCTCGCCTGCACCGTCATGACCATGACCCCGCCCGACCCCTTCGGCTACGGCCGCATCAAGCTGGGTGCCGACGGCCAGATCGAACGCATCATCGAGCAGAAGGACTGCACACCCGAGCAGGCCGCCACGCTGCTCGAGTGCAACGCCGGCTGCTACGCCTTCGACGGCGCGCAGCTCGCCGCGCACATTGACGAGATCGGCAACGACAACGCGCAGTCCGAGTACTATCTGCCCGACATGCTCGAGATCCTCAAGGGCCACGGCCAGGCAGTCTCCATCTTCCACTGCGATGACTACCGCGACGGCCTGGGCGTCAACAGCCGCATCCAGCTCGCGCAGCTCACCGCCATCGCGCGCGACCGCATCAACGAGCACTGGATGGCCGAGGGCGTTACCTTCATCGACCCCACGCAGGCCTGGATCGGCCCCGACGCCACCATCGGCCGCGACACCGTCGTGTGGCCGCAGACGCACCTGATCGGCCACGTCACCGTGGGCGAGGAGTGCCAGCTCGGCCCCAACAGCCGTCTCACCGACACCACCGTCGGCAGCGGCTGCATCATCGATGAGACCATCGCCATCGAGGCCGTCATCGAGAACGGCGTCGACTGCGGCCCGCGCGCCTACCTGCGCCCGGGCACCCACATGCTCGACGGCTCCAAGGCCGGCACGCACGTGGAGATCAAGAAGTCCACGATCGGCGAGGGCTCCAAGGTGCCGCACCTGTCCTACATCGGCGATACCACCATGGGCTCCGGCGTCAACGTGGGCGCAGGCTCCATCACCTGCAACTACGACGGCGTGCACAAGCACAAGACCGTCATCGGCAAGGACGCCTTCATCGGTTCCGACACCATGATGGTCGCGCCCGCCCAGATCGGCGACGGCGCGCTCGTGGCCGCCGGCTCCGTCATCACCGAGCCGGTCCCGGCAGATGCACTTGGCCTGGGCCGCGCCCGTCAGGTAAACATTGAGGGCTGGGCCGCCGATTATCGCCGCCGTCTGCACGAGGACGACGAGGTATAACGTTTTACCAAGCATCTAAGGAGCTGTTCCCATGGGGGCGGCTCCTTTTTCTATCGTGACCTGCGCAACCGGATGAGTGGTCGGTTCGTGTCCGTTGACGGTAAAGACGTTATCAAGACCCGATTAACCCCGTCGCGCGGTTACAATGCAACAAGGCATCTATATGGCATTCGATATAAAGGAGAAGGGTAATGCCGATTAATGATCCCGAGAAGTCGGAGAATATGCGCAAGTCCATCCGCGTGTATTCCGGTTCCTCCAACCGTCCCCTCGCTCAGAAGATCGCTGAGTACCTTGGGGTCGAGCTTTCGGGCCTTACGCTAAAGCAGTTCGCCAACGGTGAGATTTACGCCCGCTACGACGAGACCGTCCGCGGCGCCGACGTCTTCCTGATTCAGTCCGTGGCCGGCGGCAACGTCAACGACATGCTCATGGAGCTGCTCATCGCCACCGACGCTGCCAAGCGCGCATCCGCCCGCTCCATCACCGCCGTTATCACCCACTACGGCTATGCCCGCCAGGACCGCAAGGCCGGCCCGCGCGAGCCCATCACCGCCCGCCTCGTCGCCAACCTGCTCGAGCGCGCCGGCGTCGACCGCATCATCACCCTCGACCTGCACCAGGGCCAGATCCAGGGCTTCTTTGATATCCCGGTCAACCACCTGTCCGCACTGCCGCTGTTTGGCCAGTACTACAACGACATGCACTTCGACACCGACAACCTGGTTGTCGTCTCCCCCGACGTGGGCCGCGCCAAGGCCGCCAAGAAGCTGTCCGACATGCTCGGCTGCGACCTGGCCATCGCCCACAAGGGCCGTCCGCGCCACAACGCCGCCGAGGTCATGGGCATCATCGGTGACATCAAGGGTAAGACCTGCATCATCAACGACGACATGATCGACACCGCTGGCACCCTGTGCGCCAACGTCAAGGAGCTCAAGGCTATGGGCGCTGGCGACATCTACGTCTGCGCCACCCACGGCATCTTCTCCGGTCCGGCCATCGAGCGCCTGAACGATGCCCCCATCGTCGAGTGCGTCGTCACCGATGCCATCCCCGTCGAGGTCGGCGGCAAGATCAAGACCATCTCGGTCGCCGAGGAGTTCGCTCAGGCCATCTCCGCCGTTTACCACGAGGAGCCCGTCTCCACGCTCGTCGGCGGCGACTTCGCGCTGTAGTCCAACGCGCATCGCATCATCTTTGATGCTTTTAAAGGGTCGGAAGCTCGCTTCCGGCCCTTTTTCTATCCCTCGCCAACCTTCCCTGGACAATTAGTTCAGATACGTATTTTTTAAAGCCCCAAAGGGCCGTTCGGAGCCTTCTGAGCTCCCCGGCGGATGCCATGCCGCCCAAAGCTCATCGTTTTCGAGTACAACCGCCGCATATTTACCCTCAAATCACCCTCGAAGGCCCTTAGAAACGCCTCGAATGCCCATCGCCTTATACGTATCTGAACTAACTGTCCAGTAGCTATCGTCAACCTTCGCGGCAGAGCTCAATTTCCTGCAATCCCCTCAACCGATTCCACCGATTTCATAACACCCAGCCGTTCATGGCGCACAGCGCCCCGCTGAGCGAAAAGAACGGTATGGCGGTCGCATTCTGCCGCCAACTTAGTACGTTATAGCTATGACGACCGTGATTTCACATCTCTCCGCCCTCCGCGCAATTCGTCGCGCACGACGGGCGTACTCTGCCCTACCCTGGGACTCCGTTGATAGCGAACAGCAAGCACATGCCTTGGCTAGCTGCATTCCCAACAATGACGCGATAGACTTTGGCGCACTTTCGATACTCGACGCCTGGAATGAAGATGATTCCGAACTACTCGATCTTCTCGTTTCAAACGAAGACAACAGACGCCCCGACAAGCGACTTCTTCAGCATATTCTCTCCGCTCCGCTTCCTGAAGGTGCAATTATGCACGTCGAGGCCGACATCTACGCAACGTCTCCTGCCATGACAGCCATGCTTTGTTCTAAAAATGAATCGGTCGCCAAAACCTTGATGCTCCTTATGGAGCTGCTCGGAACCTACTCCCTTCCGCCCGAGGCAACCTACCCCATCGCCTATGACGACATCTGGCCCAAGGGCGATAGCTGCGCAGCGACGGGCGATCTTGATTGCCTGGGCGGCCAGTCGGCAGCCAAACAGCAGAACGAAACCCGCTACGAACAGGCGCACTACAAATGCGAGCCCGCCACGACCATCGAAGATCTCGAGGCGGTCGCGCGCTTCGCCAAAAGTAGCTCATACACCTCGTTTCGCACGGCAGTCAAGCTTGCCCGACCCGGATCTGCATCCCCAGCCGAATCCCTAATGTTAGCCGTTCTCGGAGCGCCCATGCGCTTTGGCGGATTCGGATGTTGCAGCCTGCCCATGGGAGGCCTGCTACTCAACTATCGAATCGACTTCGACACTCTTGCGGTTAACATGTCCTCCGGCATCCCTTACGCCATCTGCGACCTATATTGCCCGGCCGCCGGAGTCGACAACGAATACAACGGAATTGGGCATGAGCTTCAAAACGCTCGCATCCACGATGGCAATCGAAATAATGGCCTCAAGGCAATGGGCATCCACGTCCTGGTTATCAATCGCGACCAAATGAAAGACCTTGTTGCACTCGAAGCCTTCGCCCAAACGATGCATCGACTCGCGGGAGTCCGATTCCGATACCGTATCAAGGGCTATCGCAAGCGTCAGGCCGCTTGGCTCAACGCCCTGCGGGCCGGAATCGGCCTTGCGCCGGTCTAAACGGCGAATCACCCGTGCACCGTCGAGCAGGGCTGGACAGTTAGTTCAAATACGTATAAATGGACACATTGAATTAGGCTGTTTTGCAGTTATCTCTATACCATTCGCCCTATTTGAAGGCAGGGTAGACTTCAAAACAGCGTCATATGGACTAACTAAAGCTCCAAAACAACGTATCGGCATTGAATCGAGCAATTCGAGTTCTCAGAACTTATACGTATCCGAACTAACTGTCCACCTCTGATTTCGACGGCCGTCCAAACGCCCCTAAACGCCCTCAATTGCCCTCCATTTGACAGCGGCAACAGGGTCGCTCACCATAGCAGGCGACAAATCAACGAAAGGATGAACATGGCAGCTGCACAGCCGCTTAAGATTCGCATGGTTGCCGGACTTGGCAACCCCGGCGATGAGTATGCCGAGACCCGCCACAACGCAGGCTTTAAGGCGATCGACGAGCTGGCGCGTCAGGCCGGCGTCACGTACTGGAAAAACCAGGCCGGCGCCGAGGTCGCGCTCATCAATATCAACGATGCTGAGGAAGAGGGTGGCAAGCGCCAGATTGTACTGGTCAAGCCGCAGTCGTATATGAATACCTCGGGTGGCCCCATCTCCAAGCTCTGCCGCGAGTACAAGATCAAGGCCGAGGAGCTGCTCGTAATCCACGACGAGCTCGATATTCCCGCCGGCGACGTCCGCGTTAAGGTGGGCGGCGGCCACGCCGGTCACAACGGCCTGCGCTCCATCATCGACAAGATGGGCAGCCGCGACTTCAGCCGCATCCGCACCGGCATCGGCAACCCTCCCGGCAAGATGGCCGTCGCCGACTACGTTCTTAAGCAGCTGCGCGCCCGCGAGGCCGAGGATTTCCAGGACACCTGCGCCCGCGCGGCCGACGCCGCCGGCCTGGCGATCGTGCACGGCGTGGTTTATGCCCGCGACCATGTCAACGGCGCCGCTTCCGCCAACGGCAAGCACTAAAACCTATCATTTAGGGACAGGTTTATTTTGGCAGGTTTTACCTGCGGAAACGCCCCAGTTGCGGCATCGCAATCAACCGCGCGCCGACATACATGCACAGCACCCCAAAGGGGGCCGGCCTCATCACAACCCGAGGCCGGCCCCCTTTGCCGTTTTACCTGATAAAACCGACCAAAATAAACCTCTCCCCCTTTGGTAGGCCAAAGTGGATAAACCCTGCTCCCAACCGCCGAAGACACACGTAAGTGACATGTCCATGAGGGTATAATTTGCACCGTATGTCTGCACAACGCCTGTGCGCGTACGGTTTTATTCGGGCTACCGTCCATTTCCGTGGAGGCACGGTTCGGCGGCCCTAACAAGAGAGGGGTTCTATGTATAAGATCCTGGAGAAGACGCAGTTCTCTGAGAAGGTGTTCAAGTTTCGCATCGAGGCGCCCGCAATCGCCAAGCATGCGCACGCTGGACAGTTCCTCATGGTTCGCGCCAACGAGACGGGCGAGCGCGTCCCGTTTACCCTGGCTGGCTGGAACGGTGACGAGGGCTGGGTCGAGTTCATCTTCATGGTGATCGGCAAGACCACCGAGATGCTTTCCACCTACGAGGCCGGCGAGTCGCTGCGCGACGTCGTGGGCCCGCTGGGCGTTCCCACCGAGATGGCCGAGGGCCCCTGCGCCGTCATTGGCGGCGGCGTCGGTCTGGCAATTGCCTTCCCGGTCGCCAAGCACCTGGTCGAGACCGGTCACGAGGTTCACGCCATCATGGGCGCCCGCACCAAGGACCTCCTGCTCATGGAGGACCAGTTCCGCGAGCTCCTCGACGAGGACCACATCCACATCACCACTGACGACGGCTCCTACGGCGAGCAGGGCGTTGTCACCGCTCCGCTGGAGCGTCTGCTGCAGGACAAGGCCGTGAGCCAGGTCTTCTGCGTCGGCCCCGTTCCGATGATGAAGTTCTCGACCCTCACCGCCCAGAAGTACGACACCCCCATCACCGCGTCCCTCAACCCCATCATGGTTGACGGCACCGGTATGTGCGGCTGCTGCCGCGTCGAGGTGGGCGGCGTGACCAAGTTCGCTTGCGTCGACGGCCCCGACTTTGATGCCACCCTGGTCGACTGGGATGACCTTCGTGCCCGCCAGGCCGCTTACCGTTCCGAAGAGGGCGAGTCCCTCAAGGCCTATGAGGAAAAGAGCTGCGCATGCCACTAGTTAACGGTCGTTTCGTTGCCGATATGAAGTCGCCCCGCACCCCCGATAACGAGGAGCCGGCTGCTGAGCGCGCCTGCGACTTCCGCCCCGTCGACAAGGGCTTCACCGAGGAGATGGCGCTGGCCGAGGCCGAGCGCTGCCTCAACTGCAAGAAGCCGTTCTGTGTTGAGGGCTGCCCCGTCAACATCAACATCCCCCGCTTTATCGAGCAGATCCGCGAGAAGGACTTCGGCGGCGCTCTCGATACCATCCGCGAGGACTCCATGCTTCCCGCCATCTGCGGCCGCGTCTGCCCGCAGGAGAACCAGTGCGAGGGCAAGTGCATCCGTGGCAAGAAGTCCGAGCCCGTGGCCATCGGCCAGCTCGAGCGCTTCCTGGGTGACCGCCCCGAGCTCGCGTCCACGCCCAAGATGGCTCCCAAGAACGGCAAGAAGGTCGCCGTCGTCGGCTCCGGCCCGTCCGGCATCACCTGCGCCGGCGAGCTCGCCCGCAACGGCTTTGACGTTACCGTCTTTGAGGCATTCTTCACCGGCGGCGGCGTGCTGGTCTACGGCATCCCCGAGTTCCGTCTGCCCAAGGCAGTCGTCAAGCGTGAGATTGACGGCCTTGAGGACATGGGCGTCAAGTTTGAGTACAACTCCGTCGTGGGCAACATGGCCACGGCCGAGGAGCTGTTCGAGCAGGGCTTCGACGCCATCTACGTGGCAACCGGCGCTGGCCTGCCCAAGTTCCTCAACGTCCCCGGCGAGAACCTGCCCAACGTCTTCTTCGCGAACGAGTACCTCACCCGCGTGAACCTGATGAAGGCCAACAAGTTCCCCGAGTACGATACCCCCACCAAGCACGGCAAGAACGTCGTCGTCTTTGGTGGCGGCAACGTGGCTATGGACGCCGTCCGTACCGCCAAGCGTCTGGGCGCCGAGCACGCCATCATCGCTTACCGCCGTACCGAGGACGAGATGCCCTGCCGTCGTGCCGAGCTGCACCACGCCAAGGCCGAGGGCGTCGAGGTTCTGCCGCTCGTTTCCCCGCTCGAGTTTGTCGCTGGCGAGGACGGCTCCGTGTGCGCCGTCAAGGTCCAGAAGATGGAGCTCGGCGAGCCCGACGAGTCCGGCCGTCGTCGTCCGGTGCCCATCAAGGGCGCCATCGAGGAGATCCCCTGCGATGTCGCGATCTCGGCTATCGGCACCAACGCCAACCCCTTCGCTGCCAAGATCGGCGGCAAGATGGAGCTCAACAAGTGGGGCTACATCGTCGCCGACGAGGAGACCGGCCAGACCACCGATCCCCGCATCTGGGCCGGCGGCGACATCGTCACCGGTGCCGCTACGGTCATTCTGGCGATGGGCGCCGGCAAGAAGGCCGCCGCTTCGATCACCAAGAGCCTGCTGGGCGAGTAATCACCCTCAGCGCTAGCCATCAAACGGCAAAGTCCCCGTCGAGCACACGCCCGGCGGGGACTTTTTCTATACCGGCCGCCCCAACCACCACAAAGGCACCTGTCCCCTTTGTGGTGATTTTGGTCGGTTAGCCTTCGAGCTGAGCCACCTTGTAGCGGTAGGCTGCGGCGATGACATCCTTGCAGCCTTCGCGGCCCAGCTTGGCGCGGTTGACGACGATGTCCTTGCCGCTCGTCATCTTCCACTTTCCGGCGCTGTAGCGCTTATAGAACGCCTCGCGCGCCTTCTGCTGCTGCTTGACCAGCTTGGCGCCCTTCTTTTTGTTGAGGCCGCGCTTCTTGCGCACGATCTCGACGCGGTCCTCAAAGGGCGCAGTCACCAGCACGGCGATGTGATTGGGGTTGTTGCGCAGCAGATAATCGGACAGACGGCCTTCGATAATGCAGCTCTCGGTCTCACCCAGATCCAAAATCACCTGGCTCATCTTTTGGAACAACTTGTCCGAGTACGAACGCGCATCGTAGCGGTCGGGCAGAAACGCCATGTTCTCCACGGCCAGACGCTCGTCGTAGGCGGCCATCTTGTCGAGCGACTCGCCCGCGCGCAGCGAAGCACGCACCAGCAGCTCGTTATCGTACAGCGGAATCCCCAGCTCATCGGCGAGGATACGACCAATCTCGTGGCCCTCGGCGCCAAAGTCGCGCGCGATGGTAATGACCACAGGACTCTTCTTATTCTCCAGACCGCTCATCGCGATTCCTTTCTCTATGTGACAAAGGGAGAGTCCCTTTGTCACATCCTACGCTGCCACCATTCGCCTCTGATATGCGCGAACCAGCAACGAGATACCAAAGTTGAGCACAAAGTACATCGCAAATACCAGGCCGTAGAGCATAAGCACCTGCGACAGGTCGATCGCATGGGCCATCACGACGTTTGCCGTGTACATGAGCTCGGCCACGTTAATGCCCGAAAGATACGAGCTGTCCTTGATGACAGTCGTGCACTGGCTAAACAGCGCCGGAATGATCGTCTTAAACGTCTGAGGCAGAATGATGTAGCGCATGGTGGCAAAGAAGCCGAAGCCCTGGCTCTGTGCTGCCTCAAACTGGCCGCGCGGAATCGAGTTGAGGCCGCCGCGCACAATCTCGGCCATAACAGCGCTGGTAAACAGCGTAAAGGCGATGGTCGAAATCACAATGTCCAAACCCTGCACCGTAAAGTAGATAAACAGGATCCACAGCAGGTTTGGCGTGCAACGGAACAGCTCAATATAGGCGCTCACCAAAATACGGAACGGGCGGGGCGCATAGCTCTTAACGAGCGCCAGCACCGTGCCAAAGATGAGCGAGAAAAAGATCGACAGCGCCGAGATCTCGATCGTCTTAACAAAGCCGCCCCAAATGTAGAGCAGGTTGGTTGCGTTGAAGATTTCCATGCGCTAGGCCTCCTCTACGTTGTCGAGCCCCAGCTCGGCCAGGCTCACGCCGCGCGGACGCTCCTTGGAGCGGCGCTCGAGCCACTGCACCAGCATGGCGAGCGGAAAGCAGATGATAAAGTACATAAGGCAGCAGACGATGTATCCCTGCAGGTAACCGTACAGACTCACAAAGTTGTCGGAACGGTACATAAGGTCGCCGCCGGCCACAAGCGCCAGCACCGACGTATTCTTGACCAGGTTGAGCGCCTGGTTACACAGCGGCGGCAGAATGATCTTGAATGTCTGGGGCAGCACGATGTACCAGTACGCCTGCGCACGGGTGAAGCCCTGGCTCTGGGCCGCCTCCATCTGACCGCGCGGAACCGCCTCGATACCAGTGCGGATGACCTCCGAAATGTAGGCCGCGTGATACAGACCCACGCCCAAGAAGCCCAGCACGAACGGCGCGATGCGCACCGGCTGGTCGGCACCGGTTATGGCCTGCAAAAACTGCGGACCGGCCATGTACATAAAGAGAACCTGTACGGGCAACGGGGTGTTCTGGTAAAACTCAACGTACACGCGGCTTATGGCGCGCAGCACGCGCGAACGAGTGGTAGAGAACACGCCCAGCAGCGTGCCCAGCACCAGCGACAGCAGCAGACCGGCAACGACCACTTGCAGCGTCACGCCAAAGCCCTCCCAGAAGGGCCCCATGTTTTGAAATGTCGTCGACCAACGGTCGGCGTCAAATAATCCTTCGAGCATTTGATTCCTTCCTTGGACGATGCGCCTATACGAGACCCCAGGTCTTGACCTCTTGGTCGAGCCAGCCATCGGCCAGGCGATCGCAAATCACCTGATCGACCACGGCCGAAAGGTCGCAGCCCTTCTTGGTCGCCACGCCGTAGCCCTGCTCGCCAAACTTGACCTCGGGCTGCAGCAGCTCAACGGTCTCGTTCATGTAACCGGCCAGCGTGGAGCGGTCCATGGCAAAGACGTCGATATTGCCGGCATCGAGCGAACTCTTGATGATGGGGTAGCCGCTAAAGGCCCTAAACTCGGGCTTGCAGCTAAAGCCGTTGTCCTTGATCATCTGCTCGATCAGGCCCTGCGTGGTGGCACCCTGGCTCACACCAATGACCTTACCATCCAGATCCTCAATCGAGGTAAAGCCCGAACGCTTCTTGACCATGAGTCCCACGTAGTCGGTGCGGTACGGCGTCGAGAAATCCCAGCTCTTCTTGCGCTCGTCGGTGATGGTGTAGGTCGCCGCGACCACGTCAAGTTGGCCGTTATCGATCAGCGGACCGCGCGTCTTGGGCGTTACGTCGGCAAACTCGACAAGCTCCTGGGCGCGGGCCTCCTTGTAACTCACGCCAAAGACGGCAGCGGCGATCTGGTAGCACAAATCGACTTCCATGCCCTCAAAGCGGCCCTTGGCGGTGTCGTAATAGCCGTAGCCGGGAACATCCTTCTTAACGCCGGCATTCAGATGGCCGCGCGACTTAATGGCCGCAAGCTTGGACCCCTTGTCGGAGCCCTCGCCGCTGGTGGAGTTGCCGCAACCGGTAAGCGCGGCCCCCGTCAGCGTAAGCATACCGGCGCCCGCCAGCTGCAAAAAGTGACGGCGCGACACGGCCGCCCTCGTCATATCCGTCATGTCCATCACCGCGCCTAGTGCAGAATCTTGGACAGGAACTCGCGGCAACGCGGGTTCTCGGGGTTATCGAAGAAATGCTCGGGCGTGCCCTCCTCCAGGATGCGGCCGTCCTCCATAAAGATGACGCGGTCGGCCACCTGGCGCGCAAAGCCCATCTCGTGCGTCACGCAGATCATGGTGATGTCCTCCTGCGCGAGCTCAATCATAACGTCCAGGACTTCCTGGACCATCTCGGGGTCGAGTGCCGAGGTCGGCTCGTCAAACAGGATGATAGGCTGCTTGGTGCACAGGGCACGGGCGATGGCGATGCGCTGCTGCTGACCACCCGAGAGATTCTGCGGATACTCGCCGGCCTTATGTGCCATGCCGACGCGCTTGAGCGCAGCGATGGCGATCTCGGTCGCCTCCTCCTTGCTCTTCTTTTGCAGTTTGATGGGCGCGAGCGTCAGGTTGCCCAGCACCGTCATGTTGGGATACAGGTTGAACTGCTGAAACACCATGGAACTATACTTGCGAGCCATCTCCAGGTGATTCTTTTTGGTGAGCGGCGTACCGTCGATGACAACCTCGCCCGACGTGGGCTCCTCCAGATAATCGACGCAACGGATGAGCGTCGATTTACCCGAGCCGGAAGGCCCGATCATTACGAGCTTCTCGCCGCGTTTGACGGTGAGGTTGATATCTTTGAGCACATGCAGGTCGCCAAAGTACTTGTTGAGATGCTTGATCTCGATCATGTCTGCCATGAATGTCCCTTCCCTGCGTTTACACGAGTTGAACTATTGTACGGAAAGAATCACGTTTCCGCAGCCCACACTACATTCCCGTAAAGAACCCGCAACCTTCCACCTAGTCATTGGGGACAGACTTAAATGAGTACCCAATGAGCAGGTACTCATTTAAGCCTGTCCCCAATGAGTACCCAGCTCATCAAAAAGGGGCGCGACCGCAATGGTCACGCCCCCTCGACATCAGCTATGTGTCGGCCGGCACTTACGCCAATTTCGCTCCGACGATCTTTGCTGCGGCCGGCTTATCGAAGTTGCCGCCGGTGGCCTTGCCCAGAGCGCCCATGACCTGGCCCATCTGCTTCTTGGACGTGGCGCCCAGCTCGGCGATGACCTGCTCAATCAGGGCCTCGAGCTCCTCGCCCGAAACCTGCGCGGGCAGCAGGCTCTCCAGAATCTTGACCTGCTTGGTCAGGTTGTCGGTACGCTCCTGGTCGGTACCGGCCTTGATGGACATCTCCAGCGTCTCGCTCGTCTGCTTAATCAGACGCTTGATCATGTTGTTGACGTCTTCCTCGGTCACATCGCGGCGCTCGTTGACCTCGATATTCTTCACTTCGGCCTTGACCTGGCGAATGATAGACAGGCGAACCTTGTCCTTGGCCT
The DNA here is from genome assembly GCA_902489955.1 of uncultured Collinsella sp. Lineage (GTDB taxonomy): Bacteria > Actinomycetota > Coriobacteriia > Coriobacteriales > Coriobacteriaceae > Collinsella. The sequence continues at coordinate 25,334 of CABUBY010000002.1, read as the reverse complement.
TCATGGCCGCAATCATTTCCTTCTGCAGCTCTTCGTTGGTCATCTGCAAATCCTCCTCAATAGCGTGGGCGGCACTCGCACGAGCACCGCCCCATGATTACTCAGTCGTCGACGAATCGTCGGTCGAACTCTTGGTGACGCCCTTCAGGCTGACGTTGTACGGCACGTCCTTGGGCATGGGGTTAACGGTGATGTCGGCATCCTTCTTGTACTGCTCCAACCACTCGCTGTATGCAGCACTGGCCGCCTGCGTCTTCACCACATTGGAGACGTACTTCTTGATGTCCTTGGGCACCTGCTTAATGTCATCGACCTGATTATCGACATGGAAGAAGTCGGTGCACTTGATGATGTGGTAGCCATACGTCGACTCGACGACGTCGCTCACATCGCCCTTGTTGAGCCCCTCGAGCGCCGCCTGGTAACTGTCGACGAAGGTGGTGAGCTTATCCCAACCCACATCACCCTTCTTCTCCTTGGAACCGGTGTCGTCGGAATACTGCTCCACGGCGTCCTCGAAGCTCAGCTCGCCGGAGTTGATCTTGTCCAGACACTCCTGCGCCTTAGCCTTGGCGGCAGCCTTGTCCTCGTCAGATGCGTCGGAATCGACCTTGATCAGGATATTCGACGAACGACGGGCATCGTTGTAGTTGGACAGGTTCTCATTGATGTAATCGACAATCTCGCTGTCCTTGGGCTTGCTAGTGGGTGCCACGGCATCCTTGAGCTTCTGCTGCGCCAGGCTCTCCTTAAGCGAATCCTTGTAGGTGTCCTCGGTGTAGCCGTAGGTCTTAAGGGTCTCCTTAAAGGTCTTGGCGCCGCCCGCGCTCTTGCACGCGTCCTTCCAAGCCTTCTCGACCTCCTCGTCCGACACCGTCACGCCATTCTCCTTCTGCGCCTGTTGAAGCAGGATCTGCTGCGAGTAGGAGTCGATGAGCTGCTTGCGGTACTTCTTGGGCGTGAGGTCATTGTCGACCAAGTACTGTGCCCAGTCCTTGTCCTTGGTGTAGCCGTAGGACGTGCGCATGCTCATGATCTGCTTGGTCACGGTGTCCTCGGTGAGGTTGGTGCCGTTGATAGTGGCAGCCACACCACCAGTGAGCTTATAGCCCGAGCTGGCGCTTTCGGTCTGCGACATCAGGCCGGAGCACGCCATGGCCGAGACGGAGAGCAGCATCGCCAGCACGCCGATGACCACCAGGACAATCTTGACGGTCTTGGACACATAGGTCTTGCGCTGCTTCTTGCGAGAGCTGGAGGCGGCGCGGGACCGTTGCTCGGACGTCGGCGCGACCTCGGGGTTCTTTTTCTTGTTTGCCATGTTTGGCCTTTCACATCACGAATCGAACAAACGCCATTGTGTCACAACGCAGCCCCCGCGGCACACCTGGTGCATGGGGGACAGGTTAATCTGCACCATTTTGGTGCAAAGGGGGCAGGTCTGGCAGTTGGCAGTTAGGGACGTTCCTTTTCTGCCGGCAGTTAGGGACAGTCCCCAAGTGCCGGCCCTAAAAGTGGCGGCGGATGGCGTCGACCATGCCCTGCGGCGTGGTTTGGCCGAGTACATCGGCTGCAGCGTCGGCGTCCATAAAGATATTCATAAGCGCCTGCAGGGCCTCGACCTGGCCGCCCGGCTCAGCAATGCCCAAATTGATGATGATCTGCGCCGGCACCGGGGCGCCCATGCCCGCCATCGCGTTAAACGTCACGGGTGCGGCGGGCTTTACCACCGCGATATAGGGCTTGGCCACAAATCCCGGATCGGTATGTGGAATGGCGATGTTTGCCGCCGGCATAGCGAGACCCGTGGGATAGGCGTCCTCGCGCGTGCGGACGGCGTCGAGCCAACCGGGCGCAATGTAGCCGCGCGGGGCAAGCTCGCCCTCGAGCCGCGCAAACACCTCGCCCGGTGACACGCACTCCCAATCAAAAAACACCAGCTCAGGCGTAAACAATGCTTCGTTATCCGCCATGGGCCCACCTCTCTCACCTTGTCACCTGCGACGTTCTTTAACGACTAGTCACTGAAGAACGTCGCAGGTGATTACCTAAAACAAAGGATGGCCACTTGCGCCTTGGCGCCAATGACCACCCTGACTACTCGGCTAAATTGTACTGTGCGCCACTAGCCGCGCGGCGCATCAATTGCGACCTTGCCGCTCTCTAGCACGTGAACGCGACCGTCGGCGAGCATCTGCACGACCTCGGGATACAGCACATGCTCGATCGCGTGGATGTGCTCCTCGAGCGTGTCGACGTCCCAGCCCTCCTCAACAGCCAGCGCACGCTGGGCGATGATGGGGCCGTTGTCGTAAATCTCGTTGGCAAAGTGCACGGTCACGCCGGTCACCTTGACGCCGCGAGCAAACGCATCGTCAATCGCATGGGCACCGGTAAAGCTCGGCAGCAGTGCCGGGTGTAGGTTAACCACGCGATTGGGAAACGCTGCTAGCAGCGGCGTGTGCACCATGCGCATATAGCCGGCCATCACCACGTACTCGCAGCCGCGCTCGAGCAGCTCATGCGCGATGATCTCGTCAGCTGCGATGGGGTCGGCATAGACATCCTTGGACAGCGTGAGTGTCTGGATACCCGCACACTCGGCGCGCTGCAAGCCCTTAGCCGAAGGACGGCTCGACACCACAAGCTCAATCGAGGCGTTGAGCTTGCCGACGGCGATCAGGTCGATCAGCGCCTGCAGGTTGGTACCCGAACCGCTGATAAGCACGCCGATCTTGAGCGGCTCAGCCGTATCGGTGCCGGTCGGGCGGGTGTAGGGCACAAAGCCTAGGCCCTCGCTAGCAGCCATCTGCTCGTTAGCGCTCATCGGAGTACACGACCTTACCGGAACCCTCGACGCACTCACCCACGCGGAACGGCTTCTCGCCCAGCGCGACCAGGGCCTCGGTAACCGCGGCCTCGTCCTCGGGGGCGACGATCAGGCACAGGCCAACGCCCATGTTGAAGGTCTTGCATGCCTCGTTGGGCGCGAGCTCGGCCTGACGCGACACGTAGGTGATGACGGGCGGAACGTCCCAGCCCATCTCGACGCCGTTGCGGGTGACCACGGCATCGACGTCGTCGGCGAGCGCGCGGTTGAGGTTCTCGGTAATACCGCCGCCGGTGATATGGGCAATGGCATGAACGTTGGCGCCACCGCGGAGCAGCTCCAGAATCGGCTTGACGTAGATGCGCGTGGGGGCCAGCAGAGCGTCAGCCAGCGAAGCGCCGCCGAGCTCCTCGAGCGGCCGGCTTAGCTCCTCGGCCTTAGCGGCAGCCTCGGGCGTGCCCGGCTTGATGCCGTCGACACCGATAACCTTGCGCACGAGTGAGTAACCGTTGGAATGCACGCCGGTGGAAGGCAGGCCCAGGATCACATCGCCGGGGCGAACGTTCGCGGGGTCGAGCATCTTGGGACGATCGACAACGCCCACGGTAAAGCCGGCGAGGTCGTAATCGGCGGGGGCCATGACGCCCGGGTGCTCGGCCATCTCGCCGCCCACGAGCGCGCAACCCGCGAGCTTGCAGCCGTCGGCCACGCCCTTGATGATCTTTGCCATGTGTTCGGCCTCAATGTGGCCGATGGCAACGTAATCCAGGAAGAACAGCGGCTCGGCGCCCGAAGCCAAAATGTCATTGACGCACATGGCGACCAGGTCCTGGCCCACCGTCTCGTGACGGTCCATGATCTGGGCGAGCACGAGCTTGGTGCCCACGCCGTCGGTGCCGCTGATCAGGATCGGGTCTTCCATATCCTTGAGCGCGGCGGCCGAGAACAGGCCACCAAAGCCACCGATGCCGCCGATAACCTCGGGGCGGTTGGTGTCCTTGACCATCTGCTTAATAGCGTCGACGGCGCGGCCGCCCTCGGCGGTATCGACGCCGGCGTCCTCGTACGTCACATGCTTGCTGTCGCTCATCTGAGCCTTCCTCTCCCACTACCGTGGCGCCGCGCTGGCGCCAAACGGTGCTCATAGTTGCGTTCATTTCGGAGCGCACCATAACAGCACGCTCCGTCATATCAACAAAACAGCAGGTAAAACCTACCAAAATAAACCTGTCCCTACATGGCAGGTTTTAGGCCTCACCGTGCTCCTCTTCCCAGCTGCGGTCGTCGTATTTCTCGACCACGGCGTCGTCGTCAAAGTGCAGCGGCTTGTCCAGGTTGCGGGGCTTAAAGCCCTCCATAAACTTGTCGCGGCCAAAGCTCTCGGGAATCGCCACGGGATAGCGGCCGGTAAAGCACGCGTCGCAGTAACCGCCCTTGGGCATGACCTTCAGCAGGCCCTCGACCGAAAGGAAGGCCAGCGAATCGGCGCCAATGTACTCGCAAATCTCGTCGACCGTCTTGTTGGCGCTGATAAGCTGCGACTGCACGTCGGTATCGATACCGTAGAAGCACGGCCAGATGACCTCGGGCGAGTTGATGCGGATATGAATCTCCTTGGCGCCGGCGTTGCGCAGCATCTTGACGAGCTGCACCATGGTGGTACCGCGGACGATGGAGTCGTCGATGACGACTAGGCGCTTGCCTTCGATGTTGTCGCGCAGCGGGTTGAGCTTCATACGCACGCCCATGGCACGCAGCTCCTGCGTAGGCTCGATAAACGTACGGCCCACATAGCGATTCTTGATGAGGCCCTCGCCAAAGGGAATGCCGCTCTCGTGCGAATAGCCCTCCGCGGGCGGCAGGCCGGAGTCGGGCACGCCGATGACCAGGTCGGCCTCGACGGGCTCCTCATGTGCCAGCTGACGACCCATGTCATAGCGGCAGGCGTAGACGCTCTTGCCGTTCATGATGGAGTCGGGGCGAGCGAAGTAGACCTGCTCAAAGATGCAGTTAGCAGGCTCTTCGGCGGCAGGCACGCCCTGCTCGGACACAAGGCCCTCGGCGCTGATGCGCAAAATCTCACCGGGACGGACGTCGCGGACGTACTCGGCGCCCACGATATCGAGTGCACAGGTCTCAGAAGCGACGACCCAGCCGCCGGCGCGGGTGACATGGGTGGCAGCGTCGACCGTCGCGGCGCCGTCCTGCGACGGCAGTTGCGAAACGGAAGCGGCATCGGCCTGGTCCAGGCCATCGTCCACGAGCTTGCCCAGCACCAGCGGGCGAATGCCATGCGGATCGCGGAATGCGTAGAGCGCCTGCTCGTTGATGAGCGTCATGGCGTAGCCGCCGCGCACGAGCTCCATGGTCTTGCGAATGCCCTCGCGCAGATGGCCAGTACGCTGAGTAAAGTAGCCGATGAGTTTGGTCGCGACCTCGGAATCCGAGTTGGAGAGGAACGGCACGCCCAGCTCGATCAGCTGGCGGCGCAGCTCGTCGGTGTTGACGAGAGTGCCGTTGTGCGCGAGCGCGATAATGACGCTATTGATGGTAGAGAGGTGCGGCTGAGAGGCTTCCCAGCTCTTGGCGCCGGCGGTGCCGTAGCGCACATGACCCACGGCCAGCTGACCGGAGAGCGTCGACAAATCGGCATTGGAGAACACACGGTCGAGCAGGCCCAGATCCTTGCGGACCATAACCGTACCGCCGTCACCAACAGCGATTCCCGCCGATTCTTGGCCACGGTGCTGCAGTGCACGCAGGCCAAAGTACGTCAGTCGAGCCACGTCGCGATCGGGCGCCCACACACCAAAAATGCCGCATTCCTCATGCAGCTGGTCGGAGTCCGAATCATACGTCGACATGGCGTTCACCTGTCCCGCGGCATGCTCGGCCGCGCGGATGGTTTCTTGAGACATGGCATCCCCTCAGAGCCTCGTATTTTGGCGTTACCCGCCTTATTATACGCACGGCGCGACGCGCTCCCCAGCGCATGAGCAGCGCTTTTTAAAAGCCCACCGAGCTAATAATCCGTTTTGCGGCCAAACATTTTATCGGCCTGCCCAGTGCAGGCGCCCGCGCTCCCAGATGTCCGCCGCGCCCACCGTTGAGGGTTGCATTGTTGCAATTGGGACGTTCGTCCTGTCTTTTGGCAGGTCGGCGGCGTATCCTTATAACCTACAACAAAGCGAGAAAGGTTCTGTATGGATCGAAACGAACTCGACCCCAGCGTCCCCAGCGCCACGGAGGTCAAGAAGATCCCCCTCGTCATTAAGGTGTACGCCGTCCTGTGCATCCTGTCCGGCGTGAGCACGCTCCCGTCGGTCGCCGCCTTTATGTGGCAGGTCATCACCGCGCTCATCAACGGCAACGCCGCCGAAAAGCTCGGCGACAACACGCTCGTCGCGGTTGGACTCATCGTCGCCGGCATCATGCTCTCTGCGGCAAGTGCCGTCATCCTGATCATCTTTGGCCTGGACCTCATCAAAAACCAGCGCCGCAACGCCGCCCGCCTGTCCTACATCCTTATCGCATTTACCGTCGTCGAGCTTTTGGTCGACGTGATGCTCCAAGGCATCGGACCCTTCCTGCTGCGCCCCGCCGTCCAGCTCGTCATCCTCATCGCGCTTTCGGCCACCGTCGACCCCACGCTGCGCCAGGAGCGCGAACTCCAGCGCCGCCTGCAGGAGATGCTCGACCGCGACGCCGCCGCCGAGGGCATGCTCGGGCGCGATGAAACCGGCGAAGGCTACATCAAGCTCAACTACTTCAACCTGTTCTGGGTGTTCTTTGTCTGCTGTATACTCGGCCTGATCGCCGAGGACATCTGGCACATGACGGTCAACGACCCAGGCGTCTACCAGGACCGCGCCGGCATGCTGTTTGGTCCCTTCAGCCCCATCTATGGCTTTGGCGCCGTACTCATGACCATGGTGCTCAACCGCTTCTATAAAAAGAACCCCATCATCATTTTCCTGGTAAGCGCTGTGCTCGGCGCGAGCTTTGAGGTGTTCGTGGGCTGGTTTATGCAGACCTCATTTGGCGTGGTCTCGTGGAGCTACTCGCACATGAAGCTCTTTGGCATGCCCGACCCACTCGCCGTCCTTACGGGCGGACGCACCTGCACGGGCTTTGCCTGCCTGTGGGGCCTGGGTGGCCTTATCTGGATCAAGCTGCTGCTGCCGAGGCTGCTCAAGCTCATCAACATGATTCCGTGGAAGAGTCGCTACTCGGCTACCGTCATCTTTACCGTCATTATGCTGGTCGACGGCGTCATGACGCTACAGTCGCTCGACTACTGGTACCAGCGCGTTAACGGCACGGAGCCGGACATTCCCGTCGCACAGTTCTACGGAGAGCACTTCGATAACGAATACATGGAAAACCGCTTCCAGAGCATGACCATGAGCCCCAAGGACGCGACGCGCATGTAGCGCCCACCGCGCCCAAAACGCAAAATGCCCGCCGGTATCACACGTACCGGCGGGCATTTTTATAAACGAGCCTTCTATCGACGCAAGCCTCTACGCCTCGTGCTCGACCTCACTCACGCATTCGTTCTTGATGGTGCCAACGAGCGCCTGCAGCGCATCGACCACGTGCGGGCGAATGTCCCCGCCGATGAGCACGAGCATGATGTCGTCACCTACGGCGAGCTCGCCGCTTGCCAGCCACACGCGCACATAGCCGATACCCGGCATCGCGCGCGTGGCCTCGATAGCAGACCGTACCTTTTCGGCATCGTAGTCAAAGACCATGCCGCCCACCCTGTGACCTGGTGCCACGCCATCGGTCTCGACTCCGCGCACCTCGGCCTTGGGCGTCGCACGCACCACACCGTTATGCGTCAGATACATCCCGCAGCCTGCCGCCGAAGCATCGGCCTTGGCCTCGCGCAGCAAAGCATCAATCGAAGGCATCAATTTGCCACTCTCAAGCATCATTTCTCCCTTACCGTCGTCGAGTAGCTAATTTGGGACGGGCTTTTTAGCTACTCTCAAACAACTTATTCCTCGACCGGCGTGAGCACCATGACGGCGCGCGTGTTGCTCAGCGATAACGAACGACAGGTCACAAGCGTTACGACCTTGGTTGCCGAAGCGGCACGATCGGTGGCATCACTCGCCACGGCCGAGGCGCCATCGAGCATCTCAGACAGATAATTCGTCAGCCCGTCGTCGCCCTCAAAGTTGGTCGCGCGCGCCTTGGCATACGTGTCCTCGACAACTTTGGTCGCCAGTGGTCGCAGCTTATACGTAGCATCCCGTGTGATGTAATACACAAACTCGATGCTATCGAACGTCGCCTGATCAGTGGTGTCCGAAATCACGTTGAACATCGACCCATCGTTCATATGGTGGCCGTAGATCGTGGTCTGCTGGTCGACCATTCCCGGCGCGGTGTCATCGCTATCCAGGAAAATGGCACCGGACGCGTTAGCCGTGCCGTCAAACAGCGTGTTGAGGTATTTGGAGTTGTTGTTGGTCTGCACCACGGGATAGTTGATGTTGGTTCCCGGCACGTAAATCCAACCCACAATCTCGGGGTTCGTCTGAGCAAGCGCATCAAAGTCGATAATCGGCACGCCGCTGGCGTCCTTATCGCTTACATATTGCTTCTCGATTTTCTGATACGAATCGCTCGCCTGCTTATAGCCAATCTGGGCATTAATAAAGATAGCGGCGGCGGCGACAATCAGGCCGATGCCCACGATGATGAGCAGGATAGGAATGATGGAGCGGCGCTTCTTACGCGGCGGCTCGGTGTAGCTGGACGCCGCGCCACTCGGCTGCCTCGTCGTCCGGGCCTGTTTCTTTGCCGTGCCATATGACGAAGGGCGATACGCAGCTGGCGTATCCTGGCGGCGATGGGACGTCGGCGTTACAGGACGCGGCGCGCGCGGCTGCTGAGGAGAGGATGTCCGACCCTGCTGCGCCGCATGGGCAGCACCCGGCTTCGACGGATCGGGAATCTGAGAAGCCTTGAATCGTTTTCCCTGATAATCGGACATGGCTCTCCTTATACTGCGGTGAAACGGCGGAACGCTTAGGCGTCAGCCATCTCCTGCTTCATCTTCTCGATAACCTTGCGGTACTCGGGGTCGCAAGCACCCAGAATCTGCGTGGCATAGATGGCGGCGTTCTTGGCACCGTTGATGGCAACGCAGGCCACGGGCACGCCCGAAGGCATCTGCACCATCGACAGCAGCGAATCCATACCGCCCAGGTCACTCGTCTTCATGGGCACGCCAATAACCGGCAGCGGCGTAAACGCGGCCACGACACCGCCCAGGTGAGCAGCCTTGCCGGCAGCAGCGATAATCACCTTGATGCCGCGGTCGGCAGCAGTCGAGGCCCACTCATGGACCTTCGCCGGCGTGCGGTGCGCGCTCGCGATCACGAGCTCGTAGGGCACGCCCAGTGCCTCGAGCTCGGCGGTGCAACCTTCCATAACGCCCAGATCGGACTTGGAGCCCATGATGATCCCGACAACCGGCTTCTGATCTGCCATAAACAAAGACCTCCTGTTGAGAGCGGTGACGCGGCGTTTCCGCGACCCTTAACTACTGAGAGTAGTATAGCTTCTCCCGTCCCTGCGGTCTGTGTGGTGGCGGCTGAGCCTTTCCCTCGGGAACTGGGCTTCGCGAAGTTTCCCGAGGGAAAGGCTCAGCCGCCACCCTGCGACCTACCGGGGATTGCTATGACGTACGTTGGCTGAAATATTAACGTGGGCTCTGTCGTTCATTCGAACGACAGAGCCCACGCTCATTTTCTATTTAGCCCTAGTCATCGCGCAAAGCCCCTTCGGCAGCACACGGTGCAACCGAGTCACCGCAGGCCGGGGCGGGAGGCGGACCTTTCTCTCGGAAAACTTCGCGAAGCCCAGTTTCCGAGAGAAAGTGTCCGGCTGCCGCCCCGGCCGACCAGGTCACATTACACCGTGTGCTGCGGCAGGTCCTGCAGGGCGATGACGTCCATGCCCATGTCGTTGGCGCTGCCGTGACCCTGCTGGTCCTCGCGCACGGCCTCGATGGCACTCACGTACGTGTTGGCCGCAGACATCGCGGTCACGCAGGTCACGCCGCGACGCACGGCCTCGGTACGTAGCAGGTAGCCATCGCCACGCGAGCCCGGACCGTACGGCGTATTGATGATCACCGCAATCTTGCCATCGGCGATGAGGTCGCCGATGTTGGGACGCTCGCCGTCGTGCGGGCCGCTAATCTTCTCCACGACCTCGCACGTCACGTTGCCGCCGCGCAGCACGCGTGCCGTACCCTCGGTAGAGCAGATGTCAAAGCCCAGATAGCGCAGGATACGGGCGACCGAAAGGATATGGCGCTTGTCGCGGTCGCACACGCTAATGAACACCTTGCCGGCGCTCGGGTCGGGCAGCTTGTAGTCGATCGCCAGCTGCGTCTTGGCGTATGCCTCGGGATAGCTCTTGGCGATACCCATGACCTCGCCCGTCGACTTCATCTCGGGCCCCAGGATAACGTCGGCTCCCGGGAAACGACCCCAGGGCATAACGGCTTCCTTCATGCAGAACCAATCGAGCTGACGCTCGTCGCTCGGCAGGCCCAAGCTCGCGATGGAATCGCCCGCCATGATGCGCGCCGCGCACTTGGCCAGCGGCACACCGGTGGCCTTGGAGATAAACGGGACGGTACGGCTTGCGCGCGGGTTGGCCTCGATCACGTAAACGGTCTCGCCCTTGATGGCGTACTGCACGTTAACCAGGCCGCGGACTCCCAGCGCCATCGCGATGCGGCGCGTGGTCTCGCGGAGCTTCGCCTGCAGGCTCTCGCTAAAGCTGAACGGCGGAATGCAGGTCGCAGAGTCGCCGGAGTGAATACCGGCCTCCTCGATATGCTCCAGAATGCCGCCGATGTAGACCTCTTCGCCATCGCACAGGGCGTCGACATCGGACTCGATCGCACCCTCCAGGAAGCGATCGAGGTACACCGGGTAGTCGGGGCTAATGCGCGCGGCCTCGGCCATGTAATCGCGCAGATGCTCGGCATCGTAGGCGATCATCATGCCGCGGCCGCCCAGCACGTAGCTCGGACGCACCAGCAGTGGGTAGCCGATGTGCGCGGCCACGGCCTCGGCCTCCTCAAACGAGGTGGCCTGGCCCGCCGGCGGGTACATGATACCCAGCTTGTCGAGCAGAGCGGCGAAGCGCTCGCGGTCCTCGGCAAAGTCGATGGCATCGGGCTTGGTGCCCATGATGTTCACGCCGCTCTCCTCGAGCATGCGCGCCAGCTTAAGCGGAGTCTGGCCGCCGAGTGTCACCACGACGCCGTCGGGGCGCTCAACATCGATGACATCCATGACGTCCTCGTAGGTGAGCGGCTCAAAGTACAGGCGGTCGGACGTGTCATAGTCGGTCGAGACGGTCTCGGGATTGCAGTTGACCATGATGGTCTCAAAGCCGCGGGCCGCCAGCGCGTAGCTCGCGTGCACGCAGCAGTAATCGAACTCGATACCCTGGCCAATGCGGTTGGGGCCGGCGCCCAGGATCATCGCCTTGGGCTTGTCCGCCGGCGTGGTCTCGTCGGGAGCCACGCACTTCTTAGCATCCGGACTCGTGCGGTAGATGTTCTCGTACGTCTTGTAGTGGTACTCCGTGGCGCTCGAGAACTCCGCAGCGCAGGTATCGACCGTCTTCATGCTGGGAACCACGCCCAGGCCCTTGCGGTAGGCGCGCACAAAGCGCTCGTCCGAGCCGGTCAGTGCGGCGATCTCGGCGTCGCTTGTGCCGTACTGCTTGAGCAGGCGCATCGCGTCGGCGTCGATATCCTCCACACGCAGGCCGCGGATGCTCTCCTGGACCTGCACCATATCGTTGATACGGTTGAGGTACCACGGATCGATACCGCAGATGGCATGGATGCGAGCGATGTCCCAGCCACGGCGTAGGGCCTCGACCACAAAGAAGATGCGATGCTCGGTCGGGGTTGCCACGGCCTGAGCAAGCTCGTCGTCGCTCAGCTTATCGGCACCCTCTTTGCCACCGGCGCAAATGCCCTGGTGTCCGTCCTCCAGCGAGCGCATAGCCTTGCCAAAGGCCTCCTCAAAGGTGCGGCCGATCGCCATAATCTCGCCCACGGCCTTCATGCGCGTGGTGAGTGTGGGGTCGGTACCCTTGAACTTCTCGAAGGCAAAGCGCGGCACCTTGACCACACAGTAGTCGATTGTGGGCTCAAAGCAGGCGGGCGTAGCCTTGGTGATGTCGTTGACGATCTCGTCGAGCGTATAGCCCACGGCCAGGCGCGCGGCGGCCTTGGCAATGGGGAAACCCGTGGCCTTGGAGGCCAGCGCGGACGAACGGCTCACGCGCGGGTTCATCTCGATGACGATCAGGCGGCCGGTCTGGGGGTTCACGGCAAACTGCACGTTGGAGCCGCCGGTCTCGACGCCAATCTTCTCCAGAATGGCGAGCGAGGCCACGCGCATGCGCTGATACTCAAGGTCGGAGAGGGTCTGCGCCGGCGCCACGGTGATGGAGTCGCCGGTATGGACGCCCATGGGATCGAGATTCTCGATGGAGCACACGATGATGCCGTTGCCGGCGTGATCACGCATGACCTCCATCTCATACTCTTTCCAGCCCTCGATGGACTCCTCGACCAGCACCTCGTGGGCAGGCGAGAGCTCCAGGCCCTGGCTCACGATGGAGACGAGCTCCTCGTGGGTGTGAGCGATGCCGCCGCCGGCGCCGCCGAGGGTAAAGCTCGGACGCAGTACGCAGGGATAGCCCACACGCTCGGCGATAGCCTCGGCGTCGGCCACGCTGTAGGCATAGCCCGAGCGCGCGACCTCCAGGCCAATCTCGGCCATGGCCTCGTTAAAGAGCTTGCGGTCCTCGCCGCGCTCGATGGCGGCAAGGTCGCAGCCGATCATCTCGACGCCGTACTTGTCGAGCGTGCCGTCCTTTGCCAGCTCGACGGCGGCGTTCAGACCGGTCTGGCCGCCCAGCGTGGGCAGCAGCGCGTCCGGGCGCTCCTTCTTAATCACGCGCTCGATAAATTCGGCGGTGATGGGCTCAACGTAAGTGCGGTCGGCCAAGCCCGGGTCGGTCATGATGGTCGCCGGGTTGGAGTTGACCAGGATGACCTCAAAGCCATCCTCCTTGAGCACCTTGCAGGCCTGGGCGCCGGAGTAGTCAAACTCGCAGGCCTGGCCGATAACGATGGGGCCAGAACCAATAACGAGGATGCGCTTGATGTCAGTACGTTTCGGCATGTTAGTTCTCCTCGGTCTCAGCGGTCTCGGACTCAGCAAAGTTCCAGCCGGCAAGGCGGTCCTTCGCGGTATCGATGTCCAGGTAGTTCTCCTCGCCGTCCATGAGTCGCGTAAAGGCGGTAAAGAGATAGTGGGCATCGGTGGGGCCAGGCGAAGCCTCGGGGTGGTACTGGACCGAGAAGCACGGGGCGTCGAGCAGCTGGATGCCCTCGGCGGTGCCGTCGTTGAGGTTCACATGTGTTAGGCGAATGCGGCCAAAGTGCTCGTTCATCACGACCGGCGCGATTCCGCGGCGCACCCAGACGCGCAGATCTCCATCGACCGCATGCTCGGTCTCGCCGCCGGAAAGCTCGGGGACAAGCTTGCCCAAGCTGGGGAACAGCAGGCCAAAGCCATGGTTTTGTGCGGTGATCTCCACGCGACGGCTTACCAGGTTCATGACCGGCTGGTTGCCACCGCGGTGACCGAACTTAAGCTTTTCCATCTGGGCGCCGCAGGCCAGGCTGATCATCTGGTGACCAAGACAAATACCAAAGACCGGCACCTTGCCGATCAGCTGCTGCACCTGCTCGTAGGTCTCCACCACGGCATCGGGGTCGCCGGGGCCGTTGGACAAAAAGACGCCATCGGGATTCATGTCGAGCACCTCGCTCGCGGGCGTATCCCACGGCACGACGGTAAGGTCGCAGCCGGCGCGGACCAGCCCCTCCAGAATGCCGCGCTTCACACCGCAGTCATAGGCGACCACTTTGTGACGGGCAGGAGCGGCAACCGCAAGCGCAAAGTCATGCGTGGCAGGCAGGTCGGCGGCCACAAACTCGTGAGGCGCGGGGCAGCTTACGGTCTTGACCAGGTTCTCGCCTACCAGCGTGGGCGCTGCGGCCAGACGCTCGGCAAGCTCGTCGACGTCGAAGATCTCGGTCGAGATAATGCCCATCTTGGAGCCGTTGTCGCGCAGGTGGCGCACCAGAGCGCGGGTGTCGACGCCCTCGATAGCGACGATACCGTGAGCGCGCAGGTACTCCGGCACGCTGACGGCCGAGCGCCAGTTAGAAGGCGTGGCGCACATGTCGCGAACGATCATGCCGCGCATAGCCGGAGCGCTCGCAGAGCGCACGGCGTCGCCGGGGAAGGCCGACTGGACGTCAGTCTCGTCGATACCGTAGTTGCCGATCTGCGGATAGGTCATGGTTACGATTTGGCCGGCATAACTCGGATCGGTCATGACCTCAAAGTAGCCCTCGAGCGAGGTGTTGAAGCAGACTTCGCCGGTCGCGGTGCCCTCGGCGCCGCATGCACGTCCATAAAAAATGGTCCCATCCTCAAGATACAGGATGCAGGGACCGCAGGTGCCCTTGCTGGTTTTGGCCAGCATACGCTGGCAAAGCTCACTGGGCGCGAAGGTGCGGGCGGCAGCGCCCGCGATATGGTTGTTCGCCATAGTTCTCCTTCCCGGTCTCACAGGACCGGCTTAAAGGTGTGTAGTTAGGCCTCGCGGTATTGTAACCGCAAGCATGTCTCATGGCGTTAATTTCATCGAAATGTTTACGAAATGATAATTATGACTTTCTATGCATAATGATTTTTCTGGGACGGGGATTAAAAAATCATTCTGAGAGCAGAGCTTTGTCGCCAACTGCATACATGACAGAATGATTTTTTAATCCCCGTCCCAGAAAAATCATCCCGCGGGGCTTGTGGCTCACGCGGGATGATGGCGTCTTATTTTTTCTTGTCCTGCTCCAGCAGTTCGGACGGCGTGCGATCGGGCTTGCCACCGCGGAAAATCTCGCGGCCATGCAGACGATGCTCCAGGTCACGTTCGGCCTTTTCCTCGTCAATCTTGGTCTGGCTAACCACCGGGTCCTCAATCAACGACGACACCGAGTTCACCTGCTTCTGAATGCGTTCGGCGATGGTGTCATCCATACTCACGATGCGCATCTTCCAGTCGATACTCGTGGCGTTGGATGAGCTCTTGGTCCACACGAACGTCAAAATGGCGCTCTGGTGGCCCCGCGCGGGGAACATGCCAAAGAAGGAATCGTGCTGAATGTTGCTATCCTCGTCGATATAGGCGTGAACGTTATACACCACGCGGTCGATCTTATCGTTGAGCAGCGCGTTGGTCGCAAGCGCCGCGGCCTGGATCTGCCCGTTGGACAGCAGCTCGAGCTCGTTGGCAGACGATGTGTCCAACACCGTCACCTCGACCGTGCCCGTACGCTCATCGGCTTCATCGACGGTAAAGTCGAGCGGGAACTGCGTAAAGCCGTTGCCCCACTCAAGGCCGCCCTTCAGCGCCGTCGAAACGGTATCGACCGAAACGCTCTCGGACAGGTTGGCGGTATTCAGGCGACGCATCACGCCGTAGCCAATCTGCATGCCCACGATCAGCACCAAGATGCCGATAACCACGGCCATGGCAGTCTTCGTAATGGTATGGCTCACCTGCGAACCCGAAGGATCGTCCTCGGACAGCGGGTCGATATGTTTTGCCTGGCTCGCGCGGTCCTCGCTGCGCAGCTGCGCTAGCGCCGCTTTGTCACCGCGCTTGGCCGCAGCCTCCTTCTCACGCATGCGCTCGGTACGCTTTTTGGCGAGCGTGGGATCCAAGACGCCGGATGCATCGATTTCGGAGAATAACTCCGTCACTTCTTCCGGAGTCAAAGGGTTCTTGTCAGCCATAAACTTCCTGTCATATCAATCAGTCGAGCTCGTGCGCACGCGCACCTTCGAACTGCATTCGATAGTAACGGGCATAGGTGCCGCCACGGGCGAGAAGCTCCTCGTGCGTGCCACGCTCCACAACGCGACCATGCTCAACGGTCGCAATCTCATCGGCATGCTTAATGGTCGAAAGACGGTGGGCGATAATAATCGTGGTGCGGCCGCGTGCCAGCTCTTCGAGTGACTCCTGCACCGCCTCCTCGCTCTCGTTATCCAAAGCACTCGTCGCCTCGTCCAAAATAAGGATCTTGGGATTCTTGAGAAACACGCGCGCGATGGCAACGCGCTGCTTCTGTCCGCCCGAAAGACGGCTGCCGCGCTCGCCCACGACCGTGTCATAGCCCTGTGGAAGCGACTCGATAAAGGCATCGATGTTGGCGCGACGGGCCGCCTCGGCGATCTCTTCTGCCGTAGCACCCGGCTTGCCGTAGGCGATGTTCTCGCCGATTGTTCCGTCAAACAGGTAGACATCCTGCTGCACCAGGCCGATGGCACGACGCAGGCTCTGCTGCGTCACATCGCGCACATCCTGGCCGTCGATGCTAATGGAGCCGGCAGCCACGTCATAAAAGCGCGGCAGCAGCGAACAGGTCGTGGACTTGCCGCCGCCCGAAGGGCCAACCAAAGCGATGGTCTGCCCGGGCTTGATGGACAGATCCATATGGTCGATAACGGGACGCTCGTCGGCATCGCCCTCGCCCAGCTCGACATCCTCGTAGTTAAAGCACACGTCGTGATACTCCACGGCGCCGGCGGTCACCTGCAGATCCGTGGCGCCCGGCTTGTCCTGGATATCCGGCGCGGTCGAGAGCACCTCGTCCATACGCTTAAAGCCGGCAATAGCCTTCTGATACGTTTCGGCCGAATTGACGAGTGTCTCGAGCGGCGTGCAGAACAGCGAAATGTAGAGCGCGAAGGTTGCCATATCGACCGCCTGCAGCTGACCCTGGGCAACCAGCCAACCACCGAGCAGCACCACGATCACGTAGAGCACGCCCGAGAGCAGGCCATACGTCGCAGTATAGACGCCCATGGCGTGATACATGTTTTCCTTGGACGAAAGGTAGCGGTCGTTAGAGGCGCGGAACTTAGAGCGCTCGGTCTCCTCATTGGCAAAGCCCTTGACCACGCGCATGCCCGCCAGCGAATCCTGCAGCTGTGCATTGATGCCGCTGATTTTTTTGCGATTGTCGCTAAAGACCTCGCGCATGCGCATGTTCTGCCAAAACATGATGACCGAAAACGCTGCTGTCACCGCAGCCATGGCAAGCGCCAGCACCGGGGCGATGGTAAAGAGGATCACAAACGAGCCGATAATCTCGATGCCGCAGATGATGATCCACTCGGGCACGTGGTGCGCCGCCTCGCAGATATCGAACAGGTCGTTGACCACGCGGCTCATCATGTCGCCCGAGCTGTTACGGTCGAAGTACGCAAAGCTAAAGCGCTCATACTGGTCGAACAGGTCCTCGCGCATCTTGGACTCCATGCGCGCACCCATCACGTGACCCCAATAGCTCACAAAATAGCGGCAGGCGCAGCGGACGGCATACATCAGCACCAAACCCACCGCGATCATACCGAGCGCCTGCATAATGGCAGCCTGACCCTGGGTAAAGAGCCCACCGGTCAAATTGCGCAGGATAATGGGGAACGCCAGGTCAATGGCGGCAAGCACCAGAGCACAAACAGTATCAGCAACAAAAAGCCCCATCTGGGGCTCGTAATAAGACAAGAATCTTCTAAACATGCAGTCCTCGGAGATAAAACAACAACGTGAAACCCTGGGACAAAATAATCAGTAGTGTTTGTCCCAGGGTCGCCCTCGCTTTTAAAGATCAGTTCCACCCAAGCGGTGCGCGATGCTATCGCATGCCAAGGCGCCCACGACGGTCTTAGCGTCTTCGATCTTGCCGTCGAGTACGGCGTCGATCAGCTCGTGCAGCGGCACCAGGTCCACGTTGACAAACTCGTCATCATCGGGGTTGGGCGCATCAAACTCGAGCTTGGTAGCCAAGTAGATGTGGATAATCTCATCGCAAAAACCGCAGGACGTGACAATCGACGTCAAAAAGCGAATACGACCAGCCCTAAAGCCGGTCTCCTCATGCAGTTCGCGCTTGGCGCAATCGAGCGGGTCCTCGCCTGGATCGAGCTTGCCGGCGGGAATCTCGACCGTCACGCGGTCGATGGCGGTGCGGTACTGACGCACCAGCACGATCTTGCCGCTCTCGGTCAGTGCCACAACGGCCGCCGCACCCGGATGGCGAACGATATCGCGGGCGCTGCGGTGACCGTTGGGCAGCTCAACCTCAAGACGGTGGACGTCGAGGATCTTGCCCTTCCAGGCGCACTCCTCCGAAAGAATCTTCTCGTGCAGCTCGGCATCGTGTGGGTCGTCATCGCCCAGCACCAGCGCCGGCTCGTCAGCGACCTCGCCACCAGGCTCGCCCTCGGCGTGCCCATACATGCGGCTGTCCTCTTCGACAATCTGCGCGTCCACGAGCTCTTCGTTCTTCTCGTCCATCCGTCTCATTCCTCTCGGATTTTAGGCATCCCAAGCGTCGCGGCCGCGCAGCGCGCGCAGGCCGATGTCGTGACGCAGGGTCTTGCCCTCAAAATCAATCTTCTCGCAGGCCTCGTAAGCAAGGTTGCGAGCGTTCTCGAACGTGTCGCCCAGAGCGGTCACGGCAAGCACGCGACCACCATTGGTCACGAGCTGACCGTCCACCACGGCAGTGCCCGCGTGGTACACGGTCACGTTCTCCATGGCCTCGGCATCGGCGATACCGGTGATGACCTTGCCCTTCTCGTAGCTGCCGGGATAGCCCGCGCTCGTCAGGACAACGGCCACGGCCCACTCGTCACGCCAGTCGAGCTCAATCTGGTCGAGCTCGCAGTTGGCACAAGCCAGCATGACCTCGACCAGGTCGTTCTTAAGGCGCGGCAGCACGACCTGCGTCTCGGGGTCGCCAAAGCGGGCATTGAACTCCAGCACCTTGGGGCCGGCAGGCGTGAGCATAAAGCCGCCGTACAGGCAGCCGCGGTAGTCGATACCCTCGGCAGCGAGCTCGGCCACGGTCTGCTCCATGACCTTCACCATGGTGGCGTGCTCCTCGTCAGTCACGATGGGCACCGGGCTGTAGACACCCATGCCGCCGGTGTTGGGGCCCTTGTCGCCCTCGAGCGCGCGCTTGTGGTCCTGCGAGGTGGCCATGGGGCGCACGGTCTTGCCGTCGGTAAAGGCCAGCAGCGAGCACTCGGGGCCGGTCAGCATCTCCTCGATAACCACGGTGTTGCCGGCATCGCCAAAGGTGCCGCCAAAGCACTCGCGTACGGCTTCCTCGGCCTGCTCAAGTTCGGTCGCCACGATAACGCCCTTGCCCGCGGCAAGGCCGTCGGCCTTGACGACCAGCGGGGCGCCCTGCTCGCGCACGTAGGCGAGAGCCGAAGCCTCGTCGGTAAACGAACCATAGGCTGCCGTCGGAATGCCCGCACGCTCCATGAGCTGCTTGGAGAACAGCTTAGAGCCCTCCATCTGGGCGCCCTCGGCACCCGGGCCAAAGCAGGGAATACCCGCCGCGCGCACGGCGTCGGCCACGCCCGCCACGAGCGGAGCCTCGGGGCCAATTACCACGAGTCCGCATCCGTGGCTCTGAGCAAACGCCGCCACGGCCGCAGGATCGCAGTCGTCGAGAACAACGTTCTCGCCACAGCTCGCGGTGCCGCCGTTGCCCGGCGCGATGTAGAGCTTGCCGGCGCGCGGTGATGCCGCGAGCTTAGCTGCCAAAGCATGCTCACGGCCGCCGCTGCCCAACAACAGGATGTCGATGGTTTGAGTGTCCGCCTTCAAGGGTGCCTCCTCTATGGATGAACGGCTCGCTCCGCGCGAGCCCTTTGCAAGCAAATATACCCCTCGGCCGCCCGCTTGGGCTGCAAAGGGGTATATCGCAATAACCAAATAGTCCCGATTACTTCCAGAATCGGTTGATGATCTGCTCGCGACCAGCGCCAACGCCAATGAACGTCACGCGGGTGTGTGCCAGATCCTCGATAAACGCCACGTAGTCCTGAGCCTCCTGCGGCAGCTCGTCAAAGCTGCGGCAACCGGTGATGTCGCACTTCCAGCCAGGGAGCTCCTCGTAGATGGGCTTGGCATGCTCAAAGCGCACCTGATGCTCGGGCACGCTCGTGTAACGCTCGCCATCGACGTCGTAGGCCACGCACACCTTGATGGTGTCGAAGGCCGAAAGCACGTCGAGCTTGGTCACGGCGATGTCGGTGAGGCCGTTGACGCGCGAGGCATAGTTGGCGATAGGACCGTCAAACCAGCCGCAACGACGACGGCGACCGGTGGTCACGCCGTACTCATAGCCCTCCTCGGTCAGCGTGTGGCCGGCCTCGGACTCATAGGAAAGCTCGGTGGGCATGGGGCCCGAACCGACGCGGGTGATATAGGCCTTCATGACGCCCAGTACGCGGTCGACGTTCTTCATACCGACGCCGGAGCCGGTAATGGCGCCACCGGCGGTGCAGTTGGAAGACGTCACGTACGGATAGGTGCCGTGGTCGATGTCGAGCAGCGTCGCCTGGGCGCCCTCAAACAGCAGGTCCTTGCCCTCATCGATCATGTTGTTGAGCAGCAGGCTCGTCTCGGTGATGTAGGGACGCAGGCGCTCGGCCATCGGCAGGTACTCGTCGCAAATCTGGTCCACGGTGTAGGTGGGCAGGTTGTAGATGAGCTCGAGCTCGGGGTTCACGCGGGCGAGAGCGGTCTCCAGCTTGTCGCGGAACAGCGTCTCGTCCAGCATGTCCTGCATGCGCAGACCAATGCGGGCCATCTTGTCCTGATAGCACGGACCGATACCGCGCTTGGTGGTACCGATGTTCTTCTTGCCGAGCTTCTGCTCAAAGGCGCCATCCAGATCGATGTGGTACGGCATGATGACATGCGCGTTGCCGCTAATCTTGAGGTTCTTGGTGGTGATGCCGTCGGCCTCGAACATGTCGATCTCCTCAAGGACAACCTTGGGGTTGACGACGCAGCCGTTACCGATCACCGACACGTGGTCGGAATACATGATGCCGGAGGGCACCTGGTGCAGGCCGTACTTCTTGCCGTTGACGACGATGGTGTGACCGGCGTTGTTGCCGCCCGAGTAGCGCACGACGGCATCGAAGTCGCCGGCGACCAGGTCGCAAATCTTACCCTTGCCCTCATCGCCCCACTGGGCACCGACCAAAACGGTTGACGGCATGTTTACTCCTTACATTCATGGCCTGTCTACGCGCCACGCCGGCACGCAGAAGCACAAAACATTCCCAGTATACCCGTGCAACGGGCGCCTGTCCTACTCCTCGGCATGTGCCCCATCAAGCTCATAGAACTTGGTGGATGCCGGCAGGAACATCAGGTCGACGTCGCCGATCGGGCCCGAACGGTTCTTGGCCACGACGATACGCGTAACGCCCTCGTCGGGTCGATCGTCGCGCGAGGCCTCGGCCTCGTCGGCGGAGCGGTCCAAGAACATAACGATATCGGCGTCCTGCTCGATGGAGCCCGATTCACGAAGGTCGGAAAGCTGCGGGCGCTTGCCGGTACGGGATTCGACCTGACGCGAGAGCTGCGACAGCGCGATGAGCGGGATCTTGAGCTCCTTGGCCATGATCTTCAGACCACGCGACATCTCCGAAACCTCGACGGTACGGCTCTCGGAGCGGCGTCCCGGCGGAGGACTCACCAGCTGCAGGTAGTCCAGGATGATGATTGCCTTCTCCTTGTTATGGAGCATGCGGCGGCTCTTGGCGCGAATCTCGGTCACTGTGGTGCCGGGCGTATCGTCAATCAGAATATCGAGCTTGGACAAGGTCTGCGTGGCCTCGTTGATATTGGCCCACTGCTCGGGGCTAATGCGGCCCATGCGGAAGTCACTGATCGAGATCATGGCGTAGGCGCAAATCAGACGCTGGGCAATTTCCTTGCCCGACATCTCCAGAGAGAAGAAGCCGACGGTATAACCAGCAGCGGCAGCGTTGAGCGCCAGGTTCAGAGCGAACGACGTCTTACCTACAGCAGGGCGAGCGCCGATAATGATGAGCTGACCCTCACGGAAACCCATGAGCATGCGGTCGAGCGACGGGAAGCCCGTGGGCACGCCCGCAGCCTGGCCACCGGCCTGGCACACTTCCTCGGCCTCGTTATAGGCCTCGACCATAAACTCGGTCAGCGTCTTGTAGCTCGACTTGACCTCACGCGCCGTGACCTTGAGCAGCTTGCTCTCGGCCAGCTCGACAACCTCTTTGGTGTCGGTGGGGGCGTTATACGCCAGCGCGTTGATCTCGTTGGTGGCGCCGATCAGCTCGCGCAGCATCGAGTCGCGGCGAACGATGGCGGCATGGTGCTGCCAGTTGACGAGCGACAGGGTCTGACCCATCAACTCCAAAATGTACGCTTCGCCGCCCACGGCATCGAGCTTGTTGATGCTTCGTAGGTAATCGATCAGCGAGATGGAGTCGATGGGAATGCGGCTGTTGTACATATCGACCATCGCGGTATAGATGGTCTTATGAATGGGCCGGTAGAAGTCATCGGGCTGCAGCTCGACCTGGGCTTCTTCGACCACCTCGGGCGATAGCAGCATAGCGGCCAGTACATTGGCCTCTGCATCTTGGTTTTGGGGAAGACCCAACTTTGAGCCGCGGTCCTCAACCGTCAGCCCGGTCTCCCTATCGTCATATGCCATGAGCATCCTCATTCATATCGCTTGCGAGCATCCATAGTATCAGCCACGGCTTTAAATCGAGCCGCGCCTTGGCAATCATCACCGAACCAAACGGATGAACGGTCCTGCATATAGGACTTCGACGCAACGTTCACCATGACACTCGCTCAGCGCAAAAAACAAAAGAGCGCCCTGGTTTCCCAGAGCGCCCTTCTTAGAACAAGATTGTTGCGTTGCAGCAAATGCTACTCGGCAGCAGCCTCAGTCTCGACCTCGGCGGTCTCGGCCTCGGCGACCTCAGCGGCCTCCTCGACCTCAGCCTCGGCAGCGAGCTCCTCGGCGGTAACACCGACGAGAACGACAACCTCGGCCTTGATCTCGCGGTACAGCGAGATGGCAACGGTGTGGGCACCGGCAACCTTGATGGGCTTACCGAGCTCGACGCGCTTGCGGTCGATGTCCATACCGAGCTGAGCCTTGATGGCGTCAGCGATCATAGCGGCGGTAACGGAGCCAAAGAGGATGCCCTCGTCGCCGACCTTGACGTCAACGGTGACCGTCTTGCCCTCGAAGGCAGCCTTGGTCTCGTTGGCGGTAGCCAGACGGACGGCCTCGCGCTTGGCGATGTTGTTGCGACGCTCGTCAAGCTGCTTGAGGTTGCCCTTGGTGGCGGCAACAGCGAGCTTCTTGGGGAACAGGAAGTTCTCAGCGTAACCCTGAGCGACCTCTACGACGTCACCCTCGCCGCCCTTGCCCTTGATCTCATCGAGAAGAATAACCTTCATGATGCGTCTCCCTTCTTAGCCGCGGTCGCGGTTGCCACGAGAGGAAACCACGGGGACGGTGTACGGCAGGAGAGCCATCTCGCGGGCGCGCTTGATGGCGTTGGCGATGTCATGCTGATGCTGCGTGCAAGCGCCAGTGACGCGACGGGGCTTGATCTTGCCACGGTCGGTCATGTACTTACGGAGAAGCTGAGTGTCCTTATAGTCGATGAACTCAGTGTTCTCCTTGCAGAACTGGCAGTACTTACGACGCGGCTGACGTGCAGAAAAATCATTAGCCATGTCAAAATACCTTTCGTTTGGCAACTTCGGCGAACCGAAGCCGCCTCTCACTCAAAAATAGGTGAACAACCCTTAGAACGGGATGTCCTCATCGTAGACGTCGACCGCGGGCGGCGTAGCCACCGGTGCGGCAGGACGTGCTGCGGGTGCGGGAGCTGCGGGGGCGTAACCGCCCTGATCGTAGCCACCCTGGCCACCACGGGAGCTCATAAACTCGATCTCATCGACGATGACCTCAAGCTTGCTCCGGCGCTGGCCGTCGCGCTCCCAAGAGCTGTAGCGCAGCTTGCCCTCGATCGCGACCTTGTTTCCCTTTGCCAGGAAACGGCTCACGGCCTCGGCGCGGGTGCCGAACATGGTGCAGTCGACAAAGTTGGGATAGTCCTCCCACTCGCCAGTCTGCGCGTTGCGGCGACGATCGTTCACGGCGACGCCAAAGGACAGAACCTGGGTTCCGCCAGCGGTGGCGCGCAGCTCGGGATCGCGGGTGAGGTTACCGGTGATGTTCACTCGATTGATGCTCATAACTCACTACTTCCTCTTGGGGCACAAGCCCAGTCCAAAACGACAGTCTTACTCCTGGTCGTCGCGACGGACGATCATGTGGCGGACCACAGCGTCGGTGATGCGCAGGACGCGATCAAGCTCGGCGATCTGGGTAGGATCTGCGTGGAAGTTGATGAGGGTGTAGTCACCATCGGTGAGGTCGTTGATCTCGTAGGCGAGCTTGCGCTTGCCCCACTCGTCAACGGAGTCGACCTTGCCAGCGCCCTCAGCGATCGTGGTATCGATACGCTTCATAACAGCGAGACGAGTCTCGGGGTCGAGCGACGGGTCAACAAAGAACAGCAGTTCATAAGCCTTCATATTGTCACCTCCTCTGGGCAAATGTGGCTTCAGGTCGTGAAGGTGCGCCTGAAGCAGGAAAAGACTTGGTAATAATATCTTTCAACCTCCCAGGCCGCAAGAATATGCAGCTACAACCTCATGACCTCCACATATGCCCATGCTCGCACCACGTTTCATGCGCATTCCAACCAAATGCCGACCAAGAGCTTGACGGATTTGTGGACAAGATACAACGCCGCGGGGACAAGCTGAGCCAAGCCGCAGGTCAACGGGCACAAGGCTGTGGTCGCAAAATGCATACCAGTGGTCTAATGAATCGCCAAAAAGATTTTAAATTCGTTTGCTCGTGGTCTATAAAGTCCTTTTTTGAGCAATTCGCTTAGCATGATTTTGCTGGTCAGACTGCATGTGCCGCGCGTTTTAGGCACAGCGCGAGACACTGTGGATCAAAAAATGCTAAGTTTTCGGCTTGCACCTTACGATTCCTCGTGTATACTAACTTTCGCATTTAACGGAGAGTTGTCCGAGTGGCCGAAGGAGCACGATTGGAAATCGTGTAGGCGTCAAAAGCGTCTCCAGGGTTCAAATCCCTGACTCTCCGCCAGTTAATTCCAAAGCAGGCCTTTGAGCCTGCTTTGTTTTTACCCCACGCGGAGGGGTGGCAGAGTGGTTGAATGCGGCGGTCTCGAAAACCGTTTGGCCTGTATAAGGTCACGAGGGTTCGAATCCCTCCTCCTCCGCCATTTTGGTTGAGAAAGCTCCCAAGAATGGGAGCTTTTTTGTTTTGAGTCCCTAACAAGCAAATACGGTGGAGGAGGAGGGATTCGAACCCGCCAGGGCGCGGAGCGTAAAGAAAACGCGCCAGTGGCGCGTTTTTAGCGCAGCGCGG
>CABUBY010000001.1 GCA_902489955.1 uncultured Collinsella sp. | reverse complement strand
CGAGATTTACGAGGCCTACCTGGCGCTTCGCTGCAACATCACGACCGACGAGCATCCGCTGGGCGTGTTCCACCCGCATGCCGAGTATCACCACATTAAGAAGGAGAACATCGGCCTGATTGAGGTCATGGGCCTGGCAATTCTTCCGCCACGCCTGGTTCCCGAGCTCGGCGCTGTCCGCGAGCACCTACTGGCAGCCAAGGCCGATGCCAGCTACGACCTTGCCGGCGCGCTCGAGGGCGATAATCTTTGCCACAGCCACGCCGCATGGGCCGAGGACGTTTTTGCCCGCCGCGCCAACGAGCTTACGGCGGACAACGCCATCGATATCCTGCACGAGGAGGTCGGCGTGGTGTTTGGCCACGTGCTCGACAACGCCGGCGTCTTTAAGTGGGACGAAGCCGGCCGCGCCGCCCAGCAGCGCTTCATCAACTCGCTGTAGCATACGAGTTCGAGCCTCATCAGCGGCCACGACATAACCGCCCACACGACAACGGCGCCCGCCGGCAACATCGCCGGCGGACGCCGTTTTTGAGTGTAGTCATTGGGGACGTTCTTAAATGACTAGTCATTAAAGAACGTCCCCGACGACTAATGACTCGAGCGTGGAAAATCTCCCACTTTGAGCTCGTATGGGCACCAAAAGCGGAAGATTATCCACGCTCATTCTATTAGGAGTCGCAACCGCTACAACTCTACGACTTCAACGCTGTTGTAGATCTCGTCCCAGCGGTCCATGACCAGGTGGCCGGTCTTGGGATCCATGGCGTTGAGCTTGCCGCAGGTATTGGCGGTCTTGAGCACCGTGACATCGTCGGCACCAGCAGCAATGGCGTGCGCAAAGCCGGCGATGGTCGAGTCACCGGAACCAGTCGCGTTCACAGCCGCAATCGCGGGCGTCTTGGCGCGGAACGCGCGGCCCTCATGGAAGCCCACCGAACCGGCAGCGCCCATCGAAACGACAACCCAGGGAATACCGGCAAAGCGGTCATCGGCGGCAAGCGCCTCGCGCAGGGCATCGACATCATCGGTCGTAAAGGACGTACCCAGCAGGCCGTTAATCTCGGTCAGGTTGGGCTTTA
Organism: uncultured Collinsella sp.; assembly: GCA_902489955.1. GTDB lineage: Bacteria > Actinomycetota > Coriobacteriia > Coriobacteriales > Coriobacteriaceae > Collinsella. The sequence continues at coordinate 46,128 of CABUBY010000001.1, read as the reverse complement.
CGAGCTCAGGCTTAGCGTCAGACTCCAGCGCGGCCTCCAGCGATGCACCCGAGGTGTCAAGCAGCACCTTGGCGCCCGCCTCCTCGGCGATCTTGACGAGCTCGGCATAGTAGCCGGCATCGACCCCACGCGGCAGCGAGCCCGAAAGCGTCACAACGTCCGCCTTCGCTGCAAGCTCGGCAAACTTGGCCGTAAAGGCCTCGAGCTCGGCCGGGGCGATCTGCGGACCGCTCTCCAAAAGCTCGGTCTGATTGCCCTCGTGCAGGATATTCAGGCAAATGCGCGTCTCACCGGCGATGGGCACAAAGTCGTTCTTGACGCCGTCGGCATCCATAAGCTCAGCCATATAGGCACCCATGTGGCCGCCGAGCAGGCCGGTCGCGAGCACGTCGTCGCCCAGCTGCAGCAGCACACGGCTCACGTTGAGGCCCTTACCGCCAGCGGTCTTTTCGGGCGTCACGCGGTTCACGTCGTCGATGATCAGCTTGTCGAGCTGATAGCGCGTATCGATCGACGGGTTCATGGTAACGGTCAGAATCATATTGAACTCCTGTTCCGGGGCGGCATAACCCGCCCCAAACATACGATAACTCGTTAAAGGATCTCGATCTCAAAGCCACGGGTGACGGTCTCCCCCGGCTTGGCAACCAGGCAGCCGCGCTTATGCTCCAGAACATCGTCCTCGTCAGAGCAGGTGGACAGGCCGCCCCACGGTTCCACGGCCACAAAGTCGCCCTCGGGCTTGCTCCACACAATCAGGTATGGCATATCGGGGAACGTCAGGCGCACGCCCTTGTCTTCGGTTTTCTTGGTCAGCGTAACCACGCGGCTGTCGAGCACGTCAAAGATGGTCTCCGCGAAGTCGAAGAGTTCGTGGGTCAGCGGCAGGTTCTGGCCGATCATGGGGTTCTTGCTGCGATGTTCAACATCAATCAGGCCCGTCGAGGGAACGGCAGTACAGAGCTCGGTGGCCTCGCGCTGCTCAAAACGAAGCTCATAATCGTCATAGGACTCGCCCTCGTCGAGCGGGCACTTAAAGCCGGGGTGACCACCCACAAAGAATGGCATGTCCTCGGTACCCTCATTGGTCACCTCGTACGACACAGCCACCTTTTCCGAATCGATCGCGTAACGAGCAACGATCTTAAACGGATACGGGTACTGCTCGAGCAACTCGGCATGGTCGGCAGAGCTTAAGCTCAGCGCAACCATGTTGTCGCTCTGTTCCTCGAGTTTCCACTCCTGTTTGCGCGCAAAGCCGTGGCGGGCGAGCTTTACCTCGCGGCCACCCATGGTCATTGCGTGACCGTCACGAAGGCCACCACAGATCGGGAAGCAAATGGGGGCCTGCCCCGACCAGACCGCCGGATCACCCTGCCACAGGTACTCACGGCCGTTGGCCGCAATAGAAGTGAACGACCCGCCCGCCATGCTCAGTGCTACGCGGATAGAACCGTTATCAAGAACAAACTCCATAGGAGCCTTCCCTTTCTTACGACAGCCCACCAAGTCAATAGGGCTGATAGAAAACCGGCCCGCGCCCCCTCACAGAAACGCGAGCCGTCAACGGACTAGTAAATTACGCCGGATACCCGCTAGTCATGGTATTCGCCGCGGTCCCACTTCTCCAGGAACTCGTCAAAGAAGTGCGGGTCAGCCTGAGCCTCGGCGTCGGCCTTATTGCAGGCATCGATCTTGGCGATCAGGGCATCGTGCTCGGGGGTCTTCTCGTAGGGCTCCTCCAGGAAGGCAAGCATGATATCGGCCATCAGGAACTCGCCGGTAATCTTGCCGCCAAAGCCCACGATGTTGGCGTTGAGCTCGCGACGGGCATACAGGGCAGAGGTCATGTCGCGGACCAGGGCGCAGCGGGCGCCGGGAACCTTGTTGACGGCGTTGGTGATGCCGATGCCGGTGCCGCACAGGGCCACGCCAAAGTCGGCCTTGCCGCTGGCAACAGCCTCGCCCACGGCCTTGCCGTAGATGGGATAGTGCGTACGGGTGTGGCTGTAGGTGCCGCAGTCGAGCACCTTGTAGCCAGCCTGCTCCAGGCGGTCGGCCAGATAGATCTTCTCGTCCGTAACGATATGGTCGCAACCGATTGCGATGGTCTTCTTCATCAGAACGTCCTTTCGTCTGAATTCACAAGTTGAGGTAGAAGTTCGAGTTCTCGGTGGCTCTCGTTAGGCCATCTTGTTGAGCATGTCGACACGGATCTGGTGACGGCCGCCGGCGTACTGGGCGCGCAGGAACTCGCGGGCGATCTTCTTGGCGACCTCGGTGCCCACAACGCCCGGGCCCATGGTGACCATGCGCGAGCCGTTGTGCTCGCGGGTCATGTAAGCGGAACGCTCGTCGGAAATGTTGGCGACGACCATGCCCTTGATCTTGACGGCGGCCATATAGGAGCCGACGCCGTACTTATCGAATGCGAAGCCCTGGGAATCCTTGTGCTCCAGCAGGTCCTTGGCAACGGCGGTCGCGGAATCGACAAAGTCCGCGGCAGGGGTCTCGGAATAGTCGACGACCTCGTGACCGTCGGCGATGAGCATCTCCTTGATGGACTCCTTCATCGACATACCGTCGGCATCGGAAGCGATTACAACCCTCATGACATCCTCCTTGAGAGATACGCAGGTGCGTAGTTTCTGTTTGGAAGTGTTGAATCGCGTTCAGGTCCGGGCATCTGAATGTGCGGTTCTTCACTGTTCATGTTTATTTGAACACATTCGAACAGTAACTGCAACAACTATTTGTTTATCTTTGTTCTTTTTTGAACAAACACCATTCACGGATGATTGCTGACCGTTTGAGCCGGGCGCGGACGTAGCGACCATGTGTTCAACAAACAAAAGGGCGGCCAAGAACGTATCTCGGCCGCCCTTCGGCGGTATTCCCCGGTATATACAGCTGTTTTAGCTACTCGGACTGCCCACCCTTTTTGGCGTGCTTGGACGGAGCACTCAGAAAGCGGCCCGTCAAATAGTTCGCCGGGCCGGAAATATCGATCCCCAGCAGTACGTGTCCCAGCCACAGGAACGCCACGAGCACCAGCAGCGGGATAACGCACGAAGTCACGATCATCACGATGACGCCTTCGATGAGGTCGGTCACCTGCCGCACGATCTCATCGGTCATCTGCTTGGCGCCGCTGGTCACCGACGTAACAAGGCTCGATGCCCCATCAGTCAACTGCTCGAGCACGTTTTTGGACGCCGTGGTCTCGGATTTTTTCTTGTTCGATTTTGAGCTGGTCTCGGCTGACTTGTCCGTGGTGTCGGCCGCGTCCGCAGCGTCCGCAGCCTTTTGCTCAGCTTGCTCAATACTTACGCGATACGTTTCATCGACCTTTTGCGACACCCATACGCTCGCGGGCACGAGCGCCATGCCGATCACGGCAACCACCAGTACGCGTGTCGCCACACGGCGCAGGACAGTGCTCGTGCTCCAGCGCCCGTGAATGCCGAGCGACACCGCAAAGAGCACCAACGCAAACGGGATTAAGATGCCCAAGCCAACCGACCACAAAATGGTTAGCAGGTATTTCTCGAGGTAGAGCACGGCAAGCACGATACCAAGGTTGCCTGAAAGCTGCGCGAGCTGCTCGGCAACCGGCGTTCCCGTATCACCCGGCAGCGCGGTAATGCCCGCAGACAGCGCCACGCACGAGGTCGTGAGCGCCAGTACGTTACCCTTCTTTTGGTCGATGACCTCGATGGTGGAGTCCCAAGTTTTGGTATCGGCGAAATGCGGACGAGCTACAAAGCCCGACAGCAGCGCCAGTACCACGAGCGCAACGATAAAGCCAATCTGCAGCTTTTTGTTTGCGCACACGACATCGGACAGGCTGGGCTGCAGCTCTGTTACCGTCGTGTGCTCGGTTATCTGGACAGAACGCCCATGAGCCATCTCGTGCGCGTCTCTTTTTTGTATTGACCCGTTATCCGGCATTTGGATACCTCCTCAGTCCGGCGTTTAATGCGAAAGAAAGTATACCCACCGAGCAAAAATCGAACGGGAAGACGAACGGAGCGCACCAAGACTGTCCCCAATGACTAGTCATTTAAGAACGTCCCCAATGACTATCTCGGGATGAGTTGCGGGGAGGAGGACAGAAAAAGCCCTACCGCGGGTAGCGGCAGAGCTTTTGGAAGGGGACTTGGTTGTGAGGACTCGTTAGGCGAGCTTGGCCTCGAGCTCGGCGATGCGCTTGTAGGCATCGATGGTAAAGCGGGCCTGCTTCTCCAGGATCATAGTGGTCATGAGAGTGTCCTGAGCGTGAGCCATGATGAAGGTCATCTCCATCTCGCCACCGCCGGCCTCCTGCGAAAGCAGCTTGGTCTGCGTGTCGTGGGCACCGATGAGTGCATCGCTGGCATCCTTGTGCAGCTGCTCGGCCTTCTCAAAGTCACCCTCGCGAGCAGCATCGAGCGCTGCAAGCAGATCGCTCTGGGCGTCACCTGCGTATGCGACAATCTCGAATCCAACCATCGAGATTTCTTCTTTGGTTGCCATGTTGCGTTCCTTTCACATATGAACCAATGGAGAGCATCGCGTCCGGGCATACGCGCTGCGTTGTGTATGTCAGAAACAATAACATTCAAACAAAAAAGAACAGCGCAAAACGTACTTTTGAGCTATGAACGGTCACTATTCACCCGTGAACGGTTTTTAAACTGTTTTGAACAATATCGAACACAATTAGCGGAAACCCAAACAGACCCGCGCTCTAGCGCCAATCGCGCACCGTATCGCCCTCGACGAGCACGCCCGGAAACAGCATGTGCTCCACACCGGGTTCAACGCCCTCGGCGCCGGCAATCTTGTCGACCGCCCACATGCCGACGCGCTTGTTGTCAAAGCGCACCGTGGTCAGGCGACGGTCGGGCACGATATCGCCCAGGCTGTCGTCAACACCCACCACGCTCACGTCCTCGGGCACGCGCTTTCCGCGCGACTCGAGTCCGCGAATGCAGCCGTAGGCCATGGCGTCGTTGGAGGCATAGATGGCAGTACAGGTCGGATCATCCGCCAGGGCCTGACCTGCGGTATATCCGCTCTGCGCCGTCCAATCGCCACGGATAAGTCGCGGTGGCTCAATGCCATGCGCGCGCAATGTCTCGCGCCAGCCTTCCTCGCGCCGCATGCCCGAAAGCGAGCGCTCGGGACACGAGATAAAGTGCACAGTCTTGTGCCCCCGCTCCAGCAAGTACTCGACCACCTGGCGCGAGCAATCGAACTGGTCGTTATCGACCGTCGAGCACAGCGGGTGCTCCAACATCGTAACGAGCACCGTCTGCATGCCGGGCAGCGGTTCAAAGGTTCCAAAGTCCGCCGGCATGCGGTTCATGATTACAACCATACCGTCCACTGGCAGTGCACTCATACGCGACGATGTGCTCTCGAGGGTATACGGATGCCCATCTACTTTAGTGAGGGTGATGGCGTAGCCGTGTTTGTCGGCGGCGGCGGCAAAGCCCTCCATACGGTCGAGGTTGCCGGTGCCGGTAATGTTGAACATAGCGACGCCGACGGTCTTAAACTTACCGCGGCGCAGCGATCGACCGGCAAAATTGGGGCGATACCCCAGCTCGCGCATGGCGGCACGCACGCGCTCCTTGGTCTCGGGGCGCACGCTGGGCGAATCGTGCACCGTACGCGAGACTGTCTGCTCCGAGACGCCCGCGAGACGCGCCACATCCTTAACGGAAACCGATTTTTTAACAGCGGCCATAGGTCGATCTTTCTATGTCGACGATGCCATTGGTGGCACCCTACGCAGTCATTTTTAACGCCTTCAAGTATATCCAACGCCTCCCCCACCATACGCTCACCACCCAAAACCTACCGTTCACCGACATTTTTGCTTCCCCAAACGGCTTTTGGCGCCCAAATGTTAACGTTGCCATTGTGCAAACACAGAGCCACCGGGCGGCTCAAACGTTTACGCATAAGGAATCGACGGTTCGCAGGCACAGGAACCACCGGTTCGTGTCTTTTTTTGTGTCGCAAAATGGCAACGTCAACATTTTGGCAACTGAACGCCAAAAGCTACCATCGTTGCTAACCCACCGACTCTTAGGAGCATTGCATGGAGCAACTCATCGCCATCATCGAAAAGGGCCAGCCCTTTTTCAACGCGATCGCCCGCAACAAGTATCTCAAGGCGATTCGCGACGGCTTTATCTCCGTCATCCCCATCATCATCTTCTCGTCCATCTTCTGCCTGGTAGCCTCGGTCCCCAACATCTGGGGTTTCTACTGGCCCGATGACATCAACAACGCCCTGTGGAAGTGCTACAACTACTCCATGGGCATCCTGGCCATCGCCTGCGCCGCCACCACGGCCAAGCACTTCGCCGACGCGCAGAACCGCGACCTGCCCAAGAACAACCAGATCAACTTCATCTCGTGCATGTGCGCGGCCATCATCGGCTTCTTGCTCCTTTCGAGCGACACGATCGCCACGGACGCCGCCAGCGGCTTCAACACCACCTACCTTGGTTCCAAAGGCCTGCTGACCGCCTTCATCGCTGCGTTTGTGACCGGCATCATCTACAAGTTCTTCATTAAGCGCAACATCACCGTCAAGATGCCCGAGCAGGTTCCGCCCAACATCTCGCAGACCTTTAAGGACATCATCCCCTTCTCCGTCTGCATCACCGTCTTTTGGGTCTTTGACATCGCCTTCCGCGCTGCCTTTGGCTTCTGCTTTGCCCAGGGCGTAATCCAGGTGTTCCAGCCCCTGTTCACCGCTGCCGACGGCTACATCGGCCTCGCTGTGATCTACGGCGCCATGAGCCTGTTCTGGTTCGTGGGCGTCCACGGCCCCTCGATCGTCGAGCCTGCCATCGCCGCCGCCCTCGTTGCCAACATGACCGACAACCTGGCTGCGTTCCAGGCCGGTCAGCACGCTTCCGCTGTTCTGACCCAGGGTGCCCAGTACTTCGTCGTCTGCATGGGCGGCACCGGCGCCACGCTCGTCCTGGTCTTTATGTTCTGCTTCCTGGCCAAGTCTCAGGAGATGCGCGCTGTCGGTAAGGCCGCCATCGTCCCGGTCTGCTTCGCTGTCAACGAACCGCTGTTGTTCGCCGCACCCATCGTGCTCAACCCCGTCTTCTTTGTCCCGTTTGTCTTTGCCCCGATCGCCAATATCTGGATCCTCAAGATCTTTATCGACTTCTTGGGCATGAACGGCTTTATGTACACCCTGCCCTGGACCGTCCCCGGCCCCATCGGCACCATCATGGGCCTGGGCTTCCAGCCGCTCGCCTTTGTGATGCTCGCCCTTATCCTGGTCGTCGACTTCGTTCTGTACTATCCGTTCTTCCGTGCCTATGACGCCCAGAAGTGCGCCGAGGAGGCCGAGATTTCCGAGGAGGAGCTCGCCGCCAAGAACGCCGAGAAGGCTGCCAAGCTCAACGATGCCTTCCAGGGCAAGGCTGACGCCAAGAGCGTTGCCGCTGGCGCTGCTGCCGAGGCCGTGAAGGCCGATGCCCCCGCCGCTTCTGCAGCACCCGCTGCCGAGGCAACGACCGCCAGCGACCTCAACGGCAAGCGCGTGCTCGTGCTCTGCCAGGGCGGCGGAACCTCGGGCCTGCTCGCCAACGCACTGGCCAAGGCCGCCAAAGAGCGCGGCATCAATCTTGAGACCGCTGCCGAGGCCTATGGCAACCACGTCGACATGCTCCCCGACTTTGACCTGGTCGTCCTGGCCCCGCAGGCCGCCAGCTACCTGGCCGACCTGCAGAAGGACTGCGAGCGCGTGGGCAACAAGTGCGTCGCTTGCCGCGGTAAACAGTACATCGAGCTCTCCCAGAACGGCGATAAGTCTCTCGCCTTCGTAAGCGAGCAACTCTCGAAGTAAGTAACGCTCAGGGCCAGCCGACCATCCAAGACCGGCTGGCCCTTCGATTTATACGATTGGATCATCATGTCCGTTAACCCTGTTAGCGTCACTAACCCGCCTGCGCAGTTTCCCGAGGACTTTGTCTTTGGCGGCGCCACTGCTGCCTACCAAGTAGAGGGCGAGACCCGCACTCACGGTAAGGGCAAGGTTGCCTGGGACGACTTCTTGGAGGCCCAGGGGCGCTTCTCCCCCGATCCCGCTTCGGACTTCTACAACCAGTACCCCGTCGATCTGGAGCTGTGCGAGGAGTTTGGCATCAACGGCATTCGCCTCTCCATCGCCTGGAGCCGCATCTTCCCCAACGGTACCGGCGAAATCAACCCCGAGGGTGTCCAGTTCTACCACGATCTTTTCGCCGAGTGCCACAAGCACCACGTTGAGCCGTTTGCATCACTTTGACACGCCGCTGCCCCTCTTTGAGAAGGGCGACTTCCTCAACCGCGAGACCATCGATGCCTTTGTGGACTTTGCCACCTTCTGCTTTAAGGAGTACGCCGACCAGGTGACCTACTGGTTCACCTTTAACGAGATCTGGGCCGACGCCTCCAACACCTACATCGAGGGTACCTTCCCCGGTGGCGTCAAGGCGCATCTGGCCGAGGCCTTCCAGTGCGAGCACAACATGATGCTCGCCCACGCCAAGGCAGTACTGGCCTTCCACAACGGCGGTTTTAAGGGCAAGATCGGCGTCATCCAGTCGCTGGAGTTTAAGTACCCGCTCAACGAGAACGACCCCGCCGATATCAAGGCCGCCAACAACGAGCACGTGCTGCAAAACCAGTTTTTGCTCGACGCCACCTTCCGCGGCGACTACGCGCCCGACACCCTCGAGTGCGCCAACCGTCTGGCCGCCGTCTCGGGCGGCACCATCGAGATCCTGGACGAGGACCTCGAGATTATGCGCGAGGCCGCGCTCTACAACGACTACCTGGGCGTTAACAACTACCAGTGCCGCTTCTTGAAGGCTTACGATGGCGAGAACGACCTGCACCACAACGGTACGGGCGAGAAGGGCACCGGCCGCTGGCGCGTTAAGGGTATTGGCGAGCATGTGAACAAGCCTGGTATCCCCACCACCGATTGGGACTGGATCATCTATCCCGAGGGCCTGTTCGATCTGCTCGTCTACATTAAGCAGCGCTACCCCAACTACAAGCAGATCTTCATCACCGAGAACGGCATGGGCTACAAGGACCCCTACAAGGACGGTTTTGTGGACGACCAGCCGCGCATCGACTACATCGAGCAGCACCTGCGCTGGTTGCTCAAGGCCATGGAGGTTGGCGTCAACGTAGGCGGCTACTTCCTGTGGAGCCTGCAGGATCAGTTCTCCTGGACCAATGGCTACAACAAGCGTTACGGCTTCTTCTACGTTGACTTTGAAACCCAGAAGCGCACGCCCAAGGCAAGCGCCTACTGGTATAAGCACGTGGCGCAGACCCGTCGTCTGGACTAGCGGCTTGCGGCGAGCGGTTGGCGGAGTTGCACCGCCCACATAACCTGTCCCCATTTCTCAGCCGGGGGCGGCACGTCACACGGCGCGCCGCCCCCGGCCTTTTTGGGCGGTTCGGGATCCGTTTGTCTCAATCTGTAACATCTAGCCGAGTTTTTGGGTCCTAACTGTTACAGATTGAGACGAACAGGATTGCTCTTTCCGAAGAATCTAAATCTGTAACACGTAGCCCGCTTTTGACCGTCTACCTGTTACAAATCGAGACAGACGGAGTAGGACCTAACCCCGTATGTCCCTAACAGTCGAGCGTTCGACCAGCGTGCTCGGCACATGAATCGCCTCGATAGACGAGCTCTCTCCAATCGCCGCCTCAAACGCAAGCTTACCGACACCGCGCAAATCAAATCGCAGCGTCGTCAGCCGATTGTGAGGAACAAGTCCCTCGAGTGCGTCGTCGATACCAACCACGCTCACGTCGTCGGGCACGGACAGGCCCGCGTTCTCGAGCGCGGCGATAACGCCCAGCGCCATCTGGTCATTTGCCGCAAGCACGGCAGTCGGCGTCTGCGACCCGCCGGCAAGCACCTCGGCCGCAATCCGCTCGCCCATGGCGTACCCACTGTCCGCACTCCAATCGCCACGCAGCATCGGAGCGGCATCGACATGAGCACGACCCAGCGTATCGCGCCAACCGGCCTCACGAAAACGCGAGGAAATCGAGTTTTCCGGACCCGCCACAAACCGCATATTCGAGTGACCATGTTCCAGCAGATAATTGGTCAACAGCTCGCACGAACCATACTGGTCGGAGTCGATCGTCGTGCAGCGCGGATGCGCATACATGGACAGGATGACCGTTCGCACTCCCGGCTGGGGAACAAACTCCTCAAAATCGGGAGCCATGCGGTTCATGTTGAGAATCATGCCGTCGACGGGTCGCTCGACCATGCGGCGCGAGGCATCGGCAAGTGCATAGGGCTTGTCGCCGCCCATCTCGATCATAGTGACGGCAAAATCATGCTCGCGCGCCGCTTGCATGATACCCTCGAGCGTCGCCAGGTTACCGACACGTGTGATGTTGTACATGCACAGGCCAATAGAACGATACGACCCGCCGCGCAACGCCGCTCCAGCAAAATTGGGACGAAAGCCCAGCTCTTCCATGGCGGCCAGCACACGCTTGCGCGTCTTTTCCGTCACGTTGGGCATACCGTTGACCACGCGAGACACAGTCTGGCGGCTCACGCCAGCGAGCGCCGCAACCTCTGCCGCGCTCGCCGAACGACCATTCCTTGTCTGCTGATCCATGCCTTCCACGCTAACCTGCTTCCCAACTATTCCCCGCGCCCATGGCGCATCGTACATACATTGATAACGTGCTCATGATACCCGAGCCATATACCACAACATGAAAACTTCTGTCAATCAAAACCGCTTACCGAACAAATACAACCGTTCGCAGCTGTCTGAAGTTGTTTTGTTTCTATACATCCCAGCCGGATGTTAACGTGCTCATTGTCAAATGTTCACGTGCTCATTTTGGTTCTAATCATTTTAAGATAGTGTTTATCGGGCTTTTTCACCGCTGAGCGCTAACCAGGGAGCCTCCTGAGCGCAAACGCACAATATCGAACAGCGAGACGAGAGGATGTATGCATATGTCTTTGCTAAACCGCGTACAGCAGCTGCCGAAGGGCTTTGTTTGGGGCGCCGCAACCGCCGCGTACCAAACGGAAGGTTCCACGAAGGTGGCAGGCAAGGGTAAGACCATGTGGGACGATTACCTTGTCGCCCAGGGTCGCTTTTTGCCCGACCCGGCCAGTGATTTCTACAACCGCTACGAGGAGGATATCCGCCTTTCTGCCGAGCATGGACTCAACGCCATTCGTGTGTCCATCGCCTGGACCCGCATCTTCCCCAACGGCGACGATGCCGAACCCCTCGCCGAGGGCGTTAAGCACTACCACGAGCTGTTCGCCTGCTGCAAAAAGTATGGCGTCGAGCCCTATGTGTCCCTGCATCACTTTGACTCCCCCGCCGCCCTGTTCAACCAGGGCGACTGGCTCAACCGCAAGACCGTCGACGCCTATGTGCGCTATGCCGAGTTCTGCTTCCGCGAGTTCCGCGAGGTCAAGAATTGGTTCACCATCAACGAGCTCATCAGCCTCTCGCACTCCCAATACATCCAAGGCAACTTCCCGCCCAACCATCACTTTGATGTGACGAGCGGCATCCAGAGCCAGCACAACGAGCTCGTTGCCCACGCCCGCGCCGTCAACCTGTATAAGGATCTTGACGAGACCGAGCACCTGGGCGGACGCATTGGCATGGTCAACGTCCTGACGCCGGCATATCCTGCCACCGACTCGCCCGCCGACCAGCACGCCGCCGACCTGTACAACGCCTTCTACACCGACTTCATCATGGACGGCGCCTTCCTGGGTCACTACTCCGCGCGCACCCTCTCACTCATCAACGAGATTCTGCGTGCCAACAACGCCACACTTACGGTTGAGGACAGCGACATGGAGGAGCTCGCCAAGGCGGCGCCCCGCAACGATATGTTCGGCCTCAACTACTATCAGTCGGCGTTTATCGCCGCCTACGATGGCGAGTCAACCAACAGCTTTAACGGCACCGGAGACAAGGGCACCTCGTGCTTTAAGTTTAAGGGCGTCGGGCAGCAGGTCGATATGCCGGGTATCCCCACCACCGACTGGGATTGGCTCATCTACCCGCAAGGCCTCTACGACACGCTCAAGCACATCAGCGCCACCTATCCCAACCTCCCCGTCATCTATATCACCGAAAACGGCCTGGGCCACAAGGACCCCGAGCCCGACGCAAACGGCATCGTCGCCGATCCCGAGCGCATCGACTTTGTCGACCAGCACATGGAGAAGGTGCTCCAGGCGCGCGCCGAGGGCGTCGACGTCCAGGGCTACTTTATCTGGAGCCTGCAGGACCAGTTCTCGTGGGCCAATGGCTATAACAAGCGCTACGGCCTGTTCTACATCGACTTCGACACGCAAAAACGCTACATCAAGCAGTCGGCACTCTGGTACAAGGAGCTCGCCGACACTATGGCGGACGCGCAGTAGCGCATCGCCTCGCTTTCCCCCGAGAAGGGAGCGGCCCTATGCGATACAAACCCAGCCGCTCCCCTCTCTCCCCCTGGGACCGACCCCGCCTGCACCCGGGCTTTTAGCAAGCGGGAGACCATATAGGTTTTCAACGTCCATGCCATTAAGATTTCATGCAAAGAGGAGCGTGAACTATGGAATCGATCGTTAAGTTCTTGGAGAAAGGTCAGCCGTACTTCGACAAGGTCTCTAAGAACATCTACCTTCAGGCCATTAAAGACGGCTTTTTGGCAGCAATGCCCATCATCCTGTCTTCTTCTGTCTTCCTGCTTATTTCGACCCTGCCGGGCGTTGTCGCCACGGTCGGCGGCTTTACGCTGCCCGACTGGTGGAACGTCGACGTCGTGAACTTCTGCAACAAGGTTTACAACTTCACGATGGGCGTCGTGGGCATCATGGTCGCCGGCACCACCGCAAGCGCGCTGACCGGCTCCAAGAACCGCCGCATGCCTGCCGGCAAGGCCATCAACGCCACGAGCACCATGGTCGCCGCCATGTGCGCTATGCTCATCTTGGCCGTTACCCAGACGAGTGCCAAGATCGACGGCGCCGATGTCTCGGTGTTCTTTACCGACAACATGGGCACCAAGGGCCTGCTGAGCTCCTTTGTCGCCGCATTTGCCACGGTCAACATCTATGCCTTCTGCATTAAGCGAGACATCACCATCAAGCTGCCCAAAGAAGTCCCCGGCGCCATCGCCCAGAACTTCCGCGACATCTTCGCCTTCAGCTTCTCCATCCTGTTTGTCGCCGTCATCGACGTTATCTGCCGCACCTGCTTGGCCGTCCCGTTTGCCAACGTCATCTCCACGCTGGTGAGCCCGCTGTTCGCCGCTGCCGATTCCTACGCCGGCCTCGCCCTCATCTGGTTCATGATCCCGCTGTTCTGGTTCATGGGCATCCACGGCCCCTCGGTCGTTAAGCCTGCCCTCAACGCCGCGCTGTTTGGCAACATCACCACCAACCTCGCCACGCTGCAGGCCGGCGGTCACCCCGCCCTCGCCCTGACCGAGAACTTCGGTAACTACATCGGCGAACTCGGCGGCACCGGCGCCACGTTCATTGTCCCGATCATCTTCCTGCTCTTTATGCGCTCCAAGCAGCTCAAGGCCGTCGGCAAAGCCTCTGTCGTACCCGTGATGTTCGCCGTCAACGAGCCGCTGCTGTTCGCCGCGCCCATCATCCTCAACCCGTACTTCCTGATCCCGTTCCTGTTTGCCCCCGTGGCCAACGTCCTCATTGGTAAGTTCTTCATCGACTTTTTGGGCATGAACGGCTTTATCTATGCCATGCCGTGGGCACTCCCCGGACCGATCGGCACCTTCATCGACACCAACTTCCAGCCGATCTCTCTGGTCCTGGTTGTCGTCCTGCTGGTCGTTGACTTCTTGATCTACTACCCGTTCTGCAAGGCCTACGACAACGTCCTGTGCAAGCAGGAGGCCGAGACCCTGGCCGAAGAAGAGGCCGAGGAGACCAAGGCCGTCAAGACCGCTGCCGCCCCCGCCGTTGAGGCTCCTGTTGTCGAGACCGCTTCTGCCACCGAGGCCTCCGCAGCTCCGTCCGCCCTTAAGGGCAAGGATCTGAGGGTTCTGGTTCTGTGCGCTGGCGCCGGCACCTCTGCACTGCTCGCCAACGCGCTTAAGGAAGGCGCCGACGAGCTGGGCATCGACATTACCGCCAACGCCGGTGCCTACGGCAGCCACTACGCCATCATGGACCAGTACAACGTCATCGTCCTGGCTCCGCAGGTTCGCACCTATTACAACGAGATGAAGGCCGACACCGACCGCCTGGGCATCACGCTGCTGTCGCCCAAGGGCAAACAGTACATCGACCTCACTAAGGATCCCAAGGGTGCCGTCGCCTGGATCGAGGAAAACCTCGAGGCATAAGACGCTGACACCACCTGCCGCTTGCAGACAATAAATGGCCCGTGCATCGATGTGTGATGCGCGGGCCATTTTGTTTAGACCGCACCCGTCCTCCTGTTCATCTCAATCTGTAACATCTAGCCGAGTTTTTGGATCCTAGCTGTTACAGATCGAGACAAACAGAACGCCCGAGCAGAAATATCTCAATCTGTAATATTTAGCTGAGTTTTTCGGTCCTAACTGTTACAGATTGAGACGAACGGGCCGAAAAACCCTACGCCCGCAGGCCCTTTACGCTGGAACGTTCGACCAACACGCCCGAGACGAGCGTACGGCTTCTGGAGCTCGGGGCTTCCAGACCTGCGACGACCTCGTTAAGCGCACGGACGCCCAGCTCGCGGTGACGGAACTTCACCGACGTCAGAATCGAGTTGGGAATCGTCTTGTAAAGCTCGTCATCAAAGCCGATCACGGACACGTCGTCGGGCACACTGAGCCCTTTGTCACGTAGAGCCATCATCACGCCGTTTGCCATGCAGTCGTTAGCAGCGAGGACCGCCGTGCAATCGGCTTTATCGGCAAGCACAAGGCCCGCGGCATAGCCACTATCCGCATTCCAATCGCCTTGCAGAGGCTCGGGCGGCTCAATGCCATGCGCCTCGAGTGCCGCTCGCCAACCTTTCATACGGCACTGGCTCGACAGCGCTTCTTTCTTACCAGAGACGAAGTACACGTTCTTGTGCCCGTGATTCAAGAAGTACTCGCACGCCATGCGCGCGCCGCCCTCTTGATCGTCACTGACGGTGGAGCAGGTAGGATGTTCCATCGGTGTGATAATCACCGTCTTGAGGTCTTTCGGTGCCTCAAAAGTATCAAAGTCATCGACCATCTGACGCAGGTTGAAGATCATGCCATCAACAGGCAGCTGCGACATCCTACGCGCCGCTTCGGCAAGGGTCATCTTCTCCCCCGCCCGCTTTTTGATCATCGTGAGCGCAAAGCCGCGTTCTTCGGCGGCATCTGCGATACCGTCAATCATGTCCACGGCACCGCCCGACAAGTGGAACAGCACCACGCCGATGCACCCGTAACGGCCCAACTTGAGCGAACGCGCGGCAAAGTTCGCCCGGAACCCGAGCGCTTCCATTGCGGAATGGACCTTATCGCGTGTCGACTCTCGCACGCTACCGGGCTCGTTAATCACACGCGAAACCGTCTTGAGAGAAACACCCGCGGCAATCGCCACATCGTTCATTGAGACATTTTTCTTGTCCATCGTTGCCACTACTTCTCCACTCGGTTCTCTATCGCTTGTTTTTTGCGTTCTAGCATACACCACCTGCCTGACTGATAAATCAACCGTTTACCGGACAATATCGACCGCTCACCCGTATATCCTTGTTGCTCTTCCAAAAATGTCTTACGTTGTCATTAACGAAATGACAACGTTGTCATTTCGCAATGCCTTCCTTGAGCAGGAAGGTTTCCGGGCAGTCCTGACCATCCATCGACGACCAGTTCCATCCACATGCATCGCGCATCAAGTAGCAAAGGAGCTCTATGGACGCCATCGTAAAGATGCTCGAAAAGCATCAGCCGTTCTTTGAGAAGATCTCGAGGAACATCTACCTCCAGGCTATTAAGGACGGATTCCTTGGGTGCATGCCCATCGTCCTCACCTCTTCGATCTTTCTGCTCATTGCCACCCTTCCCGGCGTAGTCGGTATCACGCTGCCCCAGCCGCTCATCGACTGGTGCAACAAGCTGTACAACTTCACCATGGGCGTCATGGGCATCATGGTTGCCGGCACCACTGCCAAGAACTTTACGGCTTCCATGAACCGTCGCATGCCCGCCGGCAAGGTGCTCAACGACGGCTCCACCATGGTGGCCGCCCAGTGCAGTATGCTTTTGCTCGCCGTTACGCAGTTCACCACCAAGTTCAACGGCTCCGAGCTTTCGGTCTTCGACTGCACCAGCATGGGTACGCGCGGTCTGTTCTCGGCCTATATCGCCGCGTTCATCACCGTGTGGGTCTACAAATTCTGCGTCTCGCGCGATCTGACCATTAAGCTGCCCAAGGAGGTCCCGGGCGCCATCGCTCAGAACTTCCGCGACATTATCCCCTTTGGCGGCGCTGTCATTATCTGCGGCATCATCGATGTGGTTGTGCGCAACCTCATGGGCGTTCCGTTCTCCGAGCTGCTCATCAAGCTGCTCTCCCCGCTCTTCACTGCGGCAGAAACCTATCCTGGCCTCATCCTTATCCAGGCAGCCACCGCGTTCTTCTGGTTCATCGGCGTCCACGGCCCTTCGATTGTCCAGCCGGGCATCGACCCCATCCGTCTTGCCAACCAGGCCGAGAACCTGCAGGTTCTGCTGGCCGGTGGCCACCCCGCCCACTCCCTCACCTTTAACATGTCGCTCGTGGGTGAGTTCGGCGGCACCGGCGCTACGTTCATCGTGCCGCTTCTGCTGATTCTCTTTATGAAGTCCAAGCAGCTCAAAGCCGTCGGTAAGGCCTCGATTGTTCCTGTTGCCTTTGCTGTCAACGAGCCGCTGCTCTTTGGCGCGCCGATGATCCTTAACCCCTACATGCTCATCCCCTTTGTTGCCGCCGGCTGCGTCAACGTGAGTGTTGCCAAGTTCTTTATCGACAATGTGGGCATGAACGGCTTCTCCTTCGTGGTGCCTTGGGCTACCCCTGCCCCCATCGGCATCTTCATCACCACAAACTTCCAGCTTATCGCCCTGGTGTTTGTTGCAATCATCATCTTGCTGGACGCTATCATCTACCTGCCGTTCTTGAAGGCATACGATAAGCTGCTCTGCGACCAGGAGGCCGAGCGCGCCGCCGAGCTGGGTCTCGAATCCGATGGTGCTGCCACCATCGCTGCCAACGCCCCTGCGCCCGCTGTCGAGCAGACCGCCGCTGTCACCGCTTCCGTCGAGCCGACCGCCGCTGTCACCGCTTCCGTCGAGCCGACCGCCGCTGCCGCCGACAGCAAGCCTGTCGCCGATCAGCCCGAGCCCGCCGCCGACGCATCCGCTAAGAAGGACGTCGACGGTCTGAAGGTCCTCGTCCTGTGCGCCGGCGCCGGCACCTCTGCCATGCTTGCCAACGCCATCAAGGAAGGTGCTGCGCAGACCGGAGAGAACATCGCTTCCTCCGCAGGCGCCTATGGTCAGCACACTGCCATCATGGATCAGTACGACGTCATCGTGCTCGCCCCGCAGGTTCGTAGCTACTACAACGACATGAAGGCCGACACCGATCGTCTGGGCATTAAGCTGCTCGCCCCGCGCGGCAAGGAATATATCGACCTTACCCGCGACCCCACTGGCGCCATCAAGTGGCTCCGCGAGAACCTCGACTAGTTCCTCCCTCTGTTGGTGCCCGGATCCCCAGTTCGGGCACCTCTCCCTATTCGTATCCCACAGAAAGGATGACTCATGACCAACCCCATGCAGTTCCCCGACGGCTTTGTGTTTGGCGGCGCCACCGCTGCTTACCAGGTTGAGGGCGAGACCCGTACACACGGCAAGGGCAAAGTGCCCTGGGACGATTTCCTGCTCAGGGCCGTTTCTCCCCCGACCCCGCAAGCGATTTCTACAACAAGTACCCGGTCGATATCGACCTGTGCCAGCGCTTCGGCATCAACGGCATTCGTGTCTCCATCGCTTGGAGCCGTATCTTCCCCAGCGGCACTGGTGAGATTAACCCCGAGGGTGTTGCCTTCTATCACGAGCTCTTTGCCACCTGCAATAAAGCCGGCGTTATCCCCTATGTCACGCTCGATCACTTTGATACGCCCGAGGCCTTTTACCAGAACGGCGGCGAGGGCTTCCTGACGCGCACGACGATCGACGCCTTTGTCGAGTACGCCAAGTTCTGCTTTGCCGAGTTCACCGAGGTCAAGCACTGGTTTACCTTTAACGAGATCCCCGCGACCGCCGAGGGCAGCTTTATCGTCGGCAACTGGCCGCACGGCGAGAAGTATCGCCTGGATAAGGCCTTCCAGCTCATGCACAACATGATGGTGGCCCATGCCAAGGCCGTCGTCGCCTTCCACGAGGGCGGCTTTGAGGGCGAGATCGGCATTGTCCAGAACCTGGAGCCCAAGTATCCCCTCGACCCCAACAACGCCGCCGACTGCGAGGCAGCTCGCATGGCCGACGTCATCAACAACCGCTGGGTACTCGACGCCACCTTCCGCGGCCACTATGCAGCCGACACCATGGAGGCTGCGACCAAGCTGGCCCATATCGCCGGCGGCGAACTCGACGTCCGCGACGAGGACATCGCCGCGCTGACCGCCGCACTCCCCTACAACGATTGCCTGGGCGTCAACACCTACAAGTGCCAGTTCCTGCGTGCCGCCGAGGGCGAAAACGACATCAACCACAATGGCACCGGCGACAAGGGCTCCTCGCGCTGGATCCTCAAGGGCGTAGGCGAGGCATGCGTGCGCGAAGGCGTACCCACCACCGATTGGGACTGGATCATCTATCCCGAGGGCCTGTACGACCTGCTGCTCCGCATTAAGAACGATTACCCCAACTACAAGAAGATCTACATCACCGAGAACGGCATGGGCTATAAGGACGACTTCGAGGACGGCTTTATCGATGACGCCCCTCGCATCGACTATATGCGTCAGCATCTCGCATGGATCCTCAAGGCGATTGACGGCGGCGTAAACGTCGACGGCTACTTTGTGTGGTCGCTGCAGGACCAGTTCTCCTGGACCAACGGCTACAACAAGCGCTACGGCCTGTTCTACATCGACTTTGAGACCCAGAAGCGCTATCCCAAAGCGAGCGCGTACTGGTACAAGAACGTCGCGGAGACCGGCCTGCTCATGGCCTAGTTTCCGCCGCATACCCCCTGTCGGCCGCATACGAATCCCTCCACGGGTTCGCATGCGGCCTTTTTGTTTTAGCTCGGCCCGTACAAGTCGTTTGTCTCAATCTGTAACATCTAGCAGGGATTTTCGGCCCTAGCTGTTACAGATCAAGACAAACAGAACGCCCGAGCAGAAATATCTCGATCTGTAACACATAGCCCACTTTCGACCGTCTACCTGTTACAGATCGAGACAAACGCCACAGGTCAATCCCTTTAATCTCAATCTGTAACATCTAGCCGAGTTTTTCGATCCCAACTGGTACAGATTGAGACGATTCGACGGTATCGTCCGCATGGACACACCGTGGTACAATTGTGTCCCAACACAAAGGAGGTACCCATGTCAGCTTGTGTGCCCGTCCGAGATATGAAGGACACTGCTGCATTCACTACGCTTGTTGAGTCTGAGCGCGACGTCACCGTAACTAAGAACGGCTACGAGGCCATGCACTGCATCAGCAGCGACCAGTATCGCCTCATGCAAGAAGAAATCGCCAAGGCAAAACTACTGTCTCGTATGATGTTGGCAGAAGACGAAATATCGCAAGGCGACTACAGCGACTACGAATCCTTCGCGGCTTCGATACGAGACAAATATGACCTATAACGTCGTAATCCTCAAAAGCGCGCGATATGAGTACGAGAGTATTGTCGGATACCTTGCCCAAATCCTCAAGAATCCGCGTGCAGCAGGCAATTTTGTCGCTGAGTTTGAATATCAGCTTGATCTGCTTCGCGAGCAGCCGCTCCTACGTCCCCTCTCGCACATGCAAGAGCTGGCGGCACGTAATTACCGATCGTTTCCCATCAACAACTACGTGTGCCTTTATAAGTTTGAGCACGAAACAATCTATATCGCCCACATCTTTCATCAGTCACAGGACTACGCCCGTCTGGTCTAGCCCACAAGCTGAGTACTTGGCCCGAGCACATTTGCGTGTCATATCGCGTCACGTTGACGCGTAAAATGACGCGCAAATTTTTACGCGTCATCAAATTTGACGCACAAATGGTGTTTTTACTTATATGTGTCATTCTGCGCGTCATATTGAAGCGATAACCCCTGCGCTGACAGAGGGCAAAAGTCCTCACGCAGCGCTTGCTAGCAATCCTGCAGCGCTAGCTAGCAAATGACCTGCGTATGCTCCTCGATGGCGGCACGGTCCTCAGCGGAGATGCTCGGCTCACATACCACGGCGTCCAGGCTGTCCAGGCGGCAGAAAGTGTAGAAGTCGCGCCTGCCGATCTTGCTGGAGTCGGCGATGAGGTAGCGCGTATCGACCTTGCTAAAGGCGAGCTGCTGGATGCGGCCCTCGTCCATGTTGGACGTGGACACGTCGCCGTCCAGAATGCCGTTGGCACCGATAAACGCCGTGTCAATCCCTAGTGCGCGCAGGGTATCCTCGGCCATGGGGCTCACAAAGGCGGCGGTGCGGCGACGGTACATGCCGCCCACCAGGCACAGCTCGCAATCCTCGCGCACCTCGAGCAGGCTAAACGCCGAAAGCGAATTGGTCACATAGATGGAAGGCAGTTTGTCGGTGACTCGGAGAGCGCCAATGCGATCTCACGACGGTTGCGCTCATTGTCTCAATTAGATACTCAACGACATACGGCCCCGCAGCTCAATAAGCTGCGGGGCCGTACCATACACCGACGAATCAACGACGAAGTGCATCCACTATTTGGCCAGCTCCTGAACGATCCAGTCAATTGCACCTTCGGGATCGTTGGTAAGGTCGATATACTCCTTGCCCCTTGTGGTGAGCAGTTTAATTCCAAGGCGATCGGTATCGGCCTTCATAGCGTCATAGTACATGCGTGCCTGGGGCGCCAGAACAATCACGTTGTACTGATCCATCGTCTCATAGTGGCTTCCGTACGCACCGGACTGAGAAACCAGATCGATACCCTTAGCAGCGGCACCTTCGCGAAGAGCATTTGCCAAGAGAGTCGAAGTGCCGGCACCCTGGCAAAGCACAAGCACGCGGATCTGCTCCGCCTTGTCCTTTACCGCCTCGAGAGCTTTTGCGACATTTTCCTGTGCGGCAATAGCATCTGCATCCGAGGTTCCTGCAGTCTCCTTTGCAGACTCTTCCAAACAAAGCTGATGGTCATACGCCTTGCAGAACGGATAGTAAATCACAAAGTCAACGACCAACAGCACTGCCATCAATACGAGAGAACGCAGATCGAGACCCGTGGTGAGGAATGCACCGATTGGGCCGGGAAGCGCCCACGGCATGGTATACATGGGGGCGTTCATTCCAATGACGTCAATGAAGAACTTACCGATAATGGCGTTGACCATAGGAGCCACTAGGAAGGGCACGAACATATAGGGATTGAGAACAATCGGCATACCGAAGATAACAGGCTCGTTAACTCCAAAAATCACCGGGATAATCGATGCCTTACCCATGGCTTTAAGCTGCTTGGAGCGCATAAACATGATCAGGATAATAGGAACGATGAACGTGCAGCCAGAACCGCCCAGACCGCCGATGAAGCTTGTAAAGTCCTGCGTGAGAGCAATTGACGGGTGTCCACCTGCTTGGAAAACCTCAAGATTGGTAACGGTATTGCCGTAGAGCGCAGCATTGATCGGACTCATGACAACCGAAGCACCGTGGATACCCATAAATTGGAAAAGTGCGACCGCGCCTTCGATAAGCGCCATGCCAGGATAGGTGTCGACCGCGGAGAACAGCGGCGAGATGAGAGCGGATACCAAATTGGCGAACGGCACAGCAAGCAGCTTGCGGCTCGCAAGATCGATAAAAGCGCACGCAAGGATCGAAAACCCAAATGCAAAGATATCGCGAAAACTCTGCGCAATAGAGCCAGGGACCTCTTTGGGGAGCTTGATCGTCACATTATGGCTAATGCACACCTTATAGATATTAACGGTCAAAAATGCGGCTACGAACGCAGCGAGAAAACCCTTGGTTCCCATATAGCCGGTTTCAAAAACAGATGTATCTGCTCCGCCAATCGAGACAACATCGTTCGTCACCGATAGCAAGAGCATGCCGCACATGGCACAAACCATGCACGAGGTGGGGTTGAGAGATTTGCCCGAAGGCATGCGACGGTTCATCGACATGGCAAGTGAGCTCGCCGTGGTGCCGGCCACCATAATGCCAAGAAGCCCCATGGTATATGCATAGATTTTATTGAAGAAATCCAGCACCTCAGGCGGAAGCGTGATGCCTACATAGGCAGGGAGCGTCGAAAGAAGAAGGAACAGGCTCGAGAACAGCACAATTGGCATATTCGAGAGAAAGCCATCCTTGATCGCCACCAGATAAATGTTCCTCGAGATTTTGTCGAAGAGGGGCTGGTGTTTTTCAAGGAATTTGACGATAGCGTCCATAACACATCCTTTCATGATTCCCGGGCACGTAACGATTTATCCGGACTCAACCGTCGTCGTCCCCGTTTGTATCCACTTATGTAAGTGAATACGTTCTCGTGCGAAATGTAATATCATTTGCGCGATTTGTCATAACCAATTCTTTTTCCGCTTTGTCGACATGTCAAGAATTCAAATACTTATTCGGTGAACGGTAGTTGATTAATATAAGATTTTCCCAGCTAAAGGCTATTTTTTCCGAGCAGTACAATAAGCTTACAACCGTTCACCGATTGGATATAACATTTTGAATATATTGTTGTAACAATATTAGAGACAATGTCACAAGCCTGTCGTTCTAGTCAAAGGAAGTAACAATGCCCAAACGATTACTGAACATGTCCGCATCCGATTTTGCCGCCACGTCACCCATGGATCTAAAGCAGGCAATTCTGGCTTCCGAGGGACGTACCATCATGGCGGAAAACGTACCCTCTTCCCAATTTCTCGGCGGCGTTACTAATGCAGAAATCGAACGTGCCGCAGGTGCCGACCTGCTTCTGTTTAACGCGCTCGATGTGTTCGATCCAGTTATTGCCGGTATTCCAGATGATCTCAATGAAAACCCGGTCACTTGGGTGAAGCGAGCATGCGGAAGGCCCATTGGCGTCAATCTGGAGCCAGTTGATAACGAGGCAGAGATGTCTGAATCCCGAACGGAAATCCCCATGGGTCGTCGCGTCTCTCCCAAGACCTTAGAAAAGGCTAACGAACTCGGATTTGATTTTATCTGCCTGACGGGCAACCCTGGAACCGGCGTCTCCAACGATGCAATCGCCCATTCGATTAAACTCTCCAAAGAGCATTTCAATGGCCTGATCATAGCCGGAAAAATGCATGGAGCGGGCGTTGCGGAACCTGTCATGACGCTCGAAATTGCGCGTAAGTTTGTTGACCTCGGCGTCGATATCCTTCTCGTGCCAGCCCCCTACACCGTCCCTTGCTTCCAAGAAGCAGACCTGCGCGCCATCGTAGACTTTGTACGATCCCACAACGTAGGCAAGTCAATTGAAGAGAAGGTTCTCGTCATGGCGGCGAACGGGACGAGTCAAGACTCCTGCGACAGCGAGACCATTAAGAAAATAGGCCTTGCAGCAAAAGCAGCCGGCGCTGACCTCCAGCATATCGGGGACTCCATGAACGGTATTTGCCTGCCCCAGAATATCTTCACGCTCGGACAAGCCCTTCGTGGATACAGGCATCAGATCGTCATGCTGAGCCGCTCTGTGATACGTTAAGGTTACCTTGCCCACGTTACATCCCGACTGAGGCAACCATCAGGTATAACCAACATGCAAACTGAGGCTCTAATGCTCGATACACACGAAAAACGGCCACTCTATTTACAGCTCACCGACGCACTGCTCAAGCAGATCGTCGATGAATATCAAGTAGACGATAAACTTCCAACAGAAATGGAACTCTGCGACGAATACGCCGTAAGCAGAACAACCGTCCGACTTGCCATGAGTGAGCTGGAGCGTCGTGGAAGTATCTATCGAATCCAAGGTAAGGGATCGTTTGTTGCACCGAAACGCGTTAGCGAGCTCAATTCACTTTTAGACTTTGACTTTGCAAGCCATTGCGATGGCGTTGATCCGGATGCCATCACCAAACATTTCGGCGGCCTCACATCAGGTCGTCCAATTTCCGTAATGATGCTCCAACAATTTGGATGTCAAAGTCGCGATGAGATTCAGCGTCTTGAATTGACCTACGAACTTGAAGGCAGCTTCATAGGCGCTGATACGTTCTTCATTTCAAAGTCGCGCGTTCCGAATAACCAGTTAGATTTTCAGGCATTTAGCAGAATCATGGACGACTTGTCCAAGTCTATCCAATCTGTTAGGGAAAGCTATAGAGCACGTCAGCTTAGCGATTCCGAAGCCAGTAATTATGGTGTTGCAAAACTTCCGGTCATCGAACTGACTCATTATGCTTACGACTCCGGAGGCAAACTAATCTCAATTGTCTGCCGCACCGTCTTAACTGGGCGGGTCCCTTATCAAAACTTTATTTTCAAGTCCTAATGTTCTTTTTCTTTTGTCTCGATCTGTAACACGTAGCCGAGTTTTTAAGTCCTAACCGTTACAGATCGAGACAAACAAGGTAGACCCCGCCGAATCGTCTCAATCTGTAACACTAAGACCGGTTTTGGACGTCTAGCTGTTACAGATTGAGACAAACGGAATAGGCCGGGCCAAAAATCTCAATCTGTAACATCTGGTTGGTGACTTCACCCCCTACCTGTTACAGGTTGAGACAATTTGATAGCGAAGTCCCCATTTGCGCGTCATATCGCATAGCGCTGACGCGCCGATTCCCCACAATGACAGGGGGGCAAAAGTCCTCACACAGCGCTTACTAGCAATCCTGCAGCGCTAGCTAGCAAATGACCTGCGTATGCTCCTCGATGGCGGCGCGGTCCTCGGCGGTAATACCCGGCTCGCACACCACGGCATCCAGGCTGTCCAGACGGCAGAAGGTGTAGAAGTCGCGCTTGCCAATCTTGCTGGAATCGGCGATCAGATAGCGCGAGTCTGCCTTGCTAAAGGCGAGCTGCTGGATACGACCCTCTTCCATGTTAGATGTGGACACGTCGCCGTCCAAAATGCCGTTGGCACCGATAAACGCCGCGTCAATACCCAACGCACGCAGGGTATCCTCGGCCGTTGGTCCCACAAAAGCGGCGGTGCGACGGCGATACATGCCGCCCACGAGGCACAGGTCGCAGTCCTCGCGCGCCTCGAGCAGGTTAAACACCGAAAGCGAATTGGTCACAATGCGCAGGCCAAACGCCGGCAGCATCGATGCCATCTGCTCAACCGTGGTGCCCGTGCCCAAAAAGATGGTCGAACCTTCCTCGATAAGCTCCACGGCGCGGCGCGCAATCTGCAACTTTTCCTCGGCATGCTTGGTGCGCTTTTCGCTGTGCGAGTACTCGTGGCGCAACATAGCGTGGGGACGACCCTGTGCACTGCGGGCGCCGCCGTGCACGCGCTCGATCTCGCCCAGGCTCGCAAGCTCCTCAAGATCACGGCGGATCGTCATATCCGAGACGCCCAGTGCATCCGAAATCTCCTTGACCGAGACCGTGCCCTGCTCCTCGAGCAGCTGACGAACCTTATCCTGTCGCTCCGCTTTAATCACGATGAATCCTCGCCGTTCTTTGCGCGCATATCCTTCAAACAGTAACGAACAAATTGTATCAGACTCGTGCGCGTCAAAAATGAACGCCCGCACAGCTCCAATCATCACTTTTTTGAGAAAAATACCCCCTGCTTTAGTGGGATGTAGTGATAATCTCACCTGTTCGCGCTACAGTTTGTGGGAAATACCTCGATGTTAGGAACCAAATGATCACTTCTGAGCTTTTCGGCACCGCGCCGTGCGGTACCCCCGTTCATCGTTACACCCTCAACGGGCCCGAGATCTGCGTTCGCATTATGGACTATGGCGCCACCGTGCTGGGTATCGATGTGCCCGACATTCCCGGCAACGTGCGCGATGTGGTGCTGGGCTTCGATAAGCTCGAGGATTACTTTGACAACCCCGCCTGCTTTGGCGCGACCATTGGCCCCGTGGCAAACCGCACTGCGGGTGCAACGATCACCATCGACGGTACGGACTGGCATATGCCCGCCAACGAGGGCGCCAACAACCTGCACAGCGATCTTGAACACGGCCTGCACAAGCGCGTGTGGGATGTTGAGCTCGACGAGGCTCACAACGCCGTGCGCATGACCACCTCACTTGAGGATGGCGAGTTGGGCCTGCCCGGCAACCGCACCTTTACGGCCGTGTTTACCGTGACGCACACCGGCCGCTTCCGTATCGAATATGGCTGCGAGAGCGACCGCGCCACGTACGTGTCCATGACCAACCACACGTACTTTAACCTTGCCGGTCATAATGCCGGCATGGACTGCGAGCACTTCTTTGTTGCTAACGCTGCCCACTACCTGCCCATCGACGACCAGAACATTCCTACTGGCGAGATTGCTCCGGTCGAGGGAACACCGTTTGATTTTCGCGAGTTACGCCCCGTCGCGCCTGGCATGGAGGCCGACCATCCGCAGATTAAGCAGGCACGCGGCTACGATCACTGCCTGTGCATTGGCGGCTATCAGTACGGCCGCAATCTGCGCCGTGCCCTGCACGTCGAGGAGATGTGGACCGGCCGTGAGCTGGACTACTACACCACCGCCCCGGGCGTTCAGCTCTACACCGGCAACTGGCTGGGCGACGAGCACGCCAAGGACGACGCCAACTATGGTTGGGGCGCCGGCTTTGCCCTCGAGGCCGAGATGTACCCCGACACGCCGCACCGCCCGCTGTTTCCGCAGGGCATCGTGGGCCCGGGTCATCCCTACAGCAATGTGATCGAATACCACTTTATGAGGCACTAAGCTCATAACGCAACATATCGCACAGCAGCGCCCGCCGGCACACCGCCGACGGGCGTTTTTGTACCTAGTTGTAGGCAACCAGGCACATCCCGGCTTGAATGATTAGTGCATTTAACGTGAGAAAAGCTGTCAGAACACTTGCGCGGATTTGCGATGTCCCGTATCATAGACAGCTGTTGACGCCTCAGCTGCGTCACCACATGGCCGCCAGCGTAGCTCAGTTGGTAGAGCACCGCTCTCGTAAAGCGGGGGTCACCGGTTCGAGCCCGGTCGCTGGCTCCATTGCACAAGACAGCCGCCTTCGGGCGGCTTTTTTGTTGCCGATTTTGAGTGCGCGTGCCCACCCACGCATCGCAACAGCGTCAGCTCCCCTATTCAAAAACAGAAACCCCGTTAATCGTGATTCCCCTAGGGAAAACACGATTAACGGGGTCGTAGCGTGCTTCCCTTAGGGGAAACACGCCATCAGACGAACAGCTCAGTCGGGCAGTTCGCTACTCCTCCCAGTAGGCGTCAGCAAGCAGCTTAAAGCAGATCTTCTTGACCGGCTGCGCGCCATCGCCCGGGAACTCGAGCGTGGGCATGTGAGGCTCGCCGGCAACAAACAGCGCAAACTTGTCGTCGGCAAGATCGCCGGCGATCGAGGCGTCGGAATCGACCAGATCGTAGTCGTCCTTCTCGTCAAACTCCTGGACCAGCGTCAGGCTACCCGTAGCGACCTTAAAGGCCTCGCGACCTTCGACGTCGATCTGCAGGTCGTGATAGCGCTGATGCGTCTCATAGTGAGCCTCGGCCTCGGGACGCGTCGTGGGAGCCATGACGTTCGCAAAGACCTTGTCGCCCAGAATCGAATGGCTGCCGACCTCGAGCTCCGCCGGGTCGTTCTCCTCGAGCCAGTCGATCAGCACGTCGAGGCCCTTGAGCATTCCGCGATACTCCTCGATATCGCCCAATGCACCGTAAATCATCTAAATCCCCTCTCGGATCGTTTCTTTGGCGGCTACTCGGCAAACACGTTGCCAAAGCTGCTGCCACCCGCATACGTCTCGACCAGGGTAAGGTCGGGAATGAACACGACAGCATCGGCGTCGCGCCCCGGCATAATGCTACCGCACTTGTCGTTGGCTCTAACCACAAGCAAACAACCGATGCCGGAGCCGACGCCCAAGTTCTTACAGCTCGGCCACGACAACGCCGTTGTAAACCTCGTCCCAACGGTCCATGACCAGATGACCGGTCATGGGATCCATGGCATTGAGCTTGCCGCAGGTGTTGGCGGTACGCAGCACCGTCTCGTCGTCCGCGCCGGCAGCGATGGCATGCGCGAAACCGGCGATAGTGGAGTCGCCGGAACCCGTAGCGTTAACGGCAGGAATATCGGGGGTCTTGGCACGGAACGCACGTCCGTTGTGGAAGCCCACGGAGCCGGCAGCGCCCATGGACACGACGACCCAGGGGATATCGGAGAAGCGGGCGTCAGAGGCGAGCGCAGCACGGAGCTCGTCCACATCGTCGGTGGTAAAGCTCGTGCCCAACAAGCCGTTGATCTCGGTTAGGTTAGGCTTGACCAGCTCGGGCTTGACCTCGGACTTGAGGGCAGCCTCAAGCGAAGCGCCCGAGGTATCGAGCAGCACCTTGGCGCCGGCGTTCTCGGCAATGCCCGTAATCTTGGCATAGTAGTCCGCCTCGACGCCGCGGGGCAGCGAACCCGAAATAGTGACGACGTCGGCTTTGCCAGCCAGCTCGGTAAACTTGGCGGTAAAGGCATCGAGCTCCTCGGGGGCAATTGCCGGACCGCTCTCGAGCAGCTCGGTCTGGTTGCCGGCGTGGAGGATGTTGAGGCAAATGCGAGTCTCGCCTTTGATGGGCACAAAGTCGTTGTTAATACCGTTGGCATCCATGAGCTCTGCCATATAGGCGCCCATATGGCCACCGAGTAGACCGGTTGCCACAACGTCGTCGCCCAGCTGGCCCAGCACACGGGCCACGTTGAGACCCTTGCCGCCGGCGGTCTTTTCGGGCGTCACACGGTTGACGTCGTCGATGACGAGCTCATCGAGCTGATAGCGCGTATCGACAGACGGGTTCATCGTAACGGTGAGGATCATTTTAGCTCCTTATCTCGCGGGCTCCTTGTGCCTCGCGATACGAGTCGACAAAACGGAATTACAGAATCTCAATCGTGAACGAGCGAACGACGGTCTCCTTGGGCTTGGCGACAAGGCAGCCGCGCTTATGCTCAAGTACGTCGTCCTCATCGGAGCAGGTCGAGAGGCCGCCCCAGGGCTCAACTGCCACAAAATCGCCCTCGGGCTTACTCCACACGATGAGGTACGGGAAACCCTCAAAACTCAAGCGAACGCCCTTGTCCTCGCCCTTCTTGGAAAGCGTGACCTGACGACTCTCGAGCACGTCAAAGATGGTCTCCGCAAAATCGAAGAGCTCATGCGACAGGGGCAGCGTCTTTCCCACCATGGGGTTCTTTGAACGGTTAGCAACATCAATCAAGCCAGTCGAGGGTACGGCGGTGCAAAGCTCCGCATCCTCGTCTTTCTCGAAGCGCAACTCGTAGTCCGTGTAGGCCTCGCCCTCGTCGAGCGGGCACCTAAAGCCGGGGTGTCCACCGATAAAGAACGGCATGTCCTCGGTGCCCTCGTTGGTCACCTCATAGGAAACGCGCACGGCAGCGTCCTCGAGCGTATAACGAGCGACAAGCTTAAACGGGTAGGGATAATCTCTCAGCAGCGCGGCGTTATCCTCCGAAGCCAGGCACATAGCCAGCTCGTTTGCGCTTTGGCTCAGCAGCTTCCACTCCTGTTTGCGCGCAAACCCGTGGCGAGCGAGCTTTACATGATGCCCGGCAAACGTCATGGCGCTGCCATCGCGCAGGCCTCCGCAAATCGGGAAGCAAATCGGTGCCTGGCCGGACCACACGGCGGGATCGCCCTGCCACAAGTACTCGCGGCCTCCGGCCTCAATCGAGGTAAACGAACCACCAGCCGTGGACACCTTAATAGAAATCGAATCGTTGGAGAGAGCGCATTCCATTGCCCATCCTTTCGAACAACTGCTTTTGCTCGCAAGTATCCGTCTCGGCCCTGACCAAAGGACAAACCCGCACGCTCAACGATGTGTCCGGTATCCCAGCCATGCAACGGGGTACCATACAGACATTGATGCAATTACAGCTGGAAGGCCTTCTTATGCGAACCATCATCCTCTACGCCTCGCGCCATCACGGCAATACGAAAAAGCTCGTGGACGCCATCGTCGAGGCACACCCCGAGATCGATACCCTCGATGTCAAGGCGCTCGGCAAAAACGAGTATCCCAACCTGCACGAATATCATCTGATCGGTGTCGCCACGGGCATCTATTACTCCGAGATCGACAAGGATATGGCACGCGTGCTCACTAACGTGCTGCAGCCGCAGGACAAGGTGTTTGGCCTTATGACCTACGGTGGCAAAAACAAGTGGTACGGCAAGGATATCGATGGCATCTGCCGCATGAGGCAGGCCATCTTTATGGGTGTCTACGGCTGTCCCGGCTTTGATACGTGGGGGCCGTTCAAACTCACCGGCGGTGTCCAAAAGGGACACCCGACCGCTGAGGAAATTAAGGGCGCCGTCGACTTCTTCGACAAGATCGAAGACGAGTATGGCGATATCATCGTCGAAGAGTACGCCAAGCGCGAGAAGCGCCTCGCATACGAGAAGGAGCATCCTGCAGGAGGCCTGGTGGCCGGCGTTAAGCGCACGGTAAAGAAGATCGCTAACAAGCTGTAACTGTGAAGGTACTTTTGAGCGTTTAACCCATGCGGCGGGTCCGAGCAGATTCGGGCCCGCCGTCTTTTTCTATCGTTACTCGGTAAAGGCGTTACCGACGCTCTGACCGCCAACATACGTCTCGACGAGGGTGAGCTCATGGTCGAACACGACAAAGTCGGCGTCGCGACCCGGCATGATGCTGCCGCACTTATCCTCGATGTGCACGGAGCGTGCCGGCACCTCGGTTGCCATGCGAATGGCGATATCGGCACTGGCGATGCCCCAGTCGACGATGTTCTTGACGCCCTGGGCAAGCGTGAGCACCGAGCCGGCAATGCTCTTGCCGTCGGCGAGCCAGCACAGGTTGTCCTTCATGATGACGTCCATGCCGCCACTGGTGTAGCTGCCCTCGGGCATGCCGCCGCAACCCAGGCAGTCGGTGATGAGCACCGTATGCTGCCAGCCCTTTGCCTGCAGCAGCGCCTTGATAGCGCCAGGGTTTACGTGCTTGCCGTCACAGATGATCTCGGCGTAGGTCTCGGGCGTGGACATGGCAGCACCCACAACACCGGGCTCACGGTGATGCAGTCCGCGCTGGCCGTTATAGGTATGCGTAAAGCAGCTGGCACCGGCGTTGATGGCGGCGATGCACTCATCGTAGGTGGCGTCGGAGTGACCGATGCTGGTCACCACACCCTTGGCGTTCAGAGCAGCCGCATAAGCAGCGGCACCGTCGTGCTCGGCCGCCATGGCGCTCTTAACGATGCGACCGCCCGCAGCCTCCTGCCACTGATCGAAGACCTCCTCGGAGGGATCGATAAGATAAGCGGGGTTCTGCGCGCCCACGTGCTTCATGGTAAAGAAAGGGCCCTCCAGGTAGATGCCCTGAATGCGAGCACCGCAGAAGTCGGGGCCACGGCCCTCGTCCGCCTGAGCGATGGCGGCGCAGGCGTCCTTGATCTGCTCGACGCCATCGGTGAACGTCGTGGGCAGCCAGCTGGTGGTACCGCGACGGGCGAGCTCGGTCGAGCTGATATCGATGCCCTCGGGATCGTTATCGGTAGTCGAATGGTTATAGAAGCCATGGATGTGGGTGTCGACCATGCCCGGCGCGATCCACGATCCCGTGTAGTCCTTGATCTCGCAGGAGGGCTCGTCGGCCTGCCAAGCGCCAAAGACGCCGTCCTCGATCATAAGATAGCCGCCTTGTTGCGGGCCTGCCGGCAAGAAGAACTTGTCAGCCTTAATTGCGTACGTGCTCATATGTACTCCTCACTTCTAAAGCAGTTGACTGTGGTGATGTTTATACCCAGCTCACGTAAAACAAAAAGCGCCCGCCCGCCGTTATGAGCGGACGGGCGCCCTTACAGGGGGACGCGATTAAGCGGTGAAGGGGTGAATCGTCACGCCCTTGACCACGCGGTTGACCGTGCCGGTGGGGCTCGGCGTGTCGGGCGTGTTGCCCACGCGCACAGAGTTAAGCAGGCTGATAGCCTGGGCAAACATCACGAACGGCAGAGCAAGGTAGCCCTCGGGAAGTGCCTCGTAGCCCTTAAAGGTGAAGGACTCACCCTCGTAGACAGTAGCGCCATCCTGCTGAACGGCGATGGTGTGCTGAGCGATCTCGTCGCCACCGATCTCGTTGAGGATGTCGATGTCGTACTGACGGGTGTAGGCGTCGTTGTTGACGAACACGAACACGAGGGTCTTGTCGTCGACGAAGGACTTGGGTCCATGACGATAGCCCATGGAGGTGTCGTAAGAAGTGGCGACCAGACCGTGAGCGAGCTCGAGGATCTTGAGCTGGCTCTCCTGGGCAAGGCCACCGAAGGAGCCAGAACCCAAGTAGGTCACGCGGTTAAAGTCTCCAGCGAGGTAATCGGCGATCTCGGGCTCACGGGAGATGACCTCCTCGCCCATCTTGGCAATCGTCTCGACCCACTCGGCCTTCTGCTCGTCAGAGGCAGTGTCGAAAATAAGGGTGGCGAGCAGGGTCATGCAGGAATAAGAACCGGTCATGGCGAAGCCCTTGTCGTTGGCGCGCGGAATGAGCAGCGTCAGCGCGTTGGGATCATCGGCAGACTCGACGGCGAGCTTGCCCTCGGGAGCGCAGGTGATGTTGAGGAATTTGACGTTGTGGACAAGCTCCTTGGCAACGGCAACGGCGGCAAGGCTCTCGGGGCTGTTGCCAGAGCGGGCAAAGGAAACCACGAGCGTGGGATCCTCGGCACGCAGGAAGTCGCGCGGGGCGCTCACGATGTCGGTCGTGGCAATGGGCTTAAAGTCGTAGAGATCAGTGTTGCCAGCGTGACGCAGGTACGGGGCGCAGGTATCGCCAACGTAGTCAGACGTACCGGCACCGGTGAAGACAACGGACAGACGGCCCTCGCCCATAGCGCGAGCCTCGGCCAGAAAGGCCTCGATGGCCTCCTTGTTCTCACGATAGATGTTGAGCGTATCACGCCAAAGCTCGGGCTGCTGAGCAATCTCGGCCGTGGTGATCTGGGCGCCGAGCTCGGTGAGCTCCTCGACACTCTTCTCGAACATTTCTAATACCTCTCTCTAGAAGTAATCCTCTGACGTGCAATTATACACTTCGGTTGGTTATCTGGTAGTAACCAGTTAATTGCAAGGAATCACCATATGGAAACGATGCGAACACTAGTTGCTACGCTGGTGGTAAACCTTGTATTTAAACTGATCGGCACGAGCAACCGAGAGCGTATACTCCACAACCTCGTTTGACTCGTTATACGTAGTCCTGACCAAATCGAGCACAGGCGACCCCTCGACAATTGCCAAAAGGTGGGCATCGGTGGGACGGGCTATGCTCGCATAGAACTCCTCTTCGGCCACGCGAATCTTTTGCTGAAAGTCCTGCTCAATCACATCGTAAAGCGGCTTACTCTCCAGCAGTGGTCGCTTTAGGGACAGAAATTGACGAACCGGCAGATAGCTGCGTTCGACCATCATGGGCATGTTGTCGGCAGAACGAAGGCGCTTGAGCTTAAAAATGCGATCACCGATATGCAATCCCATATGCTCGGCTAGATTCTTATCGGCCTCCATCTCGCAAAACTCGAGAATCGTGGTCTCGGGGTCGCGACCCATCGCGCGCATCTGTTCGGTAAAGCTGTAGGACTGCATAAGATTGGTTGCCTTTGCCGAACGGTCGGTCACAAAGGTACCGCGACCGTGCTGCCGAACCACCAGTCCTAAACGCTCCAGTTCCTGCAGAGCCAGGCGTACCGTAGTGCGCGAGAGACCATAGCGCTCCGAAAGTTCGCGCTCGGAAGGAATCATGTCACCGGCACGATATTCATGGTCAATCTTTTCGGTCAGAATATCGACCAGCTGATCGTACAGCGGTTGCTTACGCGCCCCGATCGCCATCCTATCCTCCCATTTTCTCAAACTCGGCTACTACCTTGGGTGGTTAACATTATCTGTCTGCCACATCCGAATCATCAAGAAAACAAAAGCCGCGCGCTCTTTCGAGCACGCGGCTTTTAACATACACATGGCTTAAGGGGTCGGGGTGTGAGCCGCGTAGGGACACACCCCTCAAGCTAGAGCCTTACCAGATGCTCGGCCAGAGACCAAGCGGGCCAGCGCCCAGGATGCCCAGGACGAAGAGCAGCAGAATGCCCTTGGTCGGGGTCCAGCTGTGCTTAGCGAACATGTAGTAAAGCAGCAGCGTAAGCATAAGCGGGACAAGCTTCGGGACGATGGTGTTGAGGGTATCGGCAACAGAGAAGTTGACCGGATCCTCGGTAACGGTGCCGTAGGTCACGGACTCCATGCCGTTGCCCAGATCGGTGACGCCGCACTCGACAGCGTTGCCGTCGGCATCGGAAGCGGTGAGGGCGTTGCCGTCCTTATCGGTCATGGCGATGGTACCGGCCTCAGCGGTCTCGGTATCGATGCCCTCCATACCGGTGAAGTTCTCGGCCTCCTTCTCGGAGACGATCACGGTAGTAGCGGAGAGGCCACGGGTGGTGCCGTTGGGAATCTGGAGGTTGATCTGGGTGCCACCCATAGTGACGACCAGGCAACCGACGACGAAGACACCCATGATGGAAGCGGCGCGCGTGAAGGCCTGCATGTTGGCGGTCAGAGCGTCAATAGCGCTGGTGCCAAGCTTGTAGGACCAGTTCATGAGCCAGAAGCGCAGTGCGAACTGGACGGCGTTGAAGATCACCAGGAAGATGATCGGCGCAGCGGCGTTGCCGTTGATGGCCATGTTGGAGGTGATGCCAGCCGTGATAGGCACGAGCGTCAGCCAGAACAGGGCGTCACCGATACCACCGAGCGGGCCCATTGCGGCGACGCGGACGGCGCGAATCGTGGGGATGTCAACCTTGTTCTGCTCGAGCGAAAGCACGATGCCCATAACAAAGGTGACGAGGAACGGGTGAGTATTGAAGAACTCCAGGTTGTGGCTCATGGAAGCCGCGAGGTCGTTCTTGTTGGTGTGGATCTTCTCCAGACCGGGGATGATGGAGTAGAGCCAGCCAGCGGCCTGCATACGCTCGTAGTTGAACGAGGCCTGCAGGAAGCAGGAGCGCCAAGCCATCTTGTTGAGGGTCTTCTGGTCGAGCTGCGGAGCAGGAGTGAGATCCTCGTAGTGCTCCGGGATCACATACTCATTAGATGCCATCTTCGAAGTCACCTCCGTCAGAAACAACTGCACCCTTCAGCTCGGTCTGCTGCTGGAAGTCCCAGAAAGCGATGCCGAAGCCGATGAGAGCGAGGATGAGCAGAGCAGGAGTTGCCAGAGAATCGTTGGCAACGGTGATGATCGCGAGGCCAAAGCCCATGAGGAAGAAGCCCCACATATCGCGGTTCATCATAACCTTGAGCAGGACGGCGAAGCCGACGAAGCGCATCATGCCGCCTGCAGCGGAGAGACCGGTCTGCAGCCAAGCCGGGATGGCGGAAGCGATGGTCTGACCGATGGTAGCGCCAGCGATGAAGAACAGGGTGACGACGATAGCGAAGATCAGGCCGAGCAGAGCCATGGCGAAGTAGTTCAGACGCTCGATACCCTTGGTGTCAGCGTTGTGAGCCATGTTGTCCGCGGAGGACATGAGCGGCGACATAAGCGTGAAGACCAGGGTAACGCCGAGCTGACCAAGCAGAGCGAACGGAATGGCAAGGCCGACTGCCGCGTTGGGCTCGAGGCCCGTGGCGATTGCGAGAACGGCTGCCATGATGCCGCCGATGACGGCGTTAGGCGGCTGAGCGCCTCCGATCGGCATGTTGCCAATCGTCATGAGCTGATAGGTACCACCCACGAGAAGACCGGTGTTGAGGTCGCCAAGGATAAGACCGATGACGGCGCCGGTGACGATGGGCTGATAGAGAGACTCGAGGAAGTTGAACTGGTCGATTGCCGCGACGAACGTGACGATGAAGACCAGAGCGACCTGGATGATCGAGTATTCCATCTTGCTCCTCCTTTCAAAATGTATGTACGCACTTTTGATATCACGTACAGAACGTCAGGGTTTCACTCCTGACAATGTGGATCACGAGGATTACGAGAAGAGCTTGCTCGTGTCCTCAACAGGCGTGCTCGGAACGCGCCTGATCTCCAGCTCCACCCCCAATTCCTGCAGCTCTTTAAACGCAGCGACATCCTCGTCGTTAACTGCGACGGAGGTGGCGACTTGGCGCTTTCCTTCCGACATGTGCATGTTGCCGATGTTTACCTTCTTTATAGGTACACCGCCCTTGACGAGCGTAAGCACGTCTTCCGGTGTTTCGGCCACGATGAAGATCTTCTGGCGCGGGCTCGCCTTGCCGATGACGTCGATGGTCTTCTGCAGGGAGAAGAAACGCGTAGCGACGCCGGCGGGAGCGGCCATCTTCATGAGGTTCTGGCGCATGGTATTGGTTGACACGTCGTCGTTGGCGACGAGGATGAGGTTGGAGCCCAGAGTGGAGTTCCACTGGGTGGCAACCTGACCATGAATCAGTCGGTTATCGATGCGGGTAAGAAGAATGTTGGGTTCTGCCATGTTGATCAGCTTCCTTTCGCTATTTGCTGACGACAGTTACTTGATCTCCTGAATCGCGTAACGCGAAACATCTACGACGGCTCCGGATCGAACTTTGATCTGGACCTTCTCGCCTTCGATGCCCTTGACGGTTCCGTAGATACCGCCGGCGAAAAGAACCTCCTGACCCGGCTTGAGCTCGGTGTGCAGCTCCTTGAAGTACTTCTGCTTCTTCTTCATGTTGATTTGCGACCAGATGGTGTAAATCAAGCCCATGATGACAAGCAGGCCTAAAAGAGCGACCGAGGAGCTCAGGACGTTGGCTCCGAAATCGGCCATTAGATGCCGTCCTCGTCGCCGAAGATATCCTCTTCGTCGGAGCCGGCAACGGATGCGACCGTCTGGGCGGTGATGCCCGTCTGGCCAACGGTCACTGCCTGCTCGCCAAGCTCGGCGAGCGTGGCATTGCCGCGGAGGAACAGAAGCTCAATAACCATGGGGAGGTTAGTGCCGGTCAGAACCTCGACGTTGTCGACATCCTGGGCAATCATCATCGACTGGTTAAACGGGGTGCCGCCAAGCAGGTCGGTAAAGACGAGCACGCCATCGCACTCCTCGCGCATGGCGGTAATAGCGGCGCGGAGATCCTCACCGTAGGAAGCAGCCTGGTCGCCCTCAAAAGGAACGACGGTAAAAGCGGGCTGGTCACCGGCAACCATAGCGATAGCGCTTGCGAGACCGGGTGCGAACTGTCCATGACCGGTAAGAATAAAGCCAACCATTCAAATTTCCCTTCCGAAGGTGTGTACGATCTGAGTCCGATGATTTTCGGAAGCCAGCGGGCGCTCGCCCTTAAAGCTTCTTGGAAAGCGTTCTTTGAAGACCAATGGTTTCTCAACTGGTAGTAACCACGTGACGTGTTGTTGTCACTATATCACCCCAGAAGAGGTCGCTTTCGTTGATTCATACAGTAAAACGTTTTTGCACCGCTCACGGTGATATTTCGACCGTTTACCGGTCGTTAACACATCTACCTGCGGTTTTGAAACCGTTTCGAAATGCTTTGGCAAAAGATCGGATCTTTTCCCGTGTCTAAACAACGCAGGGCGGCTAAAAATAGCGTGTAGAAAAATTGCAGGTCATTGTGAAGATATGTGAATTGGTCTTTTTGACTTAATACCAGTCTGAACCAGTTTTGAGATTATCGGCGAACGGTCGTTTTCGACCGTTCACCGGTTACTTGCAATCGTTTGCAGTTGTTTTCCCAGATGAATTAGGGAAACACAATGGAGCGCTTGCGCAATCACGAGAACGATCACGGGAAGTTTTGGCATTTGTCCTCATCCCCCGCGCGCCAAACTCCAGCATCCAAAATGAGCTAATAGCTCACGCTAATCGTTTTCAATCATTACTTACTCATTATCAGTAATTATTTATCGTTTATCGTTAATTATGATATGATACAAGTATCATACAAAACGCCGATTGGAGGGGTTATGGTCCATCGAAACGCATCTATATCGAATGAAACCATCAGCCGCGAACAGACGATAGCCAAACTGAGGAAGCTCGCTCGCATCTGCAAATGGGCCACGATCTGCATTACCACCGCGCTCGCTCTGGGACTTCTCGCAGTCATTGCGATTGACCTTCTACTCGTATTGCCTAGCCTCTCCCAAGGGTCGTGTCTCCAATCCGTAGAACTTCAAGGCGGCGAAGGGCCGTGCCTTGCTATCGTCGGTACCGATGCGCAGGCCCCACTTATGCTCGTCGCACACGATGGTCACACTGCCCTAGGGAGCCTCTTGATGACATGCCTTGCGCTTACCATCGCGCTAAGCGTGCGCAGGCTTTTCTTCAACATTGAAAAGGAAGGCAGGCCCTTTGACCTTGAATGTAACCACACACTTCGTCGAGTAGGACATTTATTCCTTATCGGCGGCGTTGCCGTGAGGCTTCTTGGTGCCGTAATCACGGGAATGATACTCTCAGGATTTGGTGGCAGCTTTACGGATGCGTTCGTCGGCCAGTTATTCGAGCCCTCTATGCTCTTTGCAGGCCTGATTATTTGCCTGATTGCCAGCATCTTCCGCTACGGGTATATCCTGCAAAAACAAGATGACGAGTTGCTCTAGGGGGAATCCATGATTATTCTGCGGCTTGACCGCATGCTCGCCGAACGCAAGATCTCATCCAAAGAGCTTGCGGAACGTGTGGGCATCTCCCAGGTCAATATGTCGCGCATCAAGACGGGCAAGGTTTCTGCCGTGCGCTTTTCAACTCTTGACGCGATATGCCGGGCACTCGACTGCCAACCGGGCGATGTGCTGGAATATATGCCTGACGATGAAGCCGATAATCTTTTTGGACTTAAAGATTCATAGGCATAATTTAGCCACCAGCGCCTAAACGCAAATAGCCCGCTAGAACAACATCCGTTCTAGCGGGCTATTCAGATATTTCGGCTACGCGCTCGGTGGCTCAGACAAATCTTTACGCAAACAGGCCGTAGATGCTGATATTGGCCTTGGCGTAGAGGCCGTTGGCGTACTCGGTCCACTTGGAGCTGGCGCTCGAAGCCTGCGAAGAGTACTGCTGGTAGGCGGTGTAATAGGCGGTCATGGCCTGCTTATAGGTAGCGCTATCGGCCGTAAAGGCATCGTCAGCGAAGGCCTTAGCGTAGGTGCTGTCCTTGTCCTTCCAGGTACCCTTCTTGCTATCCCACTCGTCACCGGCAAGGTTGATGATGTAATCGGCGTAGTCCTTGCTCGCGGTGTCCTCGTTGCCGTCAGAAGGCTCGGTCGGAGCGATCGGCATGCTTGCGGAGCTATCGCTCACCTTCTTCTTGTAGAGCTTCTGCAGCGTCGCGGACTGGCGGACGATCTGCTTGGCCTGGTCCTTGGACACGCCATACTGCGTGGCCATGGTCTTGTAGTCCGAAGTGCCGATGGAATCCTCGGCGTACTCCTTCATCTCCTTAGAAGAGACGGTAATGCCCTCATCCTCGGCAGCGTCCAGCAGAATCTGGTTGCGCACGTAGGACAGGATAACGTCGGCAGAGGGAGCGGTGTAGTTGCCATCGCTATCCTTGACGGTATCAAGGCTGTACTGGCTCTCGATGGCCTCGCGCGCGGTGATGTCGCTCTTCTTGCCGTTGTAGCTGTAGCTTGCCACGGTCGAATCGAGCTGGCCCTCGGTGAGGGTCGCCGAGCCGACGCCCTTGCCGCCAAAACCACCGTTGCCAATAAAGAAGCCGACCACAGCAGCGATCACGATGGCGACCACAAAGGCGGCAATGATCGTCTTCTTGTGCTTGGATGCGCTGTCGTCCACGTCGGAGTCATCGTCCTCGTCCTGCTCCTCAGGCATGAGGTTCTCGTCGGCGGCATCCGCGGCAATCTGAGCCTCCAGGCGGGCGTCCTCCTCCTCGGCGGTCGTGCCGGCAGCAATGTGCTCGGCAGACGTACCTGCGACCAGATCGATCTTCTCGTCCTCGTCACCGTCGGGGCCTTCGCCGCGCTCGATGATCTGGATGCCGTCGATCTCGTCCTTCTCGTCCTTCTTTTGAATCAGACCCATATCAGTTACTCCTTGTTAGGAAACATAGTCCTCAATAGAATACGCCCGACAGAGCGCCGGGCGTATTGATTCTTAGGTTATACGCAAACACTTAAGTACTATTTAGGCGTTTGCAGTCTGCATGCCTTAGGCCAGGTGCGCGATAACGGCATCGGCAAAGGCCTGCGTGCCCACAGCGCCCTCAACGGAGCCGGTCTGGGCACGACGAACGTCGCCGGTAACCTGCTCACCCTCGTCGAGCGTGGTAGAAACGGCGGCGCGAATGCGATTGGCCGCGTCGTTCTCGCCCAGGTGATCGAGCATCATAGCCGCAGACAGAATCTCGGCCGTGGGGTTAGCGATATCCTGGCCCGCGATATCGGGCGCGGAGCCGTGCGTTGCCTCAAAGATTGCGCAGTCGGCACCGATGTTGGAGCCGGGGGCCATACCCAAGCCGCCCACCAGGCCGGCGCACAGGTCACTCACGATGTCGCCGTACAGGTTGGGCAGCACCAGGACATCGAAGTCGTTGGGGTTCTGGACCAGGCCCATGCAGGTGGCATCGACAATCTTGTCGTTGAACTCGATATCGGGATAGTTGGCGGCCACCTCGCGCGCAACGCGCAGGAACAGGCCATCGGTCGCCTTCATGATGTTGGCCTTATGCACGGCCGTCACCTTTTTGCGGCCGCAGCGGCGGGCATACTCAAAGGCATACTCCACAATGCGGCGGCTCTTGGCGATGGAGATGGGCTTGATCGAGATGGCGGAATCCGCGGCGAAGGTCTTCTGGCCCGAGCGCTCGACGAGCTGCGAGAGCTCCTCGACCTCGGCAGCGCCCTCATCGAACTCGATGCCGGCGTAGAGATCCTCGGTGTTCTCGCGCACGATGACCAGGTCGACGTCGCGGAAGCGCGAGCCGTCGCCCGGCTGCGACAGGCAGGGGCGCACGCAGGCATACAGGTCGAAGTGTTTGCGCAGGGCGACGTTAACGCTGCGGAAACCCGTGCCGACCGGCGTGGTGATGGGGCCCTTGATGGCAACCTTGGTCTCGGCGACCGCATCGAGCACGTGTTGGGGCAGCGGCGTGCCAAACTCGTCCATGACGCCGGCACCGGCCTCCTGGACGTTCCAGTTAATCTGGACACCGGCAGCCTCGACCACGCGGCGCATGGCCTGCGTAATCTCGGGACCGATACCGTCACCGGGAATCAGGACTACATCGTGCGCCATAATCTGTTACTCCTCGTCTTCGGCGTCGTCAGATTTTTTAACGCTAGCACGCTTCTTCTTTTTGGAGAGATCCAGGCCAAAACGTTTAACAAGCATTTCGCAAATCTCGCTCGAACGGGCCTTGAGATAGCTGCCCTTGCCGTTCTCGGCATCGAACTTAAGGCGCAGCGCAAGCTTCTCGGCGACCTCGGCGTCGATCTCGCCCTGGCCAAACTCGTACAGGCAACCGAGCATGTCGCGATACTCGAGGTCGCCGTGGTAGCACTGGATGGCCTCGTCCAGGATGGGCCAAGCCTCGCGCGAACGCTCGACGCTCGTGGCGCCCCACACGCACAGCAGGCGGAAGGCAGCATAGCGCAGCGTGGAGGAGATCTCGTCGAACAGTGCGGTCTCGGCACCCTCAAAGGCATCGCCCAGCTGCTCGGGGCAGGTGGTGGCGAGCGCCGTCAGGGCATCGAGGGCCTCCCAGCGGGTCTGAGCCTCGGGGCGGTCGAGCGCCTCGATCAGCGCGGGCACGCAGGGCACGACGCGCTGCGGATCGCGCTCGGCAAGCAGGTGCAGCACGCGGGTGGCAAACTGGCGGATGCGGCGCGTGGGGCAGCCGAGTTCCTTGACCAGACGGTCGACGGCGTTCTCGTTCTCCTCTGCCAGCTGAAGCTGTGCCAGCTCCTCGTCGGTGAGCTGTTCGTCTTTGTTTTCTGCCATAGTTACCTCTTCTTACTATTTCTTAGCGTGCTTGCCAGCACCCTTGCTGTCATCGGTGACCGAGATGAGCTGTCGATCGGCCGCGCCATTGCGACGCGCACGGCGGCGTTCCTCGGCGTCGCCCGCGTCGGCGGCGGCACGGTGAGCCTTGTTGACGTTAAAGACCTCGTCGTGCTTGCGCCACGGACCGACGGACTCGCCAAAGCTCATCTTAAGGCCGGCGATAAAGCCGCCGAGCCAGCCGATCGGCGCAAACTGCACCAGCGGGAACAGTGAGAACACCCAGGTCAGCAGGACGACTGCCGCCGCTCCCGCAAAGTTGGCAATCCAGTAGTCGCGCTTGGTGATGACGCGCTTTTCGCACGCCCACTGGCCGCACAAAAAGCCAATGTAGATCGCAAAGAGAAAGAGCACCAGCGCAAGCACCACGAACGTCCAGCTCATAGGCGCTACTCCCCGTGATGGTGGCCGCAGCAGCACTCGTGGCCGTCGTCATGGCCGTGGCCACCGCAGCACTCGTGGTCCTCGCCGTGCTCGCCGCAACCGCACTCATGGTCGTCGCCGTGCTCGCCGCAACCGCAGCCGTCCTCGTGAGCGCCATGCTCCTCGGGACGATACTGCGACCAGTCCAGACCGGCGGCGATGGCATCGGCCTCCTCCTTATAGAGGACCGTGATGGCCTGGGTGCCCAGCTTGGCACCACCGATGGCGTCGAGCATGTCGTAGAGCGTAAAGGCCACGTCGGCGCCGGGCAGTGCAAGCTCGCGGTCGTCGGCATAGGCGAGCGCCAAGCGCAGGTCCTTGATGAAGTGCTCGACCATAAAGCCGGGCTTGTAGTCGCCGTCGAGCGCCTTGGGCGCCAGGCTCTCCATAGCGCCGGACTTGCCGGTGCCGCCCAGGATCATCTGACGGGTCTTCTCCAGGTCAAGGCCGCTCAGCTCGGCAAATGCCATGGCGTCTGCCATGCCGACCATGCAGGCGCCCAGCGACACCTGGTTGGCGAGCTTGGCAGCCTGGCCCTTGCCGGCGCCGTCGAAGCAGCAGATGGTTGCCGCAAAGGTGGAAAGGATATCGCGAACCGGAGCGATGTCGTTCTCGGTGGCGCCCACGATAGCCGTGAGCGTGCCGGCGATAGCTCCCGACTCGCCACCGGTGACGGGGCAGTCAAACGCCATGCGGCCCGAGACCTGGGCGGCCTCGGCAATGTCACGGGCGAGCTCGGGCGAGCTCGTGGTGAGGTCGATCAAGACCGCGCCCGGCTTGGTGCACGCGAGCAGGCCGTCGCCCGCCAGGTAGAGCTCCTCGACCTCGGAGGGATAACCCACCATGGTAAAGACGACATCGGCGTTCGCCACGGCGTCGGCCGGTGTATCGGCCCAGGCGGCACCGCGCTCGATAAGCGCGGCGGCCTTGGACTTGGTGCGGTTGTTGACCGTGACGGGATAGCCGGCATCCAGGATGTGGCCGGCGATGGGGGCACCCATGATTCCGGTGCCGATAAATGCGACAGAGAGCTTGTTTGCCATGAAACCTTTCCTTTTAGGTTGGGTGTTATTACCAGGTTGAATACTCGGTGCCAGCGTTTGGGCTGTGAGTCGAGGGCGATTACGGACGCAGCGCTTGCCTACTGGCCGCGCACGCGGCGGGCGATGCGGTCGGAAAGCGACGCCTTGTCGGCGCGGTTCTTACCCCAAAACGCGCAGGCCACCATGCCGGGGCCCACGTGCGAGCCAATGGTGGGGCCCACGGAGCTGCGAATGATCGTGACGTCGGCGCAGCCCTCCTCCTTGCGGATGGCGGCTTCGAGCCAGTCACCGTCCTTTTCGGCATCGGCCGTCATGATGGCGATGGGCATGGTGCGGTCGGGCACGTAGTTCTCGCGGAACGACTTGAGGATGGACTTGAGCGCCTTCTTGCGGCCGCGGTTGACGCCGATCAGCGACAGCGAGCCGGCAAGGTCGTAGGAGAGCTCGGGCTTGACATCGAGCTTTGCCGTGAGCTGCGCCGCCGCGGGCGGAATGCGGCCGCCGGCAGCCAGTGCGTCGAAGCTCTCGAGCGTAAAGTAGCCGTGGACGTAGGTCTTTGCCTCGTTTGCCCAATCGACCAGCTGCTTGGCGGTCAGTCCCGCCGAACGCTGGCGCACGGCCTCGAGCGCCAAGAGCGCGCCGGTCGCGCAGGGCAGAGCGTTGTCGACCACGTAGAGCTCAAAGTTGGGATACTCGGCGCGCACGGCGTCCGCCGCCTGGCACGCGGAGTTGTAGCTCGACGACAACGCCGAGGTAAAGCACAGGTAGACCGTGGGCGTGCCCTCTTTGGCGCACTCGGTAAAGAACTCGATATAGCGACCGAGCGACACAGCCGAGGTGGACACGCGGGCACCGGCGCGCATGCGGTCGTAGAACTCCTTGGGTGTGATGCTCGACCAGATGTCGTCCGTGCGCTCTTCGCCATCGATAATGAAGGGGAAACCCAGGATATCGACATCGAGGTTCGCGGCGACCTCGGGGCTAAAGTCG
Source organism: uncultured Collinsella sp. (assembly GCA_902489955.1). Classification (GTDB taxonomy): domain Bacteria; phylum Actinomycetota; class Coriobacteriia; order Coriobacteriales; family Coriobacteriaceae; genus Collinsella. The sequence continues at coordinate 1,232 of CABUBY010000001.1, read as the reverse complement.
CAGCAGGTATCGACGACGATGCGGCAGCGGTCAGAATGGCCGGTAGATGCAGCCTTGTCCATCAAAGCGACTCCTTACGTAAAAAAGGCGGCCACCCGCATGGGATGGCCGCCAACCGTTAACTCATGCAAGTTAACGTATTTTACTCGTCAAGTGTTTCGATGCGGGGCTTGATGATGCCATATCCACCATTCTTACGGTGATACACCACATTGATGAGACCGGTCGTCGCGTTCTCGAACACGTAGAAGTCGTGGCCCAGCAGATCGGTCTGCACCAGCGCCTGCTCCTCGGTCATCGGGGTGACATCGATGACCTTCTCGCGGACGAGCAGGTCGTCCTCCTCCTCGGGCAGCAGCAGGTCGGCCAGATCCTCGACGCGCTCGACCGGCGCGACATCCGCGGCGCTGGCACCGCCCTGGCGGTTGTCCACGACCTTGGTCTTGAACTTGCGCAGCTGGCGGGTGACCTTATCGGCGGAGAGGTCGATGGCGGCGTACATATCTGCACCGTGCTCGGCAACGCGAATCACCGAACCGCGGGCACGAACCGTAACCTCGACGATTGCCGGGTTGGGGTTCGAGGGGTTCTTCTCATAGCGAAGTACAACGTCGACCGTCATGGGCTCGATATCGAAAACCTTGAGCGCCTCGCCGATCTTCTCATCCACATGCGCACGCAGAGCATCGGTTACCGTCGTCTTGCGTCCAGAAACCTTGATATCCATACGTGGCTCCAATCTGCCTCGGGGACTTACTGTACTGGCTATGTACCCATTGCCGTGCATTTAATCACGCGGATTCCTAAAGACCCGAATAACGATTGCTTGATACCGCATACCGAAGTCTCGCACTTTTCCGTGGCAAAGTGCGCTATGGGAGGGCGTCGGCGGCTTTGTATTTGGTCCCGAAAATTGGCTTTGACCTGCTGGTTTTATTGGGATGAAAAAGCCGGGCTCCCCTATTGGGGAAGCCCGGCAGTGCGTGTTGAAACCGTGAAGAGGTGTCCTTTCCAACGTATAGGAGACACCACCCCTAGCAATAACTAGCTATTGAGTTTGTTAATGTCGTCGTCAGTGATGGTGCCTTCCTGGCTGGACGATTTGTCCTCGGAGGATGCGGTCTCATTGTTGGAATCGGAGGACTCGCTGCCGGAGGACGTGGTCTCACTGGACTCAGAGTCGCCCGGCTGCACGTTAGCGCCCGAAACCGTCTTAGTGGTGAGGTCGTAGG